>JANQGF010000224.1 GCA_028277465.1 Chromatiaceae bacterium
ATTTGGTGGGAGCGGCGCCTCGCCGCGACGAGCCTGCAAACTGCTGCGGCTCTTGTTCCATGCTCCGGGGTGCCAGAGACACGGCATGACCGTTAGCCCATCTTTACCTCGACCCCATGAAAAAGGCGGATACTTGCTCCCAAATGTATGTCGAGACATGGAACAGGGCGTGGCTTTCGGAAACGGCCTGATGCCTCGAATCTGGTTCAGGGGGGCCGCTCATGCGGCTGCCATGGCGCGAAATCCCGTCTGATCGAGTCGAAATCGCTCGCCTGATCGACGTCGCGGTAGATCCCCGGATCATGCAGGTTGAGCCAGACGACCTCCTTGGGCGCTCGCTTCAGGACCTCCCGTCCGGCCCGATCGCCGGTCAGCGCCAGCAGCTCGCCTCTGAAGCGCCGCGAGAAGCCCACCGGATGGCCGCGCCGGCCGTGACACAGGGGAACCACGGCACTTGCGGTCGCGAGGCGTGCCACGACCCGACGCAGGCTGGTAGGGCGCACCAACGGGAGATCGGCCGGGAGGATCAACCAGCCATCGCTGTTGGCGCTCGTCGCCACGCCACAACGGATGCTGCTACCCAGGCCCTCCAGCGGTCGTGGATTGAATGCGAACCGGCAGCCCAGGCTCGACAGCGCCTGCGCCAGCGGCGTCTCGCCGGCCCGCAAGACCACGACGACGTCATCGAGTACCAGCCGCATCGATCGTGCGCCATGCGTCAAGAGAGAGCTGCCGTCTGGGAGCCCCAAGGTCCGTTTGTCCGCGCCGAAGCGCCTGCCAAACCCGGCCGCGAGCAGTACGCCGGTGAACCTCATGACCCCGCCCCGGCTCGATTCACTGACGCGCGGCGATGAGCTCGGCGGCGATCGCCACGGCGATCTCGGCCGGGCGATGGCTGCCGATATCCAGGCCCACGGGCGCGCTCAGCCGGGCGAGCGCGGTGTCCGCGATTCCGAACTGCCGCAGCCGCTCGCGCCGGGAGGCGGCCGAGCGTCTCGATCCGAGCGCGCCGACATAGAAGAAGCCGGACGGCAGGGCCTCGATCAGTGCCAGGTCGTCGAGCTTGGGGTCATGGGCCAGGGTGACGACCGCGGTGCGATGGGGATGGGGCAGCGTGGCGATGAGGTCATCCGGCATCTCCCGTCTGCACTCCACCCCCGGGAGGTCGCTGCCATAACCCGGTCGCGGGTCGCAGAGGGTGACACGAAAATCCAGTGTGAGCGCGATTCGCGCCAGCGCATCCGCGAGCTGGCCCGCGCCGATCAGGACGAGCCGCCAAGGGGGACCGAATCGCTTGGAGACGGTCTGGTCCTCGAAGCGAAACTCGGTGGCGTCCGATGGCTGCCCGAGTACCACCTCGCCGGTCTCCAGATCCAGCCGCCGCTCGAGCAGCTCACCCGCGGCCACCGCGCTCGCGATCGGACGCAACGACTCCGCCTCGGGCTCTTCGACCAGGAGCTCCAGCTGGCCGCCACAGGGCAGAACCGAGGTCGCCGCTCCGGCCGGATCCACCCCATAGGCGACACGGGTCGGACAGTCCGCGAGCTCTCCGGCGGTGTAACGCTCGACCAGATGGGTCTCGACGCAACCGCCGGACACGGATCCCACCAGTCGCCCATCGCGCCGCCGGATGGCAGCCAACGACCCGGGCGGACGCGGTGACGAGCCCCAGGTCCGTAGCACGGTGACCATCGCGCCCGCGTCGCCGGCAGCCGCCCAGTCGAGGAGGGCGCTCACGACCTCGAAGTCGCCTCCATAGTGAGCGGGATGCTCCTTCATGCGGTACGGACGGGGAGTTGGCTGTAGAGACGTCCCGTGATCGCGGCGAGGGCGTTGGCCACCGCCGGGCCGATCACCGGCGTGGCCGGCTCACCCACACCGGTCGGCGACTCCGCCGAGGGGACGATGTGGACCCGAACCTGCGGCATCTGATTGGCACGCAGCACCCGGTAGCCACTGAAGTTGGATTGCACCACGGCACCTGCCTCGATGGTGATCTCGTCGGCCAGCAGGGCGCTCAAACCGAACCCGAGCCCACCCTCCATCTGGGCGCGGATGATGTCGGGGTTGACCGCGATGCCACAATCCACGGCGACATCGACCAGGTCCACCCGGTAGCGGCCGCCCTCCTCCAGGGTGACCTCGGCGACCATGGCGACATAGGAGTTGAAGGACTCGTGAACGGCCACCCCGCGTCCGCGATTGGCGGCGATCGGTTGTCCCCACTGGCTGTGCTTCACCGCCAGCGCGAGCACCCCCAGATGACGAGGATGTTTGGCCAGCAGCGCACGCCGATAGGCGACTGGATCCCGACCCGCCTCGCGCGCCAGGGCATCGATGAAGGTCTCGGTCGCGTAGCCGGTATGGGTCGAGCCGACCGACCGCCACCACTGAATCGGCACCGGGAGCTCGGTGGTCTGCAGCTCGACCTTCAGATTGGGAATGTCATAGGGAAGGTTCGCGGCCCCCTCGACCGAGGTCGCATCGACACCCTCTTCGACCAGCAGGGACTCGAAGGCCGTCCCGGCGGCGATCGATTGACCGACGATGCGGTTGCGCCAGGCGACAGGCAGCCCATCCTCCCCCAAGACCGCCTCCATGCGGTGCATGTAGGCCGGCCGAAACCAGCCGGCACGCATGTCGTCTTCACGGGACCACACCAGCTTGACCGGCGACCTGCCCTCGATCGCCTTCAGGATCTCGGCCGCCTCGACCACATAGTCCGACGCGGGATTCGCTCGCCGGCCGAAAGAACCGCCGGCGAAGAGTGTGTTGATCCGCACCTGCGTGGGCTCCAGACCCAGGGTGCGGGCGACCGCGGCCTGGTCGGCGGTCTGAACCTGCGCCCCGTACCAGAGCTCCACGCCGCCCTCGCCACGGCGCTCGATCACGCAATTCATGGGCTCCATCGCGGCATGGGCGAGGAAAGGAAAGGCATAGTCGGCACGGACGACCCGGGCGGCCCGCGCGAGCAGGGTATCGGGGTCACCCTCGGCGCGGGCCGCCACCCCCGGCTGCTCCAAGCGCCGCCGGTACTGCGCGGAGATCTCGGCGGAGCCCTCGACCATCGCGGCGCGCTCGTCCCAATCGACCTTGAGCGCCCTGCGCCCAAGCTCGGCCGCCCAATAATGATCGCCCAGCACGGCGATACCGGAGGGGATCGACACGACCTGCCGCACACCTGGCTGCTTCAGGGTCTCGACGGGGTCGAACGACCGGACCTTGGCGCCGAATCGTGGCGGGTGAGCGACCACGGCCACCAGCATCCCGGGGCGCTCGACATCCTGCGTGAAGACCGCCGTGCCATCGATCTTGGGCCACAGATCCTTGCGCTCCAAGTCCTGCCCGATGAGCTTGAACTGAGCCGGCGCCTTCAAGGCGATCTCGTCCGGCACGGGCAGGGCGGCCGCGGCCGCGGCCAGCTCGCCGAAGGTCGCCTGGCGTTGGCTGGCGCTGTGACGCAGCAGGCCCTCGCTCACCTCGATCTCCTGCTCGGGTACCGTCCAGGCACGTGCCGCCGCCTGAACCAGCATGGCGCGGGCGGTCGCCCCCGCCTTGCGCATCTGCTCGAAGGCATTGGCGATGGCGGTGCTTCCACCGGTACCCTGCGCCGGTCCCCAGAAGAGATTGTTATAGCGCTTCGCGTCGGCCGGGGCGGCAAGGATCTCGATCTGTGGCCAACGCGCGTCCAGCTCCTCAGCCACCAGGGTCGCCATCCCCGTGTGGGCGCCCTGACCCATCTCCAGGTGTTTGGCGATCACGGCGACACGGTCGTCGGCGCCGATGCGCACGAAGGCGTTGGGCGCGAAGACGGGTGGCGCCAGGGTCCCGGACTGGCCGGAAGGCGTCTCGGCCACTCGGGCCACCCCCGGGAGTGACAGACCGAGCGTCAAGCCGACCCCCGCACGCACGCCGGCGGCGAGGAACTCTCGGCGGGAGAGATTGAGGATGCGGGTGCTCATGGTCGGCGGCCCTCCATCAAGCCAGGGCATCAGCCGCGCGACGCACGGCCTGCTTGACGCGGTGATAGGTGCAGCAGCGGCAGATGTTCCCCGCCATCTGGTCGGCGATCTCGGCATCCGTCGGACTGGGATTCCTGCTGAGCAGTCCGGTCGCGGCCATGACCTGGCCCGACTGACAATAGCCGCACTGAGGCACTGCCAGCTCCGCCCAGGCCGACTTGACCGCCTGCCCGACCCGATCGTCCAGGCCCTCGATCGTGGTGATGGCCCGACCCACGGTCGCCGATAGTGGGAGTACGCAGGAGCGCTGGGGGAGGCCGTTGATCAACAAGGTGCAGGCACCGCACTGGGCGATCCCACAGCCGTACTTGGTGCCTTTGAGTCCGACCAGGTCGCGGATCGCCCACAGTAGAGGCATCTCCGGGGGTGCGTCGATCCGATGCTCGGCGCCGTTGATGGTCAGTATCTGCATGAGACTCATCTCCAGAATGGACGGGATCGAACCGATGCTGCGGGCTCATTCGGAATCTTGCGCCTTGATAGGGCTAACGGTCATGCCATGTCTCTGGCACCCCGGAGCATGGAACAAGAGCCGCAGCAGTTTGCAGGCTCGTCGCGTCGAGGCGCCGCTCCCACCAAATCGAGCGGCTGGGGTGCTGTTCCACGGTAACTCGCTTCAGGCGCAGGAGGGTGCTTCAATCCCACGGGTTGGGGTCCCCCTGTCAAGATTTGCAGGAGTCCGACCAGACATCTGAACAGGTCGTACCCGAGCTGCAAGAGTACGGCAATGCAGATCACAACGATAATCAGATCGAATATTAACATCTTACATCCATCATCTCGTTCCAATTCGGTTTCGAGGATTCCCTGGTGGTCATCCCTGGTGTCTCGCACTGACCACGAAACAGGGACGCGGCAAGTCAATCTCCCGTCCCTCTTATATACTCCAGCCACCGAGAATCGCACGCGGAAACCAAACGATGCGCACGTCGATTGCCCTATTGCCCCTTGGAGTCCTGTCGCTATCCCTCCTGTTCGTGCACTCGGACAGCGCCTTCTGCGCCGTCTACGGTTTTCTGGAGCAGGCGCCGATGCGTTATTTCAACGCCGAGGACAGCGCGAGAATGTCTGCGAACATCGAAGCCGTGCTTGCGGACCCGACGGACAATCGGTCCAGGAGCTGGCACAACGACGCCACGGGCAACCGCGGCAGTGCGGAGGCCTTGCGCAGCTTTGAGCACCAAGAGATGAAATGCAGGCGTCTGCGCGTCGACAACCGCGCCAAGGGCATCGAGGAGCAGACGACGGCGGAGCTGTGTCAGGTGGAGGGCGTCTGGAAGGTGTTGCGGATGTTGGATTAACCGGCACTCAAGTGCCGGCGAAGAAGGTCTCGGCGCGTCGGTAGATTTCGTCTGGCGTGAGGTCCTCTGTGTGGGTCGCCAGGAACCACACATGCCCGAATGGATCTTCGAGGCATCCGGTGCGATCGCCATAGAAGGGGCGTCGCGTATTGGGCAGGCTGGTGGATCACGAGGAGAAAGAGACTCTCGACCGGCGACGGCGCGGCGGTGAGCCAGGAGTCGGAGATCCGATTGAGCGGCATCGAGCAGGCGGAGGTGCTGGTCTTCGATCTCCCCTGACCCCGGACGCCCGGGTCGACCCGGTGGACACGAAATCGAGCACAATAGGATGATCCGATGATGAAACGACCTCTCGACGACCAGGCACTCGATCAGCTCTTCCGCGCCGCCCGGACCTACCCGACCTGGCAGGACCGGCAGGTGACGGACCAACAGCTTCAAGCCCTCTACGAGCTGTCCAAATGGGGTCCCACCAGCATGAACTGTCTGCCGGGGCGTTTCGTCTTTCTGCGTACCCCGGAGGCGAAGGCACGGCTCGAGCCAGCGCTGATGGAAGGCAATGTGCCCAAGGTCCGGGAGGCACCGGTCACACTGATCGTGGCCCAGGACACTCGTTTCTACGACCATCTGCCGGAGCTCTGGCCGCACTCGCCGGACGCCCGCGACCTGTTCGCCTCGAACCCCGAGTTGGCCGAGACGACCGCCTTCCGCAACGCCACCCTACAGGGTGCCTATCTCATTCTGTCCGCGCGGGCCTTGGGGCTGGACGTCGGCCCCATGTCGGGTTTCGATAACGCCAGGGTCGATGCCGAGTTCTTTCCGGACGGCCGTTTCCGCTCGAACCTCCTGGCCAACATCGGCTACGGGGAGGGGAGCGGGTTGCACCCGCGGGGTCCGCGACTGGCGTTCGAGGACGCGGTGACCTTGCTCTAAGTAATGATTCAGAAACAACCTACACACCGTAGGTTGGGCAAAGCGTAGCGTGCCCAACAAGGGCGGCTCAAGTTGCACCACTTGTTTCTGAATCGTTCCTACGTCTTCAAACGGCTGTTCGTCGAGGCGCCCGAACTGCTGGTGGCGCTGATCAACGACCTGCGCCCCGACCTGCCTGACATCACCGCGGTCGAGATCCTCAACCCCAACATCGAGCCGGAGGATCTCACCGGGAAATACATCATCCTCGATGTGCTGGCTCAGGATGCCGAAGGTCACTGCTACAATGTCGAAATCCAAGTGCGCCGCTACGGCGCCTGGCACCAGCGCGGGCTGTTCTACCTGGCGCGCACCTTGGGCGGTCAGCTGCTCACCAGCGAGGACTACAGCGAGTTACGCGCCGCCATTGGTCTGCATTTGCTCGACTTCGACCTGTTCACCGCCACCAAGGCCGAATGCCAGCAGGCCATCTGGCGCTTTGAGATGCGCGACGCCATCCAACCCCAGGTCAGCCTCGGCAACAGCTTGCAGCTCAACCTGATCGAGCTGAAAAAAGCCGACCGCCTCGAGCTGCCACCCGGCCCGTTGCGCACCTGGATCACTTTTTTCAAACACTGGCACGAGGATCTCACCATGGCCACCATCGCTCACGAACCCGTGGTTCAAGCCATGAACCGCCTGCGCGCCCTCAGCGCGGATGAGAAAGCCCGCCGCCTCGCTTTCGTGCGCGAGCGCGCGTTACACGATGAAACCTCCTTTCTGAACGAAGCCAAACGCGAGGGCCGCGAAGCAGGCCGCAAAGAAGTGGCACGCAATCTCCTGGCCATGAACCTCCTGACCGATGAGCAGATTGCCACCGCCGCCGGTTTGACCGAAGCAGCGGTCAAAGCCCTGCGAGATGCGCCCTTGTCCGAGCAGTAAAGGCTGATGAACAAACCCGCCATCTCGATGCAGCATCCGCGCCCCCTTGCAACCGGCAACTCGAAACTTGCCGCTCCGCCCTGGCGCGTCCCCGGCCGCATCGCCTATGTCGTTAGCCACTCCTACCCCTATTCGAGCAACGGCTATGCCGTCCGCACCCATGGCATCGCCACCGCGCTGCATCAGCACGGCCATTCGGTCATCGTCATCAATC
>JANQGF010000021.1 GCA_028277465.1 Chromatiaceae bacterium
CCGGTTCTTGCTTGGCCTTGGCGTAGAGCTTCCGCTGCAACGTCCTGATCGTTTCCGGAGTTGTTAGCGACATGGCCGCAATCTCCTGATCCTCCGCGCTTTGGTTGCGTGCACAAAGTAGGGCTCCTTTCCTCGGGCCGGGTTGTGTTGTCCCAGACCCTCAAACGGTACTATGAGCCCCTCCGACTCCCGTGACGGCCTGCGTCGACTTCGGACTCGCCTTATACGACGCGGTTGACGGTTCTGGGCCGCCACCGCCACGGGTCTCCCGCACTGGGACTGATTGACTTCCACCACATGCCACCCCTGCTACCCCGGAAGAATCGATGGGACGCTCTCGTTGTCTCTTCCCACCGGCAGCGGCCTTCCCCTTCTGACCACAGGGTCGGCTTCTTCGACTAAGTGACGAGGCTACCTCTAGGTTCGCTGGCGCTGCGGCCTGTGCTTTTGCACCCACGAAACTCACGACCCTTGGTTACCCAAACGCCGCTCCGGGGCACTACAATGGTGTACGAGCAACTCCATCGGCGGGACTTAAACCCGCAAGTTAATCAGCCTGTTACGGCATACGGCCAGGTCTTGAAATCCAGCAAAGATCGAATATCCTTCGTTGGACATCATCGGCATCGGAGCGCAAATCATCATGGGGCACGTGTTCGCTGACATCACGTTAAGCAATCCGCGCAAACCAGAACTGCACCCAATCACGCTTCAGGCGCTTGCCGATACAGGGGCTCTCATGCTCTGTATTCCCGAGCATGTTGCTGTGCAGCTGGATTTACAAACCGAGTCCTTACGAGAGGTCACGGTAGCCGATGGTCGGTCGATGCGTGTTCCTTATGTCGGCCCATTGAAAGTCACGTTTGAAAATCGTTTGTGCTTTGTGGGGGCGTTGGTGATGGGGGACGAGGTTCTGCTCGGTGTCGTGCCAATGGAGGATATGGATCTCGTTCTGTCTCCGAGTCGACAAACGATTATTGTCAATCCGGACAGTCCGAACATCCCGCATGCGCGCGTGAAGTGAAGCTGGATGGCAAGACCCTTGCGCATCGAGCTGGCGGGCGGACTCTACCACGTCACCGCGCGCGGGGACCGGCGGGAGCCGATCTACCGTGATGAGCAGGATCGGGAGGATTGGCTGGAGGTTGTCGGGCGGGTCTGCGAGCGCTTCAACTGGCGCTGTCATGCCTACTGTCAGATGACCAATCACTATCATCTGGTGGTGGAGACGCTCGAGGCGAATCTGTCCAAGGGGATGCGCCAGCTCAATGGCGTCTATACGCAAGGCTTCAACCGGCGTCACGGCTTGGTCGGTCATTTGTTCCAGGGGCGCTTCAAGGGCATCTTGGTCGAGCGCGATGCGTATTTGCTGGAGCTTGCGCGTTATGTGGTGCTCAATCCGGTGCGGGCGCGGATGGTAGCCCAAGCGGCGGACTGGCTGTGGAGCAGCTATGGGGCCATGGTGGGCGAAGTCACTGCGCCGGGTTGGCTCGAGACCGACTGGCTGCTCGCGCAATTCGGCGAGGATTGTGCCTCGGCCCGCGCCGGTTATGCCGCGTTTGTGGCGGATGGCGTGGGTCAGCCAAGCCTTTGGGAGGGCCTGCGCCATCAGGTGTTTCTCGGGACCGATGCCTTTGTGGAGCGCTTCACGAGGGCTGGGATGCCGTTAGAGCCGTTGCGTGAGGTGCCGCGTGTACAGCGTCGGGCCTTGGCGCCGTCATTGGCCCGTTTTGCGCAAGACTACTCTAATCCCCGCGAGGCGATGGCGCGGGCCTTCTTGACCGGAGCCTACAGTATGCGCGAGATCGCCGAGCATTTCGGGGTGCATTATTCGACCGTCAGCCGGGCGGTGCGCTGGCTGGAAGACTCGCCGTCAGCCGCATGCGGCGCGTCGATCGCCAATCCGGTCTAGCCGCTCACAGGCATTCAATCGAAGCGAGGGACCCTCATTCATGTCAAGCCGTCACGCCTTGCGCTCCTCGTCCTCCATCTACGTCGCCGGCTATCGCGGCATGGTCGGCTCGGCCATTGTTCGAGTGCTCGAGCGCACCGGCCACACCCAGCTCGTGACGTGGTCATGGTCACGGGGTCAAGAAACAAGGGACCGTGGCCGAATGATTCTTCGACGCCTTTTGTACGCCCTCGATCGGCTACACTGGCCGCATGAGCGTCGACACCAGCATCTCGGCATCCAGCTCGCCCATGAGCGATCACGACAGCCCGTGGAAGGAGGCCTTGGAGCGCTTCTTCCCGGAATTTCTGGCGCTGCTGTTCCCGGCTATCCATGCCGAGATCGATTGGGAGGCACCGCTAGTCTTTCTCGACAAGGAGCTGCAGCAGATCAGTGTGGAGAGCGCCAGTGGACGTCGGTACGCCGACAAATTGGCGCGTGTGCGCTCGCGCGACGGTGCCGAGACCTGGGTGCTGATCCACGTAGAAGTCCAGGGCGAGCCTGAGGGTGGCTTCACCGAGCGGATGTATGCCTATCAGTCTCGTCTGCGCGATCGCTATGGGATCGACGTCGTCAGCGTGGCGGTGCTGGCCGACACGCGGGCGAGCTTTCGCCCCAGCCACTTTCGCTATGCTCGGTGGGGCTGTCGGATCGACTTCGCGTTTCCGATGGTCAAGCTGCTCGACTATGCGGAGCCCGAGCGCTGGGCCGAGCTGGAGACAAGCGCCAACGTCTTCGCCTTGGTAGTCATGGCGCAGATCCGCGCCAAAGTCACCGCGGACCCCGAGACGCTCAAGGGCTGGAAATTCCGCCTTATCCGCCTGATGTACGAGCGCGGCTACGAGCGCGGGCTGATTCTGGCGCTCTTCCGCCTGATCGATTGGATGATCCGCCTGCCGGCGGTGCTGGAGGCGGATTTCCGTAAGCAACTCTATGCCTTCGAGGAGCAACAACGTATGCCGTATGTGACAACCGTTGAACAGGCAGGGATCGAGAAGGGCTTGCAGCAGGGCTTGCAGCAGGGCTTGCAGCAGGGCTTGCAGCAGGGCGAAGCCACCATCTTACTGCGTCTTCTGGCCCACAAATTCGGTCCCGATTTAGCCGAGACGTACCGCGCACGCATCGAATCTGCCGCGCCAGAGCAGCTTGAGGCGTGGTCCGAGCGCCTCCTGACCGCCGAGACACCCGAGATCATTTTCCACTGAGCTGGAAGTGAGCCGGCTCGGGGTCCCCAAAGGCTCGGCAGGGGTCATGGGTTCAGGTCTTGAAATCCAGTATTAGCGGACTATGAAGCCATCCATATTCTACTACTTCCCAACGTGCAAGCAGACGGTGCCAGCCAAACCGGCGGGGCGGGCGCGTATAAACGCCAGATCTGACATGATGTTGCGGCACCCTGAAAGCCAATCGCTTTGAGGAGAGTCGCATGTCTGCCAGCGTCATCGATCATTTTGCCACCCTTGAAGATCCTCGTGTGGGCGCTGCCTCTTCCTAATGTGGATTAGCGCGATTGTGCACCGAACTGATCGATCTTGTCCCAGAACTGCGCCCAGCGAAGGAGGCAGGGGTCATGAAATCGAGCCTTCCTGAAGCCTGAAGTCGAGGG
>JANQGF010000016.1 GCA_028277465.1 Chromatiaceae bacterium
CCACCAGTCACATAGCCCGACTATGCTCCTGGTGGCGCTCCTTGAAGGCGAGCCTCAATCCGGCGCCATCTGGTATGAACATTTCCGGCAATCGCCTAATCATCCTATGACACGCCAGTCGGGCACGGATCACTGCGAGGGCGGACAAGGTCCGCGCGCTCCGCATCACGCCAGCTGATGATAGAGATGATAACGGTTACGGCCGAGCTGTTTCGCCAGATACAGGGCCTGGTCGGCCTCTCTGAGCAGCAGATCCGGATCGGAGCCGTCACGGGGGAAGAAGGCCACGCCGATGCTGGCGTGCACACAGATCTTTCGTTCATCCAGTTGATAAGGCTCGGCAACCGCCTGAAGCAAGCGCTCCAGGATCTGGGTGCAGGTCTGGATCGCGTCGAGCCCAGACAGAAGCAGCACGAATTCGTCGCCGCCGAAGCGGGCCACGGTATCGCCGCCACGCAGATGCAGCCGGATACGGTGGGCCACTTGGACCAGGAGCTGATCACCGGCATTGTGACCCAGATTGTCATTGATGGCCTTGAAACCATCGAGGTCCAGGTAACCGACGGCGAGCAAGGTCTCGGCGCGGCGCGATTGGACCAACGCCTGCTGGAAGCGGTCACCGAGCAGGGCCCGGTTCGGCAAATGGGTGAGCGGGTCATAATGTGCGAGCCGCTCGAGCCTTTGCTGCTGCTCATACAGCAAGGTGACGTCGGAAAAGGTGGCGACGAAATGGCTGATGCTTCCGTCCGGTGTGCGGACCGCCGACACCGTGAGCCGCACCAGATACTCCTTGCCGTCCTTGTGTCGATTCCAGATCTCGCCGTGCCAGTATCCCTGATCATTGACATCACGCCACATCCTGGTGACCGAAAAGCCCTGAGCCCGATGGAGCGATCTGAACCGGCGAGGTGTCTTACCGATGAGCTCCTCGGACGCATAACCCGTCATCTCCGAAAACATATCGTTGACGTCGACGATGATGCCATGGGCGTCCGTGATCAGGATTCCTTCGTGCGCATACTTGAACACATTGGCGGCCAGACGCAGCCGCTCTGCCTGGGCGGCCGTTTCGCGTTGCAGCCGCACATAGGCCTCCTGGGCACCGGACAACATGAAGGTGCGGCCGGTCTCTGGATCGACCACGGCGTCCACCGAGCTCCCGACCAAGCGCTCGACCTCATCATGGGCGCGAGCGAGCTTGGTAATAAGCTCCCTCAGTGGCTCGTTGGTTCGGAGTAGCGCCTTGGGTGCCAAGGTGAGAAGGGGCTTCAAGCCAGTCGCATGAGGGCGATCGCGGCTGCCTCGTCACTGAGATCACCCGCGAGTCGCACGGTCCAGGGCTCGAGCTGAACCAAGAAGGGCGTTACCAGGACGCCCTCCTCCAATACCCGTTGCGGCTCGTTCAACGCATCCACCACCTCGATCGCATAGGCGTCACCCAGGTATCGGCGGCAAAGCCGTTCGAGATTGTGCCGTGCCCGAAGCGAGTTCGGCGCATCCCCCGCAACATAGAGGCGGTATCGATGGTAGAGCGGCTCATCCATCATAACGTCATGCCTGGACGCCGCCGCGCAGATGCACGCGCTCGACCCGCTCACGCGCGTCTCGCTCCAGCTCTGACCGGTCCTCGGCAACCAGAGCCTCGAGGTTGGCACGCTTGAGCGACAGATCCTGTTGCAGCATGGCGAGACGCGCCTCCGTTTCCTCGATCTCCATCTCCAACTCGCGCAGTCTGGCCTCCCGCTCCTGGTGCGCCCGCTCGCGTTCGCGCATCCGGTTCTGTTCGTATTGCCAGCGCAGGGTCCCCAATAGGACCTCGCCACCCTCGCTGTAGACCTCCGTCAGCTCCAGGCCCTGCTCGCCGAAGAGCAATTCGCGAACCTGGTTCGAGTGGTTGGTGCCGCGCGCCTTGACGATACTGATTGCGCGGTTCCGCTCACCGCCTGCGACCTTGTAGGTGAGGTGGATCCAAATATCGGCCAAGGTCGAGATCTGTAGCCGACTGCCCTCCGCCAGCGGGTCGCTCTCCTCGGTCAGGCTGGTGCAGAAGAGGGTGATCCCGGCCTCCTTGGCGACCACGATCAGCCGCTTCGCAACGGCGTAAGCGATCTCTGTCGTCGTGGAAGACATGAATGCCGAGAGGGGATCGATGATGAGTGCACTGGGGTGGTGCGCATGGATGAGGTCCCCGATGCGCAACAGATGTTCCTCGGCATTGCCCGACTCCGCCCGCAGCGAAACCATATGCAGCAGACCGCGTTCCCGCAGCCCCCGGAGCCGGATCTGCACCGATCCCAGATTGCGCACGATCTCATCGGCGCTCTCGTCGAAACTGACGAAGACCGTTCTCTCGCCGCGCTCGCAGCTGGCCACCGCAAAGAGGCCACAGAGGGTAGTCTTCGCCGTCCCGGGAAGGCCGGTCAGGAGGATACTGCTTCCGCGATAATAGCCCCCGCCCAGCATGGCATCGAGACTCGCCAGACCGCTCGAGACACGGTCGTTGAAGACCGGATAGTCGAGCACCCGACCGACCAGGTCGATCCCGCTGACGACGATGCCCTCATCGCCAAAGACGATCGGCGCGACACCCTCCGCGAATCCGGAGCCACGGTATTTTCGAACGGCCAGTTCACGCACATGATGGCGCCCTTGGCGCCTGCGCCCGAGCTCGATGACACAGTCGACCATGAACTGGAGGATGCCGTAATCTTCCGGCTGATCGTCCTGCCAGCCACTTCGCTTTCCGGTCAGGATTCCTGTGAGACCGCTGTGGAAGAGCCATTCACGCAAGCGATAGAGCTCGCGACGCTCCGCCGCTGGGTCGTCGAGCAACCGCAGCAGCATGTCGATGCCGTCGAAGACGATCCACCTCGCGTTCATCATCTGGGACTTGGCACCGAGTGCGGCCAGCAGACCGGCGAGATCGAAGTCGCCACCCAGACCAATGTCGGGCGCGACGTGTGCATCCAGGAAGAACAGCTTGCGGTCGATCAGCTCGGGCAGGTTCCAGCCGAAGCTGGCGGCGTTGGCGATGATCTCGGCCGAATCCTCCTCGAAGGCGACGAACAGCCCTGGCTCGTCCCGATAGCGCACCGCATGATGGAGCACCTGGAGGGCGAAGAGCGTCTTTCCCGCACCCGGCTCGCCGACGACGAGGCTGGTGCGACCGGTAGGTAATCCACCTGCCATGGCATCGAAACCCGTAATTCCAGTCAATGATTTGGCGAGCGTGGGTCTCTCGGTTGGTGCCCTCTTATCGTTATTGGAATCAAGCACGTCGGATCCTCAGCACATGGGGACATTCCGCCGGAGCACCTCACGGGGCGGGCAGGGGTCTTCAGGTCGGTCTGGGTGAGATTCGCGGCCGGTTAGGCGAGTAGATTTGGTCTCGTCGGTGCGTCGAGGTCACTCGGATCGCACCGAAAACACATAGAATTATGCTGGAATCATATCACAAAGATAGTGCGGACTCGCGTGACCGACTGTAGACTTTAGGCGATTGCTGGAAATTCTCATGCCAGCTGGCGCCGGATTGGCGTCTGCCTTCAAGGAGCGCCGGCAGGCGCATCGCGGCGCTATGTGACTGCTGGCGCGACGCAGAAGGCGGGCGTCAAG
>JANQGF010000237.1 GCA_028277465.1 Chromatiaceae bacterium
GGGTCGGGGCACGGTGGTGACGGGCCGCATCGAGCGCGGGATTGTGAAGGTGGGCGACGAGGTGGAGATCGTCGGCATCAAGGACACGGAGAAGACCACGTGCACGGGCGTGGAGATGTTCCGGAAGCTGCTGGATGAGGGTCAGGCGGGTGACAACGTGGGCGTGTTGCTGCGTGGCACGAAGCGTGACGAGGTGGAGCGCGGGCAGGTGCTGGCGAAGCCGGATTCGATCACGCCGCACACGAAGTTTGAGGCCGAGGTTTACGTTCTGACGAAGGAAGAGGGTGGTCGTCACACGCCGTTTTTCAAGGGTTACCGGCCGCAGTTTTACTTCCGGACGACGGACGTGACGGGTGCGGTGGAGTTGCCGGAGGGCACAGAGATGGTGATGCCTGGCGACAACGTGCAGATGAAGGTGGAATTGATTGCGCCGATTGCGATGGAAGAGGGCCTGCGGTTTGCGATCCGCGAAGGTGGCCGGACCGTCGGGGCGGGCGTGGTCGCGAAGATTACCGAGTAAGGCTCAGGCTGCTCGGGCGCCGGGGAATTCCCGGACCGGAACCCAAGCGCAGCGCAGCGAGCCATTCCGGGGAGGGAACTCCCCGAAACCGGCCGGTAACGAAGTGGGCCGGCAAGTACGAAACAGGTATTGAACACAGGCCAGTAGCTCAACTGGTAGAGCAGCGGTCTCCAAAACCGCAGGTTGGGGGTTCGAGTCCCTCCTGGCCTGCCATATAACCTATCGCTCAGGCGACAAGCGAACCAAATGAACTCACGCGCAGAGGCTCGGGGTGCCAGCTTGGATACATTCAAGCTGGCTGCCGCCGCTTTTTTGTTGATCGGCGGTATCTTCGCCTTCTACTATTTCGCGGCCGTTTCGACGCTGCTTCGAGTCATCGGCTTGTTGGTGTTGGGAGGAGTCGCCGCCTTCATCGCGTTGCAGACCGAGCGCGGCCGGCTGCTGTGGCAGTTCGTCGCCGATGCGCGAATGGAGGTCCGCAAGGTCGTTTGGCCCTCGCGGCAGGAGACGCTGCAGACGACCTTGATCGTGGTCGTCATGGTGCTGGTGGTCGGGATCGTCTTGTGGCTTTTCGACATGATGCTGATGGCGATTTTGCGTTTCCTGACCGGCCAGGGAGGCTGAGGATGCCCAAGCGTTGGTACGTCATCCATGCCTACTCGGGCTTTGAGGGGCATGTCAAACGCTCCCTGGAGGACCGCATTAAACGAGCCGGTCTCGAGGAGCTGTTTGGGATGATCTTGGTGCCGACGGAAGAGGTCGTGGAGATGCGCGGCGGTCAACAG
The DNA here is from genome assembly GCA_028277465.1 of Chromatiaceae bacterium. Taxonomy (GTDB): domain Bacteria; phylum Pseudomonadota; class Gammaproteobacteria; order Chromatiales; family Chromatiaceae; genus JANQGF01. The sequence goes on from JANQGF010000237.1 coordinate 1,306, forward strand.
CGCAAGAGCGAGCGTAAGTTCTTCCCCGGGTATGTCTTGGTCAATATGGAGATGACCGATGAGACCTGGCATCTCGTCAAGAGTGTGCCCAAGGTCATGGGTTTCATCGGTGGCACCGGAGACCGGCCAGCGCCGATTCCAGACTCCCAGGCTGAAGTCATGCTGCAGCGTCTCAGGGAGGGCGGCGAGAAACCGCGCCCGAAGGTGCTATATGAGCCCGGTGAGGTCGTGCGCGTGATCGACGGTCCCTTCACGGATTTCAATGGGGTGGTCGAGGACGTGGATTACGACAAGAGTCGGGTCAAGGTGTCGGTCCTGATCTTTGGCCGATCGACGCCCGTCGATCTCGAATTCGCCCAAGTCGAGAAGGGCTGACCGAGCCTGTTCCCTGCCTCGAGTCTGTGGTGCACCTTTGTCCAATCTGGGGGATCGAGTCCGAAGTAGGCTCGGCCCCGCGATCATCCAATCCCCTTTAGGGGCCAGACTGGGGAGCCAAGGTCTCGCCCTTGGCGCTTGAACCCATCGGAGAACCAGCGTGGCAAAGAAGATCAATGCCTATATCAAGCTGCAGGTCAAGGCCGGGGAGGCAAATCCGAGTCCTCCCGTCGGGCCGGCGCTTGGTCAGCACGGCGTCAACATCATGGAGTTCTGCAAAGCGTTCAATGCGCGCACGCAAGAGCTTGAAAAGGGGATGCCGATCCCGGTCGTCATTACCGTTTATTCGGACCGTAGCTTCACCTTCATCACCAAGACGCCACCGGCCTCGATCCTCTTGAAGAAGGCAGCCGGTATCACCAAGGGCAGTCCGACTCCCAATACCAGCAAGGTTGGCACGGTGACGCGTGAGCAGCTGGAGGAGATCGCGAACACCAAGATGCCCGACTTGACCGCCGCCGACATGGATGCCGCCGTGCGGACCATTGCAGGAAGCGCGCGCGCCATGGGTCTCGACGTGGAGGGGGTGAACTGATGGCTCGGTTATCAAAACGTGTCCGTGCGATCCGTGAGCGGGTCGAACGCAGTAAGCTCTATCCGGCCGAAGAGGCCTTTGCGCTCTTGAAGGAGCTCTCCCAGGTCAAGTTCGCGGAAGGCATCGACGTGGCCGTCAATCTGGGCGTCGACCCTCGTAAGTCCGATCAGGTGGTGCGTGGTTCGACGGTCTTGCCCCACGGGATTGGCAAGCTGGTGCGGGTCGCGGTCTTCGCCCAAGGTGCGGCCGCGGATGCGGCCTCGGAAGCCGGAGCGGACCGCGTCGGATTCGAGGACCTCGCCGAGGAGATCAAGGCCGGTCGGCTCGACTTCGATGTCCTCGTCGCCGCGCCGGATACCATGCGTCTTGTCGGCCAGCTCGGCCGAATCCTGGGCCCCCGAGGCCTAATGCCGAATCCAAAGGTGGGTACGGTGACGCCGGATGTCGCCCAGGCCGTGCGCAATGCCAAGGCGGGCCAGGTTCGTTACCGTACGGACAAGGCCGGTGTGATCCACTGCCCTCTCGGGAAGGTGGATTTCGAGCCGGTGAAACTTCGCGAGAATCTGGAAGCCTTACTCGGCAACCTCATGAAGGCCAAACCCTCCGCGTCCAAGGGCGTCTACATGAGAAAAGTCACGGTCTCCAGCACCATGGGTCCTGGTCTGACCCTAGATCACTCTGGATTGAGTTTCTAGTTCGATTCCGTGGTCCTTCGGTGCAGGAGCGCCGAGATCATGCGAGGTTTCTTTGAGGTCTCGGCAGCCGCCGGAGACCGTCAAAGACCGCAGGTGCCCCCGGTGCCGTGAGGGACTCGGCCGATGGGGCTTAATGCCCTCGGCGCCTGCGCAGACGGTGCTCCCGAGTCAGGCTGTTTGCTGATGAAGGTGCACATCATCGGTGCTTCGGGTGGCCGCGGGACGCGGCGACTCGGGGTGCAACCCGGCTCAGGCCGGGTTCACGAGTCAGGAGGTGACGACAATGGCGCTGAATCTGGCGCAGAAAGAAGTCATCGTCGCCGAAGTCGCGGAAGTCGCGAAGAGTGCCTACTCGGCCGTCGGGGCCGAGTATCGGGGTTTGACCGTCGAGCAATTGACCAAGCTGCGTGTTGAAGCGCGCGCAGCCGGGGTCTATGTCCGTGTGGTCAAGAATACCCTGGCGCGGCGCGCGTTGGAAGACACGGATTTCGCGTGTATGCGGGACGGACTCAAGGGTCCGCTGATTCTCGCATTCTCGCGCGATGATCCGGGCTCGGCCGCGCGTGTCGCAGAGGCCTTTGCAAAGGAGCACGACAAGTTCCAGGTGCGTCTCGTCGCCCTGGGCGGCAAGCTGCTGGATCCGTCCGAGCTCGGCAATCTCGCCAAGATGCCGACTTATGATCAGGCGGTCAGCATGTTGATGTCGGTGATGAAGGCTCCCGTGCAGAAGCTCGCAGCGACCATCAACGAGGTGCCGGGCAAACTGGTCCGCACGCTCGCCGCGATTCGCGATGCGAAAGAGGCCGCCTGATCGGCGTCCTCGAACCGATAGCAACCCGATTCACAGCAATACAGATCTCTTGAGGAGAAACCCATGGCCGTCTCGAAAGACGAGATTCTCGAAGCGATTGGGAATATGACCGTGCTCGAGGTCGTCGACCTCATCCAGGCGATGGAGGAGAAGTTCGGCGTGACCGCCGCTGCGGCAGCGGTCGCGGTGGCACCGGGCGCGGCTGGTGGCGAGGCCGCTCCGGTCGAAGAGCAGACTGAGTTCGACTTGGTCTTGGCCTCCTTCGGCTCCAACAAGGTCGGTGTCATCAAGGCGGTTCGTGCCTTGACGGGCCTCGGCCTGAAGGAAGCGAAGGACGCGGTCGAAGGTGCCCCCACCACCTTGAAGGAGGCCATTTCCAAGGCCGAGGCCGAGGAGGCCAAGCAGAAGCTTGAAGAGGCCGGCGCGACTGTCGAGATCAAGTAAGTCGATATTGCCTCGCCGTTGGTTTGGCAAGGCGCTTGGGCTGGCGGACAGGAGCCGCCGGCCTTTTCCCGCTGGGTCCGGAAAGCCCCGCGGCGCGCGTTCGAGGCCGAGGAGCGTGCCCGACGCGCCATCAGCAGGGCGACCGCTCCTCGCCGGTCGCATCCGCACTAGACTCCATGCCCCGTTGGGGACCCAGCAAGTACCTCGAGGGAAGGCATCATGGCCTATTCGTTCACCGAAAAGAAGCGCATCCGCAAAGACTTCGGCAAGCGCCCCAGCATCCTGGGCGTGCCCTTTCTGCTCGCGACCCAGATCCACTCCTATCGGGAGTTTCTGCAGGCAGACACGCCGGTCAAGGATCGGCGGGATATTGGCTTGCACGCTGCCTTCAGCTCCGTCTTCCCGATCGAGAGCTATTCTGGAAACGCCGTCCTCGAGTATGTGAAGTACCGGCTCGGTGAGCCCGTCTTCGATGAGCGCGAGTGTCATCTGCGCGGTGCGACCTTCGCGGCGCCGCTCAGAGTCTTATTGCGACTGGTGATCTACGACAAGGGTGCGCCGGCCGGCGCCAAGGTCGTCAAGGATATCCGCGAGCAAGAGGTCTACATGGGCGAGCTGCCGCTCATGACCGAAACCGGTACCTTCATCATCAACGGCACCGAGCGGGTGATCGTCTCGCAATTGCACCGTTCGCCGGGTGTCTTCTTCGACCATGACAAGGGCAAGACCCATTCGTCGGGCAAGTTTCTCTTCTCGGCGCGTGTCATCCCCTATCGGGGCTCCTGGCTCGACTTCGAGTTCGATCCCAAGGACAACGTTTTCGTGCGCATCGACCGTCGCCGCAAGCTGGCCGCGACCATCCTGCTGCGCGCCTTGGGGTACGGGGTGGAAGAGATCCTGGACCGTTTCTTCGAGACCGACACCTTTCGTATCGAGGGCCGCGCTGTCACCCTGGATCTGGTGCCAGAACGTCTGCGCGGAGAGACGGTCGCGTTCGACGTCAAGATCGGCGATCAGGTTCTGGTCGAGGCAGGGCGTCGGGTCACGGCCCGTCACATCCGTGAACTCCAGAAGGCCGGCGTCGAACGTCTGGAGGTGCCCGCCGAGTTCCTCGTCGGTCGCACCCTGGCCCGAGCCCAGTTGGATCGGGACACGGGTGAGGTCTTTGCGGAGGCCAACGACCAGATTACGCCAGAGCAGCTGGAGACCTTGCTGGATAAGGGGATCGACAGGCTCGAGACGTTGTTCGTCAATGATCTCGATCAGGGACCCTATATCTCGGATACCCTCCGGATCGATCCGACCACGAGTGACCTAGAGGCCCAGGTCGAGATCTACCGCATGATGCGCCCTGGCGAGCCTCCGACCAAGGAGGCCGCGCAGAATCTGTTCCACAATCTCTTCTTCACTTCAGATCGCTACGATCTCTCCGCGGTCGGGCGGATGAAGTTCAATCGCCGACTGGGGCGCCCCTCGGAAGAGGGCCCGGGCGTGATCTATGACGGCCGTTACTTCAGCAACCGCACGGACGATTTCTCCAAGAAGCTCTATGAGGCGCATGGCGAGGAGCCCTCGGACATCATCGATGCCCTCAAGGTGCTGGTCGAGCTGCGCAACGGTCGCGGCACGGTGGACGACATCGACCACTTGGGTAACCGGCGCATCCGCTGCGTGGGCGAGATGGCGGAGAATCAGTTCCGCGTCGGGTTGGTGCGGGTCGAGCGTGCCGTCAAGGAACGTCTCTCGCTGGCCGAGTCCGAAGGACTCATGCCCCAGGAGCTGATCAACGCCAAGCCGGTCTCGGCGGCGATCAAGGAGTTCTTCGGCTCCAGCCAGCTCTCCCAGTTCATGGACCAGAACAATCCGCTATCAGAGGTGACGCACAAGCGCCGTGTCTCGGCGTTGGGCCCGGGTGGGCTGGCGCGCGAGCGGGCCGGCTTCGAGGTGCGTGACGTCCATCCAACCCACTATGGCCGGGTCTGTCCGATCGAGACCCCCGAGGGTCCCAACATCGGTCTGATCAACTCGCTGGCGGTCTATGCCAGGACCAACTCTTACGGCTTCCTCGAGACCCCCTACCGCAAGGTGGAAGGGGGACAGGTCACCGCGGAGATTCACTATCTGTCGGCGATCGAGGAGGGCAACTTCGTCATCGCTCAGGCCAATGCGACCCTCGATCCCGAGGGGCGTCTCGCGGACGCCTTGGTCTCGTGCCGGCATGCCAACGAATTCACCATGCGGGCGCCCGAGGAGGTCCAGTACATGGACGTCTCGCCGCGTCAGATCGTCTCGGTGGCCGCTTCGTTGATCCCCTTCTTGGAGCATGACGACGCCAACCGGGCGCTCATGGGATCGAACATGCAGCGCCAAGCGGTGCCGACCCTCAGGGCCGAGAAGCCCCTGGTCGGGACCGGGATGGAGCGCGTGGTGGCGAAGGACTCGGGTGTCTGCGTCGTGGCGCGCCGTGGCGGCGTCATCGAGTCGGTGGACGCCGCGCGCATCGTGGTCCGCGTGAATGATGACGAGGCGGTGCCCGGTGTCCCGGGGGTCGATATCTACAATCTGACCAAGTACACGCGTTCCAACCAGAATACCTGTATCAACCAGCGCCCCTTGGTCAGGCCGGGCGAGATCGTCGCGCGGGACGATATCCTGGCGGATGGGCCCTCCACCGACATGGGGGAGCTGGCGCTGGGGCAGAACTTGCGCGTCGCCTTCATGCCCTGGAACGGCTACAACTTCGAGGACTCGATTCTCATCTCGGAACGGGTGGTGCAGGAGGACCGCTTCACCAGCATTCACATCGAGGAGCTCGCCTGTCTGGCCCGCGATACCAAGCTGGGTCCCGAGGAGATCACTGGCGATATCCCCAACGTGGGCGAGTCGGCGCTCTCCAAGCTCGACGAGTCCGGGATCGTCTATGTCGGTGCCGAGGTGCGCGACGGCGACATCCTGGTCGGCAAGGTGACGCCGAAGGGCGAGACCCAGCTGACGCCGGAGGAGAAGCTGCTGCGCGCCATCTTCGGCGAGAAGGCCTCGGACGTGAAGGATACCTCGCTGCGCCTTCCCTCCGGCATGAATGGGACGGTCGTCGACGTGCAGGTGTTCACGCGCGACGGTGTCGACAAGGACAAGCGCGCGCTGCAGATCGAGGAGATGGAGCTGGATCGTGTCCGCAAGGACTTCGCCGACCAACAGCGCATCATGGAGAACGACACCTTTCAGCGCGTCGAGCGGCTCCTTCTGGGCAAGGTTGCCGACGGTGGGCCTGCTGGTCTGGCCCCGGGCGCGACCTTGACCAGTGACTATCTGAATGGGCTGCTGGAACGGGGCTCGCGGGACCAATGGTTCGAGATCCGGATGCGCGACGAGGAGGTGGCCACCCAGCTCGAGGCGGTCGCGGCTCAGGTCAAGCAGCAGCGCGAGGAATTCCGCGAGCGCTACGAGGTCAAGAAACGCAAGATCGCCAGCGGTGACGACTTGGCGCCGGGCGTGCTCAAGATGGTCAAGGTCTATGTGGCCGTGAAGCGTCGCATCCAGCCTGGCGACAAGATGGCCGGGCGCCATGGGAACAAGGGCGTCATCTCCAAGGTCGTGCCCGTCGAGGATATGCCTTTCTCGGCCGACGGTGTCCCGGTGGACATCGTGCTCAACCCATTGGGCGTCCCGTCGCGGATGAATGTGGGCCAGGTGCTGGAGACCCATCTGGGTTGGGCCGCGAATGGTCTCGGGGTCAGGATCGAGCGCATGTTGCGGGCACAGACGGCAGTGGCCGAGCTGCGGGGCTTTCTGGACCAGGTCTACAACCGCAGCGGCAAGCTCGAGGACCTGGCGGCCTTGGCGGATGAGGAGGTCTTGGAGCTGGCGCGCAACCTGACAGGGGGGGTGCCTTTGGCGACGCCCGTGTTCGATGGTGCGACCGAGGAGGAGATCCGCGCCATGCTGCAGCTCGCTGAGCGTGACAATGCTGACCAGGGGATCCCGAGCGGTCAGACGGTCCTCTACGACGGTCGCACCGGGGAGGCGTTCGAGCGACCTGTCACTGTCGGCTACATGTATATGATCAAGCTCAATCACCTGGTGGACGACAAGATGCACGCGCGCTCGACCGGTCCCTACAGTCTGGTGACCCAGCAGCCATTGGGCGGCAAGGCTCAGTTCGGCGGTCAGCGCTTCGGGGAGATGGAGGTCTGGGCGCTGGAGGCCTACGGCGCCTCCTACACGCTGCAGGAGATGCTTACCGTGAAGTCGGACGACGTCAACGGCCGCACCCGGATGTACAAGAACATCGTGGATGGGGACCATCGCATGGAGGCCGGCATGCCGGAATCCTTCAATGTGCTCGTCAAGGAGATCCGCTCGCTCGCCATCAATGTGGAGCTGCAGCAGGATTAGCGGGCCGCGTCGTCGGCGGGTATCCGCCCTCGGTCGACAGGGGAGGCGCTGGTCTCCCTTCGTCACCATGCCCGTCACTTGAACCGGATGTAGGCAGGAGATTAAGGTCTTGAAAGATCTACTTAAAATCATCAAACAACAGGGTCAGGCACTCGAATTCGACGCGATCAAGATCGGACTCGCCTCTCCCGAGATGATCCGTTCCTGGTCCTATGGCGAGGTCAAGAAGCCCGAGACCATCAATTACCGTACCTTCAAGCCGGAGCGTGACGGACTCTTCTGCGCCAAGATCTTCGGTCCCATCACCGACTACGAGTGCATCTGCGGCAAGTACAAGCGACTCAAGCACCGCGGTGTCGTGTGCGAGAAGTGCGGCGTCGAGGTCACCCTGGCCAAGGTCCGGCGCGAGCGCATGGGTCACATCGATCTGGCGAGCCCGGTTGCCCATATCTGGTTCCTCAAGTCTCTACCCTCGCGGATCGGGCTTCTGCTCGACATGACACTGCGCGATATCGAGCGCATCCTCTATTTCGAGTCCTTCGTCGTCATCGATCCAGGGCTGGTGCAGGATCTCGAGCGCGGCCAACTGCTCAACGACGAGCAGTACCTGGAGGCGCTGGAGGCCAATGGCGACGAGTTCGACGCCCGCATGGGCGCAGAAGCCGTGTATGAATTGCTGCGCACCATCGACATGAGCGCCGAGATCCGGCGCATGCGCGAGGAGATCGAGGGCACCAACTCGGAGACCAAGATCAAGAAGCTCTCCAAACGGCTCAAGCTGATGGAGTCCTTGCTCGGCTCGGGCAATCGCCCCGAATGGATGATCCTCACCGTACTGCCCGTGCTGCCCCCGGAGCTGCGTCCGCTGGTGCCACTGGACGGCGGTCGCTTCGCGACCTCGGATCTCAACGATCTCTATCGCCGCGTGATCAACCGCAACAACCGGCTCAAACGGCTTCTGGATCTGATCGCGCCCGATATCATCGTGCGCAACGAGAAGCGCATGCTCCAGGAGTCGGTCGACGCCCTGCTGGACAACGGCCGGCGCGGGCGGGCCATCACGGGGACCAACAAACGGCCCTTGAAGTCCTTGGCGGACATGATCAAGGGCAAGCAGGGGCGGTTTCGCCAGAACCTGCTCGGCAAGCGCGTGGACTACTCGGGCCGTTCGGTCATCGTGGTCGGCCCCACCCTCAAGCTGCACCAATGTGGTTTGCCCAAGCGGATGGCGCTGGAGCTGTTCAAGCCTTTCATCTTCAGCAAGTTGCAGCTACGCGGCCTCGCGGCGACGATCAAGGCCGCCAAGAAGATGGTCGAGCGCGGTACCCCAGAGGTCTGGGATATCCTCGAAGAGGTGATCCGCGAGCATCCGGTCTTGCTCAATCGCGCCCCGACCCTCCACCGCTTGGGTATCCAGGCCTTCGAGCCCGTGTTGATCGAAGGCAAGGCGATCCAGCTGCATCCCCTGGTCTGTACCGCCTTCAACGCCGACTTCGATGGCGACCAGATGGCGGTGCATGTACCGCTCTCGCTGGAGGCGCAGCTGGAGGCGCGTGCGCTCATGATGGCCTCCAACAACATCCTCTCGCCGGCCAATGGCGAGCCCATCATCGTTCCCTCACAGGACGTGGTGCTGGGGCTCTATTACATGACCCGCGAGCGGGTGAATGCGAAGGGCGAGGGCAGCGTCTTTGCTGACATCAACGAGGCGCGCCGGGCCTACGAGACGGGGCTCGCGGATCTGCACGCACGCTGCAAGGTCCGTGTCCACGAGGTGATCAAGAGCAAGGATGGTCGAATGCGCGAGCTGACCAGCATCAAGGAGACGACCATTGGTCGCGCCCTGGTCTTCGCCATCGTCCCGGACGGACTGCCCTTCGATCTGGTCGATCGACCCATGGGCAAGAAGCAGATCTCGCTGCTGATCAACGTCTGTTATCGTCGAATGGGTCTCAAGGACACCGTCGTCTTCGCCGACCAGATCATGTATCTCGGTTTTCGCATGGCGACCCGAGCCGGTGTGTCGATCGGGCTGGAGGACATGGAGGTGCCGCGCGACGAGCAGGATTCCAGGATGGACAAGGGGGCGCTGCTTGCCGCTGCCGAAGTCGAGGTCAAGGAGATCCAGCAGCAGTACGCCTCGGGTCTGGTCACCAATGGCGAGCGTTACAACAAGGTGGTGGACATCTGGTCACGCACCAATGACCAGGTCGCCAAGGCCATGATGAGCAAGCTCGGTAGCGTCGATACGACTGCCGACCCTGCCTTCGAGGCGCAGCGGCTCGTCGCCGAGTATCGTCAAGGGGTCTACAGTGCGGTCGAGGAGTCGAATCACCCCTTGGTGCGGCAATTGCTCGACGACTTGCAGACCAGGCTCAATGAAGCCGCTGAGCAGCTTCGGTGTGGAGAGATGGAGCTTGCGGACTTCCAAGCGACGACCGAGTCGTTGCTGGCCGAGTATCGGCCTCAGATCGAGCAGTATGCCGACCTGGGTGGTATCAAAGGCCATGGGCTGAAGGAGCGCGTGGCCAAGGGACTCGGCGAAGGCACGAGCCGGGTGGTCGAGCGGCGCAGACAGGACTCGTTCAACTCCATCTATATGATGGCCAACTCGGGTGCGCGCGGCTCCGCGCAGCAGATCCGTCAGCTTGCCGGGATGCGTGGTCTGATGGCCAAGCCCGACGGCTCCATCATCGAGACCCCCATCACGGCGAATTTCCGCGAAGGGCTGAACGTCATTCAGTACTTCATCTCCACCCATGGTGCCCGCAAGGGGCTTGCCGATACAGCACTCAAGACCGCCAACTCGGGCTATCTCACTCGCCGACTGGTGGATGTCGCGCAGGACATGGTGGTCTTGGAGGAGGATTGCGGGACCGAACAGGGCATGCTGATGGCGCCCATCATCGAGGGCGGCGACGTGGTCGAGCCCTTACGGGAGCGTATCCTGGGGCGTGTCTGTGCGGTCGACGTCTATCGGCCTGGTAGCGAGCAACCGGAACTGGTCTGCCCAGCCGGGACCCTGCTGGACGAGGGCTGGGTGGAGCGCTTCGAAGAGGTCGGCATCGACCAGGTCCGCGTGCGCTCACCGATCACCTGTGAATCGCGTTTCGGTGTCTGCGCCCAGTGTTATGGTCGGGATCTGGCCCGCGGCCATCGGGTCAACCTGGGCGAGGCGGTCGGCGTCATCGCCGCCCAGTCGATCGGTGAACCCGGCACCCAGCTGACGATGCGCACCTTCCACATCGGTGGCGCCGCCTCGCGGGCCGCTGCCGTGAACAGCATCGAGATCAAGAACGGCGGCTCGGCGCGTTTGCACAACATCAAGACCGTGCAGCATCACTCCGGCAATCTGGTGGCGGTCTCGCGTTCGGGCGAGCTGACTGTGCTCGACGAGCGCGGCATGGAGAAAGAGCGCTACAAGGTCCCCTATGGCGCGACCCTGCGCGTCAGCGACGGCGACCTGGTCAGGCCAGGCGACGTGGTCGCGAGTTGGGACCCGCATACCCACCCGGTGGTCACGGAGGTGGCTGGCACCCTGGAGTTCGAGGACTTCATCGAGGGCGTCACCGTTCAGGCCCAGCTCGACGATGTGACTGGTCTGTCATCGCTCGTCGTGATCGATCCCAAGCAGCGGCCGGCCTCGGGCAAGGATCTGCGGCCGATGGTCAAGCTGGTCGACGACGAGGGCAACGAGCTCAATATCGCAGGGACCGATCTGCCGGCCCGTTACGCCTTGTCCTCGGGTGCCATCGTCACCGTGACCAAGGGTGCCCGGGTCGGTGTCGGCGATATCCTGGCGCGGATCCCTCAGGAGTCCAGCAAGACGCGCGACATCACCGGTGGTCTGCCGCGCGTGGCCGACCTCTTCGAGGCGCGCAAGCCGAAGGAGCCCGCGCTCCTGGCCGAGGCCAGCGGCACCATCAGCTTCGGTAAGGATACCAAGGGCAAGCAACGCCTGGTCATCACCAATGACGAGGGTGAAGCGGTCGAGGAGTTGATCCCCAAGTGGCGCCACGTCAATGTCTTCGAGGGCGAGCGCGTGGAGCGAGGCGAGGTCATTGCGGACGGCGAGCTGGCCTCGCACGACATCCTGCGGCTCAAGGGGATCACGGCCCTGGCGGAGTATTTGGTCAAGGAGATCCAAGACGTTTACCGGTTGCAGGGTGTCAAGATCAACGACAAGCACATCGAGGTGATCGTCCGGCAGATGCTGCGCAAGGTGGAGGTGACGGCGCCTGGAGATACCCGTTTTCTACGTGGCGAACAGGTGGAATACACCTCGCTCACCGACGAGAACAAGCGGGTGATGGCGGAGGATCGGCACCCGGCCCTGTTCGAGCCACTGCTGCTGGGGATCACGAAGGCCTCCCTCGCGACCGAATCCTTCATTTCCGCGGCCTCCTTCCAGGAGACGACTCGGGTCCTGACGGAGGCGGCCGTGCGTGGCTCGGTCGATCGGCTCTCCGGTCTCAAGGAGAACGTGATCGTCGGACGCCTGATTCCGGCAGGGACGGGGCTGGCTTATCATCAGGAGCGCCGTTACCAACGTCAGATGGAAGGCCAGGTGTCACGCAAGGTCGAGATGGCCCATGAGGATCTGGAAGAGGCGTTGAAGAAGGCGCTCAATACGTCCGACGCGGAATAGGCCTGGGCCCAACCGAGCAACAACCCGCGTGGCGGTGCGCCGAGCCTGGAGCATGAGGTCCGCGCATCGCCCCTCTCCCCGTCCTCGGACGGGGCGGGCAAGGGGAGGCCTGTGCTGTCGAGGTTCGCGGTGGCTCCATTGACCCGCCCGGGGGGCATCTGTACATCTTCGAATCCTGAGGCCTTGGTGAACTGCCAAGGGGCGAAACGCACAAAGGATTTGAGATGACGCGCAAACGAACAGACTTGGACGCGCCAGCCAGCGCCGGCGAGGTGGGTGCCTTCCTGCGTCAGGTCGCTGCGACGCCGCGCCGGGTAGGGCGGGAGGGGCACGGGCGTCTGATCTTCGCGCTGGATGCAACGGCGAGTCGGGAGCCGACCTGGGATCGGGCGGCACGGATCCAGTCAAGCATGTTCGTCGAGACTCGCGCACTCGGTGGGCTGGAAGTCCAACTCTGCTTCTATCGCGGGTTCCAGGAGTTCCAGGTCTCGGACTGGTATCGGGATTCGGACGCGCTTCTGAGACGGATGAACCGGGTCTTCTGCTCGGCCGGCCTGACACAGATCGGCCGCGTGCTTGGCCATGCGCTCAGGGAGGCGGCCGCGACCCAGCTCGATGCCCTGGTGTTCGTGGGCGACTGTGTGGAAGAGCCACGGGATCGGCTCGCTGACCTGGCCGGTCGGCTCGGTGTCTTCGGGGTGCCGGCCTTCGTCTTTCAGGAGGGGAGGGACCCCACCGCAGAGCCTTGTCTTCGCGACATCGCCCGCCTGAGCGGGGGTGCCTGGTGTCCCTTCGATGCGAGCAGTCCTCAGCTGCTCCGAGACCTGCTCAGCGCCGTGGCCGTCTATGCTGCGGGCGGGCGCAAGGCGCTGGAGCACTACGGTCAGTCGCGTGGCGGTGCCGTCTTGCGACTGACCGAGCAGTTGGCCCACAAAGGGGATTGAGCCGGTCATGGCCCGTCTGCTGATCCTCGGCGGGATTCTGCTTGCGGTCATTTGGTTTCTCCACTGGTTTCGGACGACCCCGGCGGAGCAGGTGGTGCGGATCCTGCGCAAGGCCGCATTCTGGGGACTCATGGGGCTGCTGCTGGTCGCGGTGCTCAGCGGACGGCTGAATCCGCTCTTCGCTGCCTTGGGTGCCGCGATCCCAGTGATCATCCGCGCTGCGAATCTATTGCGGCTGCTGCCGGTCCTGCAACAGCTCCTGCGCGCGCTCGGTCTCGATGGCCTGGCCGGCACTGCTGGTCCGGGCAGCGGGGGACAGGCATCGAACATTCGCACCCGTTTTCTCGCCATGCGTCTGGATCACCTCACAGGCGCATTGGATGGCACCGTGCTCGATGGCCCCTTCAAGGGACGGCAGCTGAGCGAGCTCGCGCTCGATCAACTGCTGCGGATGTTGGAGCTCTATCGGGAGAGCGACCCGCAGTCCGCCGCGATCCTGGAGGCCTATCTGGACCGCGAACAGGGCGAGGAATGGCGCGACCGGGTGTCGGATCGGGGCGAGGCGGGTCGCGCCTCAGGCGGCGAGGGTCGACTCACGGAGGAGGAGGCGCGCTCCATCCTCGGGCTTGAGCCGAATGCGGACGCCGAGGCCGTTCGTGTCGCCCATCGCCGGCTCATGCAGAGACTGCATCCCGACCGCGGCGGTTCCGACTATCTCGCGGCCAAGATCAATGCGGCCAAGCGCCGTTTGTTGGGCGAATGAAGGTGAGTCCAGGGTCGCACGCAGCGCGGGAGGCCCCGACTCTGGCGTCTCTCTCGGCAGGCCCTGACCCGGTTCCGGGGATCGCCAATGGCTGGAAGTAGGACCCGTACCAGCTTTGTCTGCAACGCCTGCGGCGCGCGTCAGCCGAAATGGGCCGGCCAGTGTCCCGACTGTGGTGCCTGGAACAGTCTGGCGGAGGCGGCAGAGATGCGGCGCCGCCCCCAGGGACGCGGTGGCTACGCCGGCGTGGCGGATGCGGCTCGAGTCGAGACCCTCGCGGCAGTCAGCCCCGAGGAACGGCAACGGATTCAGAGCGGGATCGGCGAGCTGGACCGAGTCCTGGGTGGCGGTCTGGTCCCAGGCTCGGTCGTGCTGATCGGCGGCGACCCCGGCATTGGCAAGTCGACCCTGCTGCTTCAGGCCTGCGCCGCCCTCGCCGGCTCCCAGCGGGTCCTCTATGTCAGTGGCGAGGAGTCGCCACAGCAGATCGGACTGAGGGCGCGTCGTCTGGGCCTGTCCGGTGGCGAGATCCGCTTGCTGTCGGAGACCTGTATCGAGCAGATCCTGGCCCACGCCATCGCGGAGCGGCCGCGCGTCATGGTGCTGGACTCGGTTCAGACGCTCTTCACCGAGACCCTCCAATCGGCACCCGGCTCGGTGTCCCAGGTGCGCGAATCCTCGGCGCAGTTGGTGCGCTTCGCCAAGCAAGAGGACACGGTGGTCTTTCTGGTGGGGCATGTCACCAAAGACGGATCGCTCGCCGGGCCGCGGGTCTTGGAGCACATGGTCGACACCGTCCTCTATTTCGAAGGGGAGCATGGCGGGCCCTTCCGTATCGTCCGTTCCATCAAGAATCGTTTCGGTGCCGTCAATGAGCTCGGTGTCTTTGCCATGGGCGACCATGGGCTGCGCGAGGTCAGGAACCCCTCGGCCCTCTTCTTGTCGCGGCACGAGGAGCCCGTTTCTGGAAGCCTGGTCATGGTGACCCGCGAGGGCACGCGCCCATTGCTGGTCGAGGTGCAGGCCCTGGTCGACGAGAGCCCTCTGGCCAATCCGCGTCGGGTCGCCCTGGGTCTGGATCAGAATCGTCTCGCCATGCTGCTCGCCGTCCTGCATCGGCACGGTGGGGTGGGCATGTTCAACCAGGACGTCTTCGTCAATGTCGTCGGTGGTGTCCGCATCGGCGAGACGGCGGCGGACCTGCCAGTCGTCATGGCGGTCCTCTCGAGCTATCGCGACCGGCCCTTGCCGCTCGATCTGGCGGTCTTCGGTGAAGTCGGGCTTTCAGGGGAGGTGCGCCCCGTCCCCAATGGGCCGGATCGGCTGCGCGAAGCAGTCAAGCATGGTATCCACCGTGCCATCGTGCCCAAGGGCAACGCACCCAAGGAGGGCATTGAGGGTCTGGAGATCAACTCGGTGCGGACCCTGTTGGAGGCGCTGGATGCGGTCTTCTGAACCAGACGGGACCCGAGCCGGGGTTACGCCGCGTGCTCGGATCCGCCAGGTCTCAAGGATCGAGGCAGCGCGCGCCGGTGAGCGGGGGGCGGGGATTCGCGGTCGTCGCCGACGAGGTTAGGCCGCGCGTTTCGGGCATTTCTTGCAGCGCTTCTGCTCGCGATACTTCTTACAGCACTTGCCGGGTTTCTTACTCATGGCAGGTCGCTCGTCGAAGGGCGGTTTCGAGGTCAGCCGTTTGTCGCGGCTTGCGTCCCGGTCGTCCCGCGCGCCATCTGCGCCGCGATGGCCGCGAGCTCATTGTCGATCATGAGGAGCGCCTGGCCCTGGTCACCAAAGAGACGCAGTCGGCCGAGGATATCCTTGACCGTTGCCTCTTCCTCGATCTGCTCGGTCACGAACCATTGCAGAAAGATGCTGGTCGCATGGTCCTTCTCCGACAAGGCGTGGTCCACCATGTCGTTGATGGCGGAGGTGACCTCGCGCTCGTGGGCCAGCGTGCGCTCGAACATCTGGAACAGGTTGCCGCCCTCCGTGGGTGGTGCCGCGACCTCTGTGAGCCGCACCGAGGCGTCTTGGTCGATCAGGTAGCGATACATCTTCATCGCGTGGGAGAGCTCTTCGCCGTGCTTGGCGACAAACCAGGCCCCGGTGCCTTTCAGGTTCATGGACTCCGCCTGCGCCGCAAGTGCGAGGTAAAAATAGGCAGAATAGATCTCGCGATTGATCTGGGCGTTGATGCGCCTCGCCATCTCGTTGGAAATCATCAGCTTGGGCTCCTGGATTCAGAATCTGTCGGGGGCTATTTCAACCCTTGTCAGCCGCGACCGCAAGGCAGGTGAGATGGAGGCGGGTCTTCGCCGTTCCTGCTGATTCTCGCCGCGGACAACGGGTCGCCGGACTATCGCATAGATTGAAAATCCGGAGGGAGTTTTCAACCTCGGGGCGGCAGTTGAGCGGCCTCCAGGCATGCCCCGCGTGATGGCTGTACAGGTGCGGCGGTGCGGAATCCTGGTCCAATCTCCGTTGAAGTGTCTGGGTTGGCTTCCTTTGCCCGCGTTGTTAAATTTCGAGGCTTCAGGGCAACCAGGGCGATGATCAGGGGCGGAGCTTGTCGGACCCGGATCGAGGCCCGGAGGAAGGTAACCCATGTTAAAAGACTGGTCAGACGTCTACCTTATCGGTATTCCCGAGATCGATCTGCAGCACCAGGGGTTCTTTGGTGCAGCGCATCGGTTGTATGAGGGCATCCTCGAGCGCGACGGGAAGAATGCCGTGATCGAGGCCATCGCTTTCATGAGGGACTACGCCGAGGAGCATTTTCGGACCGAGGAGGCCTTCATGCGCCGACACGAGTATCCAGGATTGAAAGAACACCTCAGGTTGCACGCCGCCTTCTTTCGGCGCCTGGACAGTCTCGAAAACGATCTCATGATCTTTGGTCCTAGCCAGGACCTTGCGGACCGTGCCTTGGACATCACCCAAGATTGGTTGATCGACCACATCGCCGATGAAGACATGCTTTATTCCCTGCATTTCAAGGCGAAAAGTGCCGATCGAGAGCCTGACCGAACCGCTCCCGAGTGAAATGCGCTGTTTCGAGTGACTCCAACCGCCGCGCATGGATCGCGGGTCATCACCATCGGCCAGCGAGCGATGTCGCCTCGGCTCTTCCGCTCCGGCCACAAAGCCCTTGACACCCTCGGATTAGGCTCTAGTATTAGCACTCGTTTCTGGTGAGTGCTAACAGCCACTCGACCAGCTCGCTCCGCTGGCACTCCTTGGGCGATTGCCGGAAATGTTCATACCAGATGGCGCCGGATTGAGGCTCGCCTTCAAGGAGCGCCACCAGGAGCATCGCCGGGCGATGTGACTGGTGGTG
>JANQGF010000249.1 GCA_028277465.1 Chromatiaceae bacterium
TTCCCTGGGCTTAGGCTCTCTGGGGCTCATGTCAGTGAGTGGTTCGACTGTGCATTCAAGTCCCTTGCGTGTCCAAACTTCTTGACATCGCAGTATGTCAAGCTAAGATGACACGTGGGATCGGGTCATGATCCTAACGATCATTCAAGCTTGGGTCGTGAAGATGTCGTGAGGACCATATGGAGCTTGGTGCGTGCGATAAAACCGAGCTGGCTATAATATCGACTGTGGTAACACAGCGGCATGAGGCCAGTGGTGGGGCGTGAAAATTTTGTGGGCTTGATCGATCGACAAGCAATAAACTCCATAAGCAATTCAAGACCACCAATACTGCCTTCGTTGGTAAAGCGGTCTGGCACACTTGCTGGGCGTGGGTGATGCTGCTTGGTGGCAAATTTAGGAGAATATGACGATGTCGTTTCAAGTGTTGGGTTATAAGCCGCTTGAGCAAGACTATCGGGTGTGGCTGCTGGTAAGTCCGTCGACTTGGTTGATGCCCATCTTGATGGCCGTTGCCTTGGTTGCTCTTCTGGTTCATCTCTATGCCTTCTCGTTGGAGGGCCAAGGCTTTGAGGCGCCAGCCGCTGAGGTGGTTGTTGAGGCCGCACCGGCTGAAGAGGCTGCACCAGCTGCCGAGGCTGCCCCGGCCGAGGAGGCCGCACCGGCTGCCGAGGCTGCCCCGGTCGAGGAAGCCGCACCGGCTGAAGAGGCTGCACCAGCCGCCGAGGCTGCCCCGGTCGAGGAGGCCGCACCGGCTGAGGAGGCTGCGCCAGCCGCCCAGGCTGTACCTGCTGCAGCATGAGTGTTTTCGGGTGTGACACCTTGGGTCGTCGTCGTGCCAGTTACGCGGGGAGCCGTATCAGGTGGCGCGGCGATAACGACCAATCGTGATCAGAGGAGAGAACGATGTCTGGCTTGACCGAACAGCAGGCGAAAGAATTCCACGAGCAATTCAAGACCACCTTCACCGCGTTCGTTGCTTTGGCGGGGTTGGCTCACCTGCTCGTCGCTGCTGCGCAGCCGTGGATTTGAGAGTTCAATGCTGTGTAATCCTAGCTTGGATTAGACTCATCACGAGATCGATACAATGAGCGAAATCAAGAAGCCGAAGAACCCCGAAGACGATTGGAAAGTTTGGATGGTTGTGAATCCTGCGACTTGGCTGATGCCGATTCTGTTCGCGGTACTGGCTACGGTGCTCATCATTCACTGGGTGTTGTTGTCGCTAGGTTTCGGTTTCTAAAGCCTGAACCAGTGGCCCGGGCCGTGGCCGCCCGACGGCGGCCGCGGTCGAACCCGGTCAGGCAAGACATGAAGTGATCATTTGTCGTCTCTGCCAAGAATCGAAAGCCTGTCTTGAACACGGTTCGGGCGTCGAGTGTCTGACTGCTGCAGCTCTGTCCGAATCGTCGACCGCCTCCGAATCCAGCTCATGCCGTCGTAACGGCGCCTTTTGCTTGTGTGCGTTGGCACTGGGCGTGGGTGCCGACGGTCACTCTCAGATTCTTTCTAAACTGCTCGCGAAGGCGTAACATCGCCTCGGGCTTGATTCCGTTGTGCTGATTGACGGGCTGATACCTTGTCTCAAGGAAATCCCTCGAGGTGGAGTATGCCTCCCGCGCCTCTCCACTTTCGGCTTGTTACCCTTTTTTCGGAGCTGATGCTGGCATGAGTCGCCTCGACGATCCGCGCTTGCGCGCTTGGCGCGAGCTCTTCTTCAAGCTGATGCCGTTTTCGGATGTGGCGACCGCGGATCTACCTCTCGGTCGCCTCCTGCGGCTGTCGCTCTTCCAGGTTTCGGTCAGCATGGCGACAGTCCTGCTCATGGGAACGCTAAACCGGGTCATGGTTGTCGAGCTCGGCGTTCCGACCTGGTTGGTCGCGACGATGGTCGCCCTGCCGCTGGTGTTCGCGCCACTCCGTGCCCTGATCGGTCACCGTTCGGACTACCATCATTCGGCCTTCGGGTTGAGGCGCATTCCTTTCCTTTGGATTGGCAGCATGATGCAATTCGGCGGGTTTGCGATCATGCCCTTCGCCCTGCTGTTGTTGGCTGATACCGAGAACGTTGTGAATTTTCTCGGGCACATGGGTGCAGCACTCGCCTTCCTGCTCGTCGGCGCAGGCCTGCATACGACTCAGACGGCTGGTCTGGCCTTGGCGACTGATCTTGCGCCAGCCGACAAGCGGCCCCGCGTGGTCGCCCTACTCTATGTGACTTTCGTGCTCGGATTGCTCGGAAGCGCGCTCTTATTCGGTCAGTTGCTCACGAATTTTTCAGCGCAACTGCTCATTCAACTGATCCAAGGCGTGGCGGCTGCAACCATCGTTCTGAACGTGATTGCACTGTGGAAGCAGGAGGCGGTTGATCTTGAACGTGCTGCAGCACCTCCGGTACGCCCGCCCTTCTCAGAGACCTGGCGAGCTTTCGTCACGGGAGGGAATGCCGCGCGTCTGCTGGTCGTAGTCGGTCTAGGGACAGCCGGTTTCACCATGCAGGATATTCTGCTCGAGCCCTATGGCGGGCAGGTCTTGGGGATGACGGTCTCGCAAACGACGGTTCTCACGGCACTCTGGGCCTTCGGCCAGCTGTCGGCCTTTGCGCTCGCGGCTCGGGTTCTCGGTCATGGCGGCAACCCGTATCGCCTCTCGGCCGCTGGCGCTCTCTTTGGCCTGTTGGCTTTCGCATTCGTGATCTACGCGGCGTCACTCGAATCGGTTTGGTTGTTCCGTACCGGGGCTGTCTTCATTGGGTTCGGCGCTGGGCTACTCGCCGTCGGGACGATGACCGCGGCAATGGCTTTGTCAGAGGGTGGCCACAGTGGTCTCGCGCTGGGTGCCTGGGGCGCAGTTCAGGCGACGGCATGGGGTGGTTCTGTGGCCTTTGGTGGGGCGATGCGTGACGTCGTCTCCGGGTTCGCCTCTGCTGGGGCCTTTGGTCCCGACTTGACAGGGCCGGCCGTTGGCTATGTCGCTGTCTATGCTTTTGAGATCGTCTTGCTGCTCGCTGCGCTGATCGTAATCCTTCCGCTTCTGATCCGTCCGGCAGCCGCACCCGGGCAGTCCTCTTCAAAGATCGGTCTGGATCATCTCCCCTGAGCGCTTCAATCCAAGCTGACTTACGCTCTAGTCTCATCGCGAGCGAAGGGCGGGGTGCGGAGCGATGATGATATCCATTTCGCCTTAGGCGATTTCTGTCAATTCTCATCCCACCTGGCTTGTCTTGACGCCCGCCTTCGGCGTCGCGCCAGCAGTCACATAGCCCGGCGATGCTCCTGCCGGCGCTCCTTGAAGGCAGACGCCAATCCGGCGCCATCTGGCATGAGAATTTCCGGCAATCGCCTTAGCACAAATGTGAAGGGCGACGGTGTATTCTGCCGCGCTTCATATGGGCCTGGCGTGAGTGCGCGAATCAAGTTGTCGAGTTCAATTGTGCGGGTTTGCGGCTTGCTCGGCCCGTGCCAATGCAACGAGTTGATCGGTGATCGTCAAGAGCTCGGGTAGGCTCTGCACTGCATGGCCAACAACCTGGTAGCGGCCAGCGACCGTGAGTCTGGGCACGGCGTCGATACGATAGCGCTTGACGAGATAATCGCTGCGGCTCATTTGGGTTTGCACGTCGAACGAGTTGAAAATCTCGGCGAATGCCTTGGTATCGACACCCTGTTTGGCAAGCCAGTCCAGGATGGCTGGTTCCGTATAGAGCTTAATGCGCTGCTTGTGTAAGGCATCGAAGACCGGCTGATCTAACCGTTGCAGGTCTCCAGTGGCCTCCAGTGAGAAGTAGAGTCGCCCCAGATTGGCCCAGGCAGCGCGGCCGAAAGAGACGGGCACTCGACGGAAGGCCACATCATCCGGTAGGTTCTGCGCCCAGGGGTGGATCAGGGGGTTGAGGTCGCCGCAGTGGGGGCAACCGTAGGAGAAGAACTCCAGCACCTCGATTTTCCCCGGAGATTCACCCGGTTGGGGTGGATCGATGGGTACCCAATCACGGCCCTTGACGAGGTCGGCGCGCGCAAGAAGCGGTATTGATGCGTGTAGGGTGCCTAAGCTAAGGGCGGCTAATAGATGCTTATTGAATTTGCGTCGGCTCAAAGACATTTAGACCTCTCCGGAACATATGGGGTCACTCGGCTGTCACCCCGGTTTGCGATCGCCTAAGCAGCGGCCCTCTCCTGTCGCCATAGTGCCCAGGCCGCCCCTGCGAGACAAACGAGAAATCCAATCAGCGCCCAGTTGGCGAGCGACAGACCGAGAAAGACCAGCCCCATGTCGTCACAGAAACCCGTCGCGAGAAAGAGTGTGGGCCACTCTTGCCCGAGCCATTCGACCAACTGCTCAATAGGGCCAAGCTCGCCGCCGATGCAAGGGCCCGCTTCGTTTGGACGGATCTGCAGCCAGCTTTGATAGGCGGCGACGCCGGTCCCGAGAATCGTGGTGGCAAAGGCCGGCGTGCCAAGGAGTCGGCTACCGAGGTGTCCACTGGCCAAAGCTGCGCCCAAAGCGAGTACGCCCAATGCCAGGAACAGTAGTCGCTGAAAGATACAAAGATGACAAGGATCCATCTGAAGCCAATCGGTTAGAAGGATGCTGCCCACTCCCATGCCGACGGCGATTGCGGCCAGAGTCAGCCAAATCTTGCGAGGTGTGAAACGGGACATCCCGTGAAGCTCCTCGAGCAGCACTGAATTGATCGGTTCATCGGGAAACCGCATGCTGGTGCTCGGCACCGCGAGGTTCCTGGGGGACTGGAATCATACCGGAAGGCGGCTGGGACCAGGTGGTCTTTGCACAGATTCATGAGTTGGTCCATGGCAGCCGCGGGGTTGCTGCAATCGGGCCGGCGGATGTCGGCCGTCTTGCGGTGCGGTAGAAGACTCTGCTTCCCTCGATATTTTTCTTGACAGTCTAGAAGGTAGGAGTAAACTGGGCGGTCTGAGCTGGCGCGTTGGTGCGCGAGCGGGATCTTTAACAAGCCGTTCAG
>JANQGF010000283.1 GCA_028277465.1 Chromatiaceae bacterium
GGAGGGTGGCGCCGGTCATGCCGCCGAGGGCTATGCCCGAGCGAGCGGACGGGTCGGTGTGGTGTTGGCGACCTCCGGCCCTGGTGCGACCAATCTCACCACGCCCATCGCCGATGCTCACAAGGACTCGCTCCCGACCCTCTTCGTCACGGGCCAGGTACCGAGCGGGGCGATCGGCTCGGATGCCTTCCAGGAGGTGGACACGGTCGGTATCACGCGACCCATCTCCAAGCACAATTATCTGGTGAAGGACGTCCGCGACCTGGAGTGGGTGCTGCGCGAGGCCTATTCGCTCGCGGTGCAGGGTCGACCGGGTCCGGTCGTGGTGGACATCTGCAAGGACGTGCAGCTCGCACAGGTGGAGGAGCAGAACCCTCCCCGTACCCGGCACCGGGCGGGCATCCCCTTCGAGCCCGCGCGGGCAGACGCCATCCTGGAGGCGCTCGCGCAGGCCGAGCGCCCGGTCATCAAGGCCGGGGGCGGCGTGATCCATGCCAATTCGGCGCTCGCCCTGCGCCGTTTCGTCGAGCGCTTCGAGGTGCCTGTCGCCACCACCTTCAACGCGCTCGGGTCACTGCCCTTCGAGATGCCGCAGAATCTCGGCATGCCCGGAATGCATGGGACCATTCCGGCCAACTACGCATTGCGCGAGGCCGACCTCATCCTCTCGCTCGGCGGACGTTTCGACGACCGGGTCGCGGTGCGCGACTTCGCTGCCGGCAAGCGGATCGCCCATGTCGACATCGACCCCTCCGAGATCGGCAAGAGGATCGCCACCGACCTCTTTCTCGTCGCGGGCCTGGATGAATTCCTGGCACATGGGCTGGCCTCTGGCCGTACCGCCAGACATTCCGAGTGGCTGGAGCAGGTCGCAGGCTGGCGCGAGCAGATGCCCAAGCCCTACGACAGCTCGGAGTACATCAAGCCCCAAGCCGTGGTGGAGATCATCTCGGAGCTGACGCACGGGGATGCGACCCTGGTCACGGGTGTCGGCCAGCATCAGATGTGGGCCACCCAATATTATCGCTTCCAGCGTCCGCGCCAGTGGGTCAGCTCGGGTGGTCTCGGTACCATGGGCTTCGGTCTACCCGCCGCGATCGGGGCTTGGTTCGCCGACCCTGCACGCCCTGTCGTCCTGATCGACGGCGACGGCAGCTTCCAAATGAACATCCAGGAGCTCGGCACCCTCGTGGCCAATCGGATCCCGCTCAAGATGTTCGTCCTGAACAACAGCTATCTGGGGATGGTGCGCCAGTGGGAAGACATGATGGACGACGGTCACCACTATGAGACCTGTCTCGCGCGCACCGCCGACTGTGATCCCGATTGCACCGACATGGATCAGACCTGCCGGCGCCAGATCCCGAACCTGACTGGGCTCAAATACGTCTACCCGCGTCTCAGGACGCGGCGCATCAAGTCGCCCGCCGAACTGCACGAGGGGATCGCCGCAGCCCTGGCCGAACCGGGTCCGGTCCTGGTGGACGTCTGGATCGACAAGGCCGAGAACGTCATCCCAATGGTCCGCCCGGGTCATAGCCTGTCGCAGATGATCGAGTCCTGAGCCTCGATTCGCGGCCCGAAGGCAGGCTTCCAGCGAGACTCAAGCACCCTGTTCGACCTTGATCTCGCGCGCTCAGAACCCTCTCGCAGCGGCCGGCTGACCTGCGCAGCACGCCGAAATTGCGCCCATCTGTTCTCAGAATCCTCTAAGGCGATTGCTGGAGATTCTCATGCCAGGTGGGATGAGAATTGACAGAAATCGCCTAACTTCCTCCTATCAATCGGGTTAATATCGCGCCGGCTAGACGCCGGCCGGACCCTTCCGTCGTCGTGACCGGTTGCTCCTGCCATCGACCTGGGAAACGGCAGTCGACCGCGTTGGTCTTAGGCGATTGCCGGAGATTCTCATGCCAGATGGCGCCGGATTGGCGTCTGCCTTCAAGGAACGCCGGCAAGAGCATAGCGGGGCTATGTGACTGCTAGCGCGACGCAGAAGGCGGGCGTCAAGACCAGCCAGGTGGGATGAGAATTGACAGAAATCGCCTTAAGTCGCGTCTCGCCGATCGTCCAGCGACGCTGGACGAGGCTAGAAGGCCACGCAGTTCGCTCTGGACGCGGTTCAACGAGTGTTGAATTTCCATGCGCCTCGCGGATTCTGGATAACGCACCGCCCGGGTGAGGTCGCCACACTTCGGTTTCTCGGTTCAATCACGACGCCCCTCGTCAGCTCGAGGGATGGAGATCGACATGATGAACGAACGCCTGGACAGCGGCGGCCTGAAGGTCGCCAAACCTCTCTACGATCTGGTCAAGGACGAGATCGCACCAGGGATCGGGATCGATCCAGAGGCCTTTTGGCGGTCCTTCGGCGAGATCGTCCAGGACCTCGCACCACGCAACCGCGAGCTGCTCGCCAAGCGTGATGCACTCCAGGCACAGATCGACGCCTGGCATCTGGAACACCGGGGCGAGCCCTGGGACGCGGAGGCCTATCGCGCCTTCCTCTCGGAGATCGGCTACCTGGTCCCGGAGGGCCCGGATTTCCTGGTCAGCACCACCAATGTCGACCCGGAGATCGCCGAGATCGCGGGCCCTCAGCTGGTCGTCCCGGTCAGCAATGCCCGTTATGCCCTCAACGCCGCCAACGCGCGCTGGGGAAGCCTCTACGACGCACTCTACGGGACCGACGCCATTCCCTACGAGGAGGGGTTCGAGCCCGGTCCAGACTACAATCCAAGACGGGGCGCACGGGTCATCGCCCGCGCCGCTGCCTTCCTGGACGAAGCGGCCCCATTGAATCGCGGGTCGCACGCCGATGCCTGTGGCTACAAGGTCGAGAATGTCAAGCTGGTGGTCTGTCTCCCAGACAACAGTCAGACCATGCTAACCGATCCGGAGCAGTTCATCGGCTACCGCGGGACCCCGGAACAACCCGAGGCCATCCTGCTCGCCCATCACGGTCTGCACGTCGAGATCCAGATCGACCGCGAGCACCTGATCGGCAAGGACAGCGCGGCCGGGGTGGCGGATATTCTGCTCGAGTCGGCCATCACCTGTATTCAGGACTGCGAAGACTCTGTCGCCGCGGTCGATGCCGAGGACAAGGCAGCCGTCTATCGCAACTGGCTGGGGCTCATGAAGGGCGACCTCAGGGCCAGCTTCAGCAAGGACGGCCGGACGGTCGAGCGCGCGTTGGCGTCCGACCGCACCTACACCAGGCTCGCCGGCGGCACCCTGATCCTTTCCGGCCGGTCACTGCTGCTCGTGCGCAACGTCGGCCACCTTATGACCACGGATGCGGTGCTCGATGCCGAGGGTCATGAGGTCCCCGAAGGCATGCTCGACGGCATGATGACAGCCCTCTGCGCCCTCTACGACATCCACCCCAAGCTGGGCTCGCGGCGCAATTCGCGGACCGGCAGCCTCTACATCGTGAAGCCCAAGATGCATGGCCCGGAGGAGGTGCAACTCGCCGTGGACCTCTTCGCCCGCATCGAGGAGGCCCTGGGGCTCCCCCGAACTACGCTCAAGATCGGCATCATGGACGAGGAGCGCCGCACCACGGTGAACCTCAAGGAGTGCATTCGGGTGGCGCGCGAGCGGGTCATCTTCATCAACACCGGCTTCCTGGACCGTACGGGCGACGAGATCCACACCGACATGGAGGCCGGCGCGGTGCTGCGCAAAGAGGCCATGAAGACCGCCACCTGGCTCCTCGCCTACGAGGACTGGAACCTCGACCTGGGGCTGGCCTGCGGGCTCCTCGGACACGCGCAGATCGGCAAGGGGATGTGGACCAAGCCGCGCGCGATGCGGGCGATGCTCGATGCCAAGATCGGCCATCCTCGGTCCGGCGCCAATTGCGCCTGGGTACCCTCGCCCACGGCCGCGACGCTGCACGCGATGCATTATCACCAGGTCGAGGTCTCGGCGGTCCAAGCCGAGCTGGCCAAGGGCGGCCGCCGTGCCCGTCTGGACGCCATCTTGGAGATCCCGCTCGACCCCGAGCGGGCCTGGAGCGCCGAAGCGATCCAGGAGGAACTGGACAACAACTGCCAGGGTATCCTGGGTTACGTGGTGCGCTGGATCGATCAGGGCGTCGGCTGCTCGACGGTGCCCGACATCGCCAACCTGGGCCTCATGGAGGACCGCGCCACGCTGCGCATCTCCAGCCAGCATGTGGCGAATTGGCTTCATCATGGCGTTGTCACCGAGGCACAGGTCAAGGAGACGCTCGAGCGTATGGCTGGGGTCGTGGACGCACAGAACGCGGATGATCCCTTGTACCAGCCCATGGCACCCGGATTCGATGGTATTGCCTTCCAGACGGCCTGCGACCTCATCTTCGAGGGCCGCGAGGCCCCGAATGGTTACACCGAGTCGCGGCTGCACGCCATGCGCAGACGCCATAAGGCGCTGACACAGGAAGCCTCCTCCTGATTCGACCCCCGGCCCGAGGGGCTCGGTCGCTGCAGCAGTGGGGCGGGACGGCGGGCGCGAGCGGCTGTCTCGCCCCAAGTTGACCTGGGTCTATGCGGTTCGGCTTGCATCCGGGCGTTTTCGGTCCATGCTTGAGCTGCTGGGGATCGAGAAGCAGGGTTTCATCCCGAGCGCAAGCAAGACCCTTGAAGCTGATCATTGGCCATCCGGGTCAAGATCAAGGGGGCATTCTTAAATGCGGTTTCCGAGTGGCCTCGCCCGAATCGCTTAGGCGATTGCCGGAAATTCTTGGACCAGATGGCGAAGGATTGAGGTCTGCCTTCAAGCCACCGACGATGCCGGCGCGCCCTGCCCCGCACGCGAAACGCGGATGAACCAGCGTTTTCAGGGCGCGCCAAGGTATTCGGAAACCATCATCAGTGGAGGAGCCAGAGATGTCGAGCATGCAGATCGCGGGTCGAGACCTGGAGTTCAATGGGCAGGGTTATCTCGCCCGCTTCGAGGATTGGGATCCGAGCCTCGCCGAGGCCTTGGCCGAGGAAGAGGGTCTGACCCTGTCGGAGTGTCATTGGAAGGTGATCGAGTTCCTGCGCGACTTCTATCACACCCATGAGCTTCCGCCGTCACCGAGGGTCGTCATCAGGTCCATCGGTCGCGAGCTGTCCGAACATGTCCCCTGCACCCGCAAACACCTGGATGCCTTGTTTCCCGATGGCGGCTGCAAACAGGCCTGCCGGGTCGCCGGACTACCCAGCTATTACTGTCACTCCTGCTGACCGCACGACTGGGGCGCACCGGCCGGCGAGGTGTGCCGGCCGGGGCCTCGGCCTCGCTTGACGTGGGCTTTGCCGGCGCGGACCCTTCACCCTATAATCTGCAACATTAGCGTTTATCGATATAGATTGGAGAATCGCCATGCCCACGTACGACTACCGCTGCGACGCCAATGACCGCGTGATCGAAGTCGCGCACAGAATGAGCGAGACACTGGCCAACTGGGGTGAGCTGTGTGAGCGCGCCGGCATCGAGATGGGCGACACCCCCTCCGATGCCCCGGTCCATCGTCTGGCCACCGGAGGCAATGTCGTGTCCAGCAACAGCCTCGGCAGCGGCACCGCACCGGCCTGCTCCACCGGCTCTTGCTGCCCAACGGGCGTGTGCGGACTCAACTGAACGGCCTCGAGGCTCGACCCGGCACCGCGCAGGTTTGGACCTGAACCGCATCCCGCCGATGCCCCGTGAAGCCGTTGGCGGGCATCGGGATCCCGGTTCTCTAACGGTCATGCCGTGTCTCTGGCACCCCGGAGCATGGAACAAGAGCCGCAGCAGCTTGCAGGCTCGTCGCGGCGAGGCGCCGCTCCCAGTGCCCCCGTGAGGGCGTCTCATCAGCACGGTGCAAGTCCGTGTCGGAGTATGCCGTGACTCCGTAGCCGAAGGTAACTGCGTCGCCGCGAGGTGGGGTGGGAG
>JANQGF010000076.1 GCA_028277465.1 Chromatiaceae bacterium
TGCGAAGTCTCTTGATTGGATCGGCCTCGGCAGCCACGACAAGCATCGGAGCTGTCGCGGTTTAGGCTATTAAAAAATATAAAATTTAAACCGCGTCTCCAGCGATGTCGATGAAATCCCCAAAGCCAAGCACAAAATGAAAACGACGCATCTCGCTCTGGACGCGGTTTAGCCGGCTTGTGAACCCCCCATGCAGGGCGGAGACTCGGGCGCTCCACCTCGCGCGTGCCATTCCTCGGGGGTCCAGGTGTGCATCGTGAGTGCGTGCAGACCTGACTCGAACTCCTGACCGAGGATCTGATTGAGTTGCCGATGACGATCGATCAAGGGTGTCCCCGCAAAGGTTTCGCTCACCACCAGGAGCTTGAAGTGAGACTCGGATCCAGGTGGCACGGAATGCATGTAGGTCTCGTCGACGACATCTAGATGCATGGGGCTCAGTTCTTCCTTGAGCTTCTCCTCGATACGCTGCTTTCGATTCATGGCTCGACCTCTGGGTTGTGGGCGCTCCGGGCGCGCTCCGGCCAAGGGAGTCACCACCGCTGGTGGTGGGACTCGAAACCCTTGTTCGGCCTTCGCTGCACCCTGGGGCCGGATGGGTCAAGCATAGCCGGGTCGACGGCCCAGGCCCAAGCGGTCGTTCCGGATTCACTGGTGGAGATCGACTCGGAAGGTCTTCTGCCGCCGATTCAGCCACTGGTCGGAGTCGCCGACTCCAATAGTCGCTGCACCTCCGCATGGCCGCCTGCACCTGCCCACTCGGCGGCGGTCATGCCAGAGAAGTCCTTGAGCGTTCGGTCGGCCTGGTGACTGAGCAGGGTGGCGACGGTGCTGGCGTGACCCTGCTTGGCGGCCCAGATCAAGGCAGTCCAGCCCTTGGTCGCCTCCTGATGGTCGACCATGGCACCCCGCTGCAACAGGAGATCGACCACCTCGGCATGGTTGTTCGAGGCGGCGAGCATCATGGCCGTATAACCGCCATTGTCCTGGGCGTCGACCCGTGCGCCGGCATCGAGCAGACGCGCAACCACTGGCTGGTGTCCATAGAGTGCCGCCTTCATGAGCGGCGTCCAATCGCAGCTGTCACGAACATCGGGCTCGGGATGCCGGGCGAGCAAGGAGTCCAACCGGCTCAGGTCGCCGAGTTCGGCC
Source organism: Chromatiaceae bacterium (assembly GCA_028277465.1). GTDB lineage: Bacteria > Pseudomonadota > Gammaproteobacteria > Chromatiales > Chromatiaceae > JANQGF01. The sequence goes on from JANQGF010000076.1 coordinate 1,153, forward strand.
ACCTCGATCAAGGCCTCGTCGAGGCTCTTGGACGAAGCGCCCGGGTCCGAGCGACCACAGGCGGTAAGGCCGATGAGGAGAGTCGCGGTGAGGGCGAAATAGCGTGTGGATTTCATGGTGGCATTCTCGATCTCTCGGCGCGACCCGCCAATGAGAATGCGCAAGCTTGTCGAATCAGGTCAGACTGGTGGAATCTCGGCTGCCGGGAGGGCACCAATAGGTCGCCCGGGTCAGGCGGGGGGACTCACAGGAGTCCCTTGCAGACCCCGTTCTGGCAGATCACGAGGAAGCTGTCGCTACCGGCGCAGCGGACCATGTGGACCTCGCCGTCCCGACGTGTCTCGATCAGTTCCGAGCCCCTCTCGGTCACCCGGCAGCCACGCCGCCGTGCGTATTGTTCCGCGTAGGCGGCCCAGGTGACGGTCCCCCCGACCGGAGTCCGAGCGGTGGGCAGTTGCATCATGTTCTCCTCGGGAGGGACGCGCAGCTCGTTCAGGGTCATGGTTCCGGATGGAGGACGAGCGTCGATTGCCGTGCCGGCGTCCAAGACAGGTGCCGCGGCTGGCGGCCGGCGACGGGGCTCGGGTAAGGGTCGGGGCGGTGGTAGCCTCTGGGTGATCCTCTGCCCAGGCTGGGGGGTGGGCAGGGCGGCAGGTGTGCGTTCCCTGGGTTCCGGACTGCTGGGTGGCGGAGGGGCGAAGTCGGGCCGCGATCCGGTCACCGACGAATGGCGGCTGGGTACAGGACTTTCGGGGGGCTCGGCGCGGGTCGCACGCAACGGCTCGTCCGCGGTCACTGCGGCGGCGAGGTCGCCTCCTGCCACCGGCTCGGTCGCCGTCGCCTCGCTGCCCCAGGGGTCCTTCCATCCCTCGTCCGGCGGGGTGGCCCGCGCGATCCGGTGACGATGCTCCGACCACGCCTTGCGCAGCGACTCCAGAGATCGCATCAGCGAGGCCCGGAAGGTATCCGTATAGTCCTCTCGCGTGGTTCCCCCCTCGCCGAGCGAGGGTGTGACCAGCTCGGCCTTGGTCGCGACCTTGACACCACCGGATTGCTCGGTGAAATAGGAGGTTACCTCCAGCCGGGTCCCAGGACGCACGGCCGAGCTCGGTAGATCGGGTGGGAGGCTGCTCAGCGAGTTTGCATCGAGCGGGCGTCTGGTGACGAGCCGATTTTCCGCGGAGTCGCTGATGATCCAGCCCCTGCTCCGTGCGGCCCCCATGGCCAGAGACTTGACCTCGGATCGGGCCGCGTTGGGGATGGTCACCTGTGGAAGACGCTCGAGCTCGAATGGAGCAATCGCCGGTGCCGGGGTTGCTGGCCCGGTTGGAACGCTCGCGCACCCCTGAAGCAGTCCGAGGGCAACGACTAGGTAACCGCAGGCGACCAACCAACGCAGCTTCAACTCGCACTCCTCACGCCAAAAAGAGATGAACGACGCTGCCGCGGGGTCGCGTCGAACTCGACCAAATCGGGGGTGGATGCTAGCACACCGAGTGGTTGACGGGGATGTCGGAACGGCAAGTCGGATTCGGCTAGGCTATCATCCGACCGACGCGAAGTTGAAATCGGTCATTCGGAAGTACTTCGAGCTCTGTGGGAATCCTCGATCGCTATCTCGCCTGGTCGGTGATTGGCGGCACGCTACTGACCATGGGCGTCCTATTGCCGCTTCTCGGTGTCTTCATCCTCGCCGATGAGATCGACGCCATCGGTGTGGAGCGCTATGGTCTGGCCGATGCCCTGCTGTTCATGCTCCTCAGTCTGCCGCGTTTCACCTATCAGATCTTTCCCGTCGCCACCCTGATCGGTGCCCTGATCGGATTGGGCTCCCTGGCCAGCCGCTCGGAGCTGGTCGCCATGCGTGCGGCGGGTCTCTCGGTGGCTCAGGTCGTGCGCGCCGCCCTCTTGGGTGGACTCTTCCTGGCGCTCTTCGCCCTCTTGATCGGTGAGCTGGTTGCACCGGTCGCGGAGCAGCGCGGGATCGAACTGCGGCGACAGGCACTCTCGGGTGGCGTGGCGCAGAGAACGCCCGATGGCTTCTGGGCGATCGACGATGGCTCTTACGTCAATATTCGAGAGATCCGCTCCGGGACCAGCCTCCGCGATATCACCATCTATCGCGTGGACCCGGCGCAGGGAACCCTGATCGCGACCCATGCGGCCGGTGCGAGCTATCAGGATGGCCAGTGGGTGCTGCAGGAGATCGCGCGCAGCCGCGTGAGCTCGCTCGGGGTGGAGGTCGATCGGATCCCTGAGGCGGGTTGGGACTCGATGCTGGATCCGGGGCTACTCAAGGTCGTGGTCGCCGATCCCAATGTGCTGCCACTCTGGGGGCTCTACCGATATATTCGCTTCATGTCGGTCAACCACCAGGATGCCGGTGCCTACGAGGTCGCCTTTTGGGGGAAGGTGTTACATCCAGTGCTGACCCTGTCCATGATCCTGATCGCCATCCCGCTTCTGCTCGGCTCGTCGCGGAGCACGGGTCGGGGGCGGCGGATCTTCGCCGGCATCCTGGCCGGGATGCTCTACTATCTGGTCAGCCGTACCTTCGCCTATCTGGCACTTCTCTTCGGCTTGAATCCCTTGGTCGCGGCCGCGGCCCCGCCCTTGTTGTTCATCCTCGGGGCGCTGCTGTTATTGCGACGGATCGGTTGATCGGGCCAATGGCCCGACCTCCGGGATGGGAACCGACGCGGCGACCCAAGATCCGGTGCGCGATCGAACGCCGGGTCCGCGTCCTCGCCGCTCGGTCCATCAGGATGCGGTCTGCGGGCGGCTGCGCTCGAGCATGACCAGCCGGCTGTGGGACTTGCGGTCGTGCCAGGCGAGTCCGTCCCGGTCGAACAGGCTCCACCAGAGCCCCAGTCCGGCGGGCAGCAGGCTGATGATCGCCCAGCCGAAGCGAGCGAGCGCGGCACCCGTGCTGAGCGTGGCGCCGTCGTCGCCGATCACGCGAAAGCGCCAGGCACGCATGCCGAGCGTCTGGCCCCCGTGCGTCCAGAAGTAGACATAGAAACCTGCGATGACGGCCAGCAGATAGAGACGCATGAGCGCGAGTGGAAGTGCCGCCTCGTAGAGAGGCGAGCCGGTGATGACCTCGTAGGGGATGACGATGATGGCGTTGGCGATCATGAGGACGCCCAGCAGTAGCAAGGTGTCATACAGGAGTGCGCCGAGGCGTCTGAAGAGCGAAGGGGTCTTGGCAAGTGTGACATCGAAGTCCATGGTAGCTGTCTTGATCTTGTTTGAGTGCTGATGTCCAGCTTCGGAGAAGAAGCCGGTCTTGATTCGAATCACTATTAAACCACTTCTGTTCCGGCTTTTGCGACGGGTACCCATGCCCTGGATCGCGATTGCCGTGGGTCTGGCCGCAGGTCTGGGCGTCTGGAGCATTCTGGATCGAATCCAGAGTCGGCAGGTCAACAAGATCTTTGGCCAGGAGCTGCAGGTCCAGCTCGATCTGCGGGCGCGCGAGAGTCTGATTCGTTTCGATCGTTATCTGTCGAGCTATGGCGCGACCACGCGACTGCTCGCCAACCATCGACGTCTGTCCGAGTATCTGGAGCCCTTGTTCTGGTCCGAGGAGGAGTCGCTGACGCCGGTGGTTTATAAGGAGTTTCGGCCCAACTGGTTACCGAGCTTCTTCGAGCGGGATGCACTCAGCCCCCCCAGTCACGTGCTGCTGACCGATCCACAGGGCCGGGTCCGAGAGGTCTTTCAGGCCGGGGAGGAGCCGGTCCCGGAGGGGATCGGGGCTCGGGTGTCGTCGCGGTTTCTCGACGAGCGCGAGGTGCGTGCGGTCATCGAACGCTTGGGGAAGCGACTCTATCTCGTGGTCAGCGATGCCGTCGAGGATGCCGGTGGCTACGACATGGGTTATCTGGTCGTCTTGGTCCCGGTCGACGATGTCTTCTTGGCCGCGTCGCAGCGCGGGTTGGACGTGGGCCGGGCCGCGGTGGCGCTGGTCGACAGCGATAACCAGTCCCTGCTCGCGAGCGTCGATTCGCGGACCTTGGTCCCACACACCGCGCTGAACGATTGGAACGACACCTATGTGATCACCTCTCAGGCGCTGCCCGAGTACGAGGGTGCGGATTCGAATCTGCTCTTCGCGACCTTCGTGCCGCATGCCAGCGTCGACAAGATGTCGCGTCATGTACGCATCTTCGAGCGCCGTCAACGCTTCATCGCCGCCAGCGTCTTCGTCATCGTCTTCACCGCACTCATCTATCTGGTGTCATCGCGGCTGAACAAGGTTCTCAAGCGCATGACACGCTTCTCCCAGCGCGCCCTCGGGATCCCGGAGCCGGGCTTTCATCGCGCGGGCAATCAGCTGTTGCTGCTCGAGGATTGGATCCAGCACTTCACTCAACTGGTGCTGACTGCCCGCGAAGAGATGAACCGTCAGCATCAGGCCGAGATGCGCGAGAGCGAGGCACTCAGGTCGGCGGTGATGGAGGCGTCGCTCGATGCCATCGTAACCCTGGATCACGGTGGTCGGGTGATCGACTTCAATCCCGCGGCAGAGCGTCTGTTCGGCCTCGAGCGTCGCGCGGCGCTGGGTGTCGTCTTCGCTGATCGGTGTCTGCCCGAGCTGGCGCGGGCGGCCTTTCAGCACTTGCTCGACCGCTCCCGTCAGCCGCGGCTCGAGCTCTTGGGACGTGGCGAGCTCTTGGTCTCGCGCATGGATGGCACCCGGATCCCGGTGGAGATCTCCATTGCCCCGATCGAGCTCGAGGACGAGCCCTTCCACACCCTCTATATCCACGACATCAGCAGCCGCAAGCGGGCGGAGCAGGAGATCAAGAGCCTGGCCCGTTTCGCGAGCGAGAGCCCGAACCCCATCTTGCGCGTCACCGCCGAGGGCCTGATCGTCTATGCCAACAATGCCAGTCGTCCACTCTTGCGCGCCTGGCGCTCCGACCCGGGCGAGCGCCTGCCCGAGGGATGGATCTGCGAGGTTGCGCAGGCCTTGGAGACGGGCCAGCCCCTGGAGCGGGAACTGGACCTCTCGGGTCAGGTCTTCTCATTGCTCTTCGCACCGATCCGGGATCTGGACTATGTCAATATCTACGCGCGCGACATCACGGCCGTGCGGCGCGCAGAGCAGGAGTCGCGCCAGCATCAGGCCGAGCTGGTCCATGTGTGCCGGCTCAGTACCATGGGCGAGGTGGCGACGGGCATGGCGCATGAGCTCAACCAGCCGCTCTCGGCCATCGTCAACTATGCGAATGGCTGCAGTCGGCGTCTGCAGGGTGGTTCGGGCCAGACCGCGGAGCTGATCGGCGCCATGGGCCAGATCACGGCCCAGGCGAGGCGTGCCAGCGAGATCATTCGACATTTGCGTGCTCTGGTGGGCAAACAGCCGCCCATCCGTGCGCGCAAGGATCTGAACCATCTGGTGCGGGAGGTCTGTTCCTTCCTCGAATTCGAGACCACCCGGCTGGGGATCCAGATCGAGCTCGATCTCAGCCGCGACGAGGTCCCGGTCCATGTCGATCTGGTACAGATCGAACAGGTGCTGCTGAATCTGGTCCGCAACGCACTCGACGCGCTCGAGGAACGGCCAGGGGATCAGCGGCGTCTCTGTATCCGCACGAGCATGGACCGCGGGGATGCCCGGGTGGTGGTCGAGGACACGGGTCCGGGGATCGCGCCAGAACGTATCGCCGACCTGTTTGATCCGTTCGTGACCACCAAGGAGGGCGGGATGGGGATGGGGCTGGCGATCAGTCAGACCATCGTCGAGAATCATGAGGGTCGGATCTGGGCCGAGTCCGAGCCGGGTCGCGGCTCCGCCTTCCATCTGACCTTGCCGCTCGCAGACCCCAGCGAGGAGATCGAGGATGGCCGGGTCGAACTTGTGGAAACCTGAATGAAGATGACAACCGATGCGACCGTTTTCGTCGTGGATGATGACCAGGCGATGCGCACCTCGCTCCAATGGCTCATCGAATCGACCGGGATGTCGGTTCAGACCTTCGAGTCGGCCGACGCCTTTCTCGCCAGTCACTACCCGGGCCGGGCCGGCTGTCTTCTGCTGGACGTGCGGATGCCAGGCATGAATGGGCTCGAGCTGCAGGCCTATCTGGCGCGTGAAGGCTACCGTCTGCCGGTCATCATGATCACGGGCCACGGCGATGTCGCCATGGCGGTCAAGACCATGAAGGCGGGTGCCGTCGACTTCATCGAGAAGCCCTTCCATGACGAGGACCTGCTGCGCAGTATCCGCAATGCGCTCGATTTCGATGAAAGGAACCGGGCCAGCCGCTCGGCACGGGCCGATATCGCGATGCGGCTTGCCGAGCTGACCCCGCGCGAGCATGAGGTGATGGCGATGGTCACGGATGGTCGGTCCAACAAGGAGATCGCGGCCGCATTGGGGGTCAGTGCCAAGACGGTCGAGGCCCACCGCGCCCGCGTCATGGAGAAGATGCGCGCCGAATCACTGGCCGAGCTGGTGCGAATGGCCCTGATCGCGGCGCCCGAATCGCCATTCTGAACCGCAATCCGGCGGGTCGCTCGGCACCCGATGACCGGGTGCGGCGATAGCGCTCAAGCCCTGTTGGCGTCCCTGCGCCGACCGACGAACAGATAGTAAGGTACCTTGAGTCCAGGAAGGTAGGGGACCGAGGCGCGTCGCTCCAAGACCTGGTGGTCGGGTAGTCGTTGGCAGAGGAGTCGGAGGTGCTCGGGAGTGGGATGGACCCCGTCGTGACCGAACCAGCGCGGCCAGAACCAGCGGGTCAGGGCATGGTGGCGGACCCTTCCCGGGCCGCCCTCGGCATCCGAGACATAGAAGTCCACGACCCCGAGCTTGCCCCCTGGCTGCAACATGTGGACGGCATTGAGGACGGCGCGGCGCCAATCCGGAATCATGGTGAGCGAATAGGAGAAATAGACGGCGTCCACCGGCTGATCTGGCCGGTAGCTGACTGCATCGGACTCGACGAGACGTACGTTGGCCATCCCAGCGGTTCGTTGGCGAGCTTGCTCGAGCAGGGCGGGGCAGAGATCGACCAGCTCGACGCTGGCGAATCCGGCGAGCCGCGGCCCGAAATAGAGCAGGTTACGCCCGGTGCCAGCACCGAGCTCGACGACCCGAGCGCCGGGTGGGGGATCCAAGAGTCGCACCAGTGCCTCGCGCCCCTGAAGGAGACGCTCGCGAAACCTGTCGTAGCCCTCGGCCTGGGGACCATAGAAGGCCTGCAATCGCTCGGCGTGAGAGCCACGCCGGGGCTGGCCGCGCAGCAGGCGCAAGAGGATCCGGGCATCGGAGTGAATCATGCGATGCGACTGCCTTTCTTGGGCTCCAAGCCGATCATCCATGCGCGTCCGCGATGTGAAAGCCGGCATAGGTGTGGACGCGGTCGAGCAGACTGAGTCGATCGGCGAGCTCCGGGTGGAAGGTCAGCCGGTCGCGGAGGCGCGTGCGCTGGACTCCCAGCTCGATCCGATCCAGATAGCTGGGTGCGGCATGGGCACTGCGGAAGATGATCCGGGCGTTCGTCGTGGCCCTTTCCAGGATGGCGACCCATTCCTCTTCCAGCGCCTCCGGGTGGTAGGAGCTCATCCAGTCCATGTGATCGAGCAGGACGAACTTGGAGATGGATTCCTCCGTGTCGTGCAGGAAGTCGGTGACGGTCGAGGTGTGTGGACGGATCCTGTCGACCAGGCCTGCCTTCAGCGTGGCGAAGTTATCGCGTTTGAGATACTCCGGACAGCAATGCTCGGTATAGCGGCCGCGAAGATAGACCGACCAGAAATAATTGGTGGAGAGAGGCAAATGACGGAGCACGTACTCCAGTGAGTCACGCACGAAGCCCGCGACCCCCTGGGCGTGTTGGGCCTGGACCTCCTTGCGCTGCGGATGGGGTACCCCGAGCATACTCATGGTGAGCTGGCGTGAGAGTGTCCACTTGACGCTCGGGGTCCAGATCAGGGGCCGGACGCGGGTGTCGTAGACGTGGCGCTGGTCGTCGAGCGTATTGGCCTCGAAGAGCTCACGAACGCTTCGGGCCAGGCGCGGGCGTGCCTTCAGGTAGGCGTGGAAGAGGCGCGCCACGATCCCGGAGAGACCATGGAAATAGAAGCTGCCGTTCGGGTTGCCGAACCAGGCCGCGCGCCGGTCCCAGAAGGCAAGCGCCGGGGGTGACAGCTCGGTGCGCAGCAGGTTCCGATAGAGGACGTCGAACCGCGGGTGGTAGCCGTGTCCGAAGACGGCGAAGAAGTCCTCGTAGTCCAGACGCCGGATGCCTGCGAGCTTGAGCTCGAGCAGGGCGTTCTGACGGGGGTTGGCGTCGACCGCGTGGATGCGCCTTGGCCCGGTCAGTGCGTAGTCCAGTACATTGCAGCCGGCGCTCGTGATGACCAGGAGCGTATCGTCGGGCACCAACTCGAGCGCCATTCTGTCCACCGCCGGATCCTCCCAGCACGTATTGTAGACAAGTGCCCGAGAATAGATGGCGTTGAACACCTGCTGATCGACCCGGTCGGCGAGCGTCGGGGTGGTTCTGATTGTCGAAGTGTCCAGAGTCTGGCTCCCGGCGGTGAGGCCCCGATCCAGCAGCAAGCGGGTGGGCAAAAACCCCCACATGCTAACGCTGCGATATGGCCAGAGGATGGCGGGGCCATGACGAAAGGATGGCGATGGTATTGCGGTGGGGTTGCGGGCGCGATTCCGGCCAATGCGTCTGAGCGCACTCAGGTTGGTTTGCCCGGATAGCGCCTTAGGGCTCAAAATGCTCATCGAGCGTCGCTCCAGGATTTGGGTCGACGCTGTGATTGGCCTCGCGGCCGAATCGGCACGGCCTTCGAAAGGGCGCTTTCCGAAGGCCTATACACCTCTTGATTCAACCAATGACTGCGCGGAGAACGACCCATGTCCGACAAAGCCCCCTGGATCACCTTCCGACCCGAGCTCAAAGTGCTCGACTGCACCATCCGGGACGGGGGGCTGGTGAATGCCCATCAATTCAGCGACGCCTTCGTTGCCGCCGTCTATCGCGCCTGTCTGGACGCGGGTCTCGATTACATGGAAATCGGCTACAAGAACTCGGAACGTGTCTTTCCGAAGGCCAAGTTCGGCCCCTGGCGCCATTGTGACGAGGCGGACGTCCAACGGCTCTTCGGGGGGCACGACCCCGAGGCGACCGGGCTCAAGCTTGCGGCGATGGCCGATGCCGGCAAGAGCGACTGGGAGACCGCTCTGGTGTCCTCGCACGAGAGTCCGCTGTCGATGATTCGCGTCGCCTTCTACGCCCACCAGGTATCGGAGGCGGTGGACATGATTCGGCATGCGGCGGAGCTGGGTTACGAGACCACGGCGAATCTGATGGCCGTCTCCAACATCACGGAGGAGGAGATCGATACGGTCCTCGAGGCGATCGCGGACACGCCGGCCAGCACCATGGTCATCGTGGACAGCTTCGGTCATCTCTACCGGGAACAGATCGACCGACTCTACCGGCATTACTCGGCGGCCTTGGCGGGGACCGGCAAGGAGATCGGGATCCACGCCCACAACAATCTCCAATTGGCCTTCGCCAATACCATCGAGGCCATCATCCTGGGCTGCAACCGCGTCGATTCCACCATGTTCGGCTTCGGTCGCGGTGCCGGAAACTGCCACACCGAGCTCTTGCTGGGTTTTCTGCGCAATCCCAAGTTCGACGTGCGCCCGGTCGTCGAGGTCATCCAGAATCATCTCTTGCCGCTGCGCAAGGAGCTGGATTGGGGCCCATCGATCCCTTACAACATCACTGGTCAGCTCAACCAGCACCCGCGAAGCGCGATCGAGTGGCGCGAAGGCTCGACGCCGGACGATTTCATCGGTTTCTACGACAAGGTGGTCGCGGAGATCTAAGGCGATTTCTGTCAATTCTCATCCCACCTGGCATGAGAATTTCCGGCAATCGCCTAAGAGGAAGGCCCTGATCAGGCGAAGACCACCCAGGTGGTCGCGATATATTTGACGCCGCTCTGGACGGCGGCGGCGCGGTGCTCGTGGGTCCAGAAGGGCGGGAAGAGGATTAGCTTGCCGCATTCGGGTCGAACACTGATGCGCTGATGCAGGAAGTCGGTCTCGCCGCCGGGCCCAGGGACCTCGTTGAGATACCAGAGCGCGACCAGCTGCCGCTGACTCAATTCATGGCTGCCGCTGTCGATATGCCAGTGGTAGAAGTCGCCCGCTCGATAGCGTTGGACCTGATAACCCTCGTCCTTGAAGGGTCCGCGGAAGTAAGGAAAGGTCTCGCGGAACTCACTGATGGCGGCCGCCAAGGAGCGGAAGAACATCTGGTCGAGGTCTTTCCAGTCGGGTTTGTTGCTGACGACGAGGTCGGTCGTGCGCTTGATCCCGAGGTCCCGAGTACGCAACTGGCCGATGCGCCCCTCGTATTGATGCTCCGGATGGGCCTCGAAGCGTTCGATCACCGCCTGGCAGAAAGTGGGTGGCAAGGCGAGTGGGCGGGCAAAGATGAAACTCCCGGGTTTGACCTCCTGGAGGCTGGGCCTTGGGGTGATTCTGTGTTCTGTGGCGGTCTTCATGGCGGCTTGTTGTCTGGCCGACGGGCGATGGGGGCGGCTTGAACCTAGTACTAGAAACGTAGGTTGAATCGAGACGTAGAGGCATTTTGTGGCATTACGAATCAAGAGTCACTGGTTGAACGAGGATCGGGAGCGGTCGCTGCCCGAGATCGCGAGCGCCCTGGCCTTCATCGCCTGGCGCATCGCCATGGAGAAGGCGATCAATCTGCACTGCGAGCGTTTCGTCTACTCGAGCGACGAACAGCGCCTGGCCGTGATCCAGGAGTATCTGGTGTTTCTGATCCAGATCGCCGACCGGCTCGCGCACCCGGCCTTGGACGACCAGGATCGTCGGGTCTTGATCACCGCGCTGGCCAAGAAGGTCCTGGGACACGTGCAGGACAACAGTCAGGACCTGCTCGGTCCAGGCGACTATGGGGGGGCCTTCATCGCACGCCTCGATGCGCGTTCGGCCGAGTATGCCGAGTATGGTTTTGCCGACGATGGTCCGAGCTACCCCTTGCTGCGGCACCTGGGTTACGAGATTCAGACGCTGATGGGGTCCGAACAGGAGAACCGCTGGGTCATCGATCAAGTCATGGACAAGGATGGTTGGGACGCCTTCAAGAAATTCTCCAAGGCCTATCGAGACCTGTTCGAATGAAGCAGCCGCGGCATGTGGTAAGGCACTGCCTGAGACCAGGCCGCTGCACGCGGCGCGCTCGAGCGGGCGACCCGCCTTCGAGGTGTCCGATTGTCCACCAGAGTCGTTTCAGCGCTTGCTTTTCGTCCGCTCGGACGCCATGATCCAGGCAGCGTCGCACGTCTCGTACTGCGTCCCCCGCTCCAAGAGACACCTCAGCGACGAAGTTGATCGAGGCAGTAGGCCATCCGCACGAAAGAAGAGAGCCGGTGAATGCTAACCCCAGTCGTGTGA
>JANQGF010000150.1 GCA_028277465.1 Chromatiaceae bacterium
ATTAATCGTTATGAGTCTGGAAGAGCAGTATGACAGTTGTGATCAACAGATCGAGTAGAGTATACCCCGTCATCCTCTCGCTCGCACTGCAGGCCGGCCTCCCCATTGCCTGGGCAGATACTCGCTACGTGACAGATCAGCTCGAGATCACTCTGCGTTCCGGCGAAAGCACGGCGTACAGGATCCTCCGCATGTTGCCGAGCGGGACCCCGCTCGAAGTGCTGGCTATCGATCCGAAAACGAAATATGCACGGGTTCGCACCCAAGACGGCACGCTTGGCTATGTGCTTGCCCGCCAGCTTCAAGCCGAGCCGGTCGCTCGCACCCGCCTTGCCGAGACGCAAGCACGGCTCGACGAATTGCAGCGAGAGCCGAGCACGGTCGCCGCACAGCTTGCCCGGCTCCGATCCGAACATGCGAGTCTCACGGCCAGCGCCCAACGACTTCAGCTCGAGAGAGAGCGACTGGAGCAAGAACTCGCTACCATTCGCCATGCCTCGGCCAACGTCCTCGCAATCACCGAGGAGCGGGATGGACTGCGCGCCCGAGCCAAGGCGCTCGCAACCGAGCGCGACAGTCTCATCGAAGCGAACGGCCATCTGACGGACCAAAACGATCAGCGCTGGTTCATGGTAGGTGCCGGGGTCTTGGTCGGAGGCATCTTAATCGGCCTGATCCTGCCCCGGCTGCGATCAAGCCGGCGCAAGAGCTCCTGGTAATCTTTCTGAAAAGGTCATAGCCATGCCCCGATACCGCTCGAGAACCACGACTCATGGTCGCAACATGGCTGGTGCCCGTGCCCTGTGGCGCGCCACTGGCATGACAGATGCCGATTTCGAGAAACCCATCGTCGCCGTCGTAAACTCCTTCACTCAGTTCGTCCCGGGGCATGTCCACCTGAAAGACCTCGGACAACTGGTTGCGCGCGAGATCGAGGCGGCCGGCGGTGTGGCCAAGGAGTTCAACACCATCGCCGTGGACGATGGCATCGCCATGGGGCATCAGGGCATGCTCTACTCACTTCCGTCGCGAGAGATCATCGCCGATTCGGTGGAGTACATGGTCAACGCCCATTGTGCCGATGCCATGGTCTGTATCTCCAACTGTGACAAGATCACTCCCGGGATGCTGATGGCTGTCCTGCGTCTCAACATCCCAACCGTCCTGGTGTCGGGCGGCCCCATGGAGGCCGGCAAGGTCGTGCGGGACGGCAGTGAATTGCGCCTGGATCTGGTGGATGCGATGATCGCTGCCGCCAATCCGGATGAGACCCCTGAGTCGGTGGCCGAGCTCGAGCGTTCGGCCTGCCCGACCTGTGGCTCCTGCTCCGGTATGTTCACGGCGAACTCGATGAACTGCCTGACGGAGGCCCTCGGGCTGAGTCTTCCCAGCAACGGCTCGCTACTCGCCACCCATGCGAGCCGGCGCGGGCTGTTCCTGGAGGCAGGTCGCCTGATCACGGCTCTCGCCCGCCGCTATTACGAGCACGACGACGAGGATGTCCTTCCACGCTCGATCGCCGATTTCGCTGCCTTCGAGAACGCGATGAGCTTGGACATCGCGATGGGCGGCTCGACCAATACGGTCCTGCATCTACTCGCCGCGGCCCATGAGGCCCAAGTCGACTTCACCATGGCAGATATCGACCGCTTGAGCCGCAGGGTACCGAATCTTTGCAAGGTCGCACCCGCGACTCAGAAGTACCACATGGAAGATGTGCATCGAGCAGGGGGCGTGATAGGTATCCTGGGCGAACTGGACCGTGGCGGGCTTCTCCATCGGGACGCGCGCACGGTTCACTCGCGCACCCTCGCCGAGGCACTGGATCGCTGGGACATTCGACGCAGCCGCGAGACAGGGTCGCGCAAGCTTTATCTCGCCGCTCCAGGCGGCGTTCCGACGCAGGTGGCTTTCAGCCAGGATACGTATTGGCCCGAACTGGATCTGGACCGGAACGCAGGCTGCATCCGCGACATCGACCATGCATATAGTCAGGATGGCGGACTCGCGGTTCTGCGCGGGAACTTGGCCGAAGACGGCTGCATCGTCAAGACTGCAGGTGTGGATGAGTCGAATCTGACTTTCGACGGTCCGGCACGGATCTTCGAAAGCCAGGAAGATGCGGTGAAAGCCATCCTTGCCGGCCGCATCAGGCCCGGCGATGTACTCGTCGTCCGTTACGAGGGCCCCAAAGGTGGACCAGGCATGCAGGAGATGCTCTATCCGACCAGCTATCTCAAGTCCAAAGGGCTCGGCAAAGTCTGTGCGTTGGTCACAGACGGGCGCTTCTCGGGCGGCACATCGGGGCTCTCGATCGGACATGTCTCGCCCGAGGCGGCTGAGGGTGGACTGATTGGGTTGGTACAGGAAAACGACAGGATAGAGATCGATATCCCGCAGCGGCACATTCGTCTCGCCGTTGCGGATGAGGTTATTGCAGCGCGCCGCGCTACCATGGAGGCGCAGGGGGATCGCGCCTGGAAACCGGTGAATCGTCAACGCGAGATCTCAACCGCCTTGAAGGCTTATGCCGCTTTGACGACCAGTGCGGCCCATGGCGCAGTACGCGACGTCACACAAGTCATGTGACGCGACAAAAAGGAAACCCCCGCTGCGTGGAGCAACGGGGGTTAGGTGCAAGACCCTGGCGGTGACCTACGTTCGCATGGGGAGACCCCACACTAGCATCGG
>JANQGF010000122.1 GCA_028277465.1 Chromatiaceae bacterium
CGTCCCTATTGATCGGCCTCGGCACCAAAACTTCGACCATGGGGCCATATTTTAAGCCATTGTCCTGTAAGATGAAACAGGCTTTTCGGTCAGGCACTACATAGGCGTTGCCGGCGCTATCGACCGCGATCCCCGCAGCCTCTTCCCACTCCGATCCGCCAAGGTAGGTCGAGTAGAGGGGTCCCTGGCCGGCGGCATCGAGCTTGGTCACGAAGGCGTCGCCACTACCCCAGAGCTTCGGATAGCGCGCGTTGACGGCGGGGAAATCACTTGATTGTGTCGAGCCCACCACATAGGCGTTGCCGGCGCCGTCGACCGCGATCCCCGCAGCCCCTTCCCACTCCGATCCGCCGAGGTAAGTCGAGTAGAGGGGTCCCTGGCCGGCGGCATCGAGCTTGGTCACGAAGGCGTCGCCACCACCCCAGAGCTTCGGATAGCGCGCGTTGACGGTGGGAAAATCGCTTGATGTTGTCGAGCCCACCACATAGGCGTTGCCGGCGCCGTCGACCGCGATCCCGGCAGCCCAATCCGAGTATGATCCACCGAGATAAGTCGAGTAGAGGACCACAGGGTCGATGATCAGGGGTTCCTGAGGGTCATAATCCGCGAGCGTGAAAGCGAGCCTCTGTGTTACCGGCGTTTCCTGAGACGGTGGCGCGCCGGCCGGTACGGAGACCCAACCCGCATCCTCGATGAGGCGATAGCTCGCTTCGACCAACCGCTCCTCACCTCCGATCCGCTGATAGACCCGTGGCGGTGGCTGCAAGATCTCCCCGTCATCCACCGCCAGCACCAGATTGCCCGCCTCATCGATCCGTATTCCATCGGCCCCTTGGAAGCTCAGCCGGATCTGGCTCGGGTCCGCGCCGGGGGCGACCACGAAGTCGTACTCCAGCTCTTGGGGGTTGCCGTAGAAGACCAGGTCGATGCCCGGATAGACCGCGTCATATCGGACACGCCCATAACGAGGCACGCCGCTGCGCCATTTGGCGGGGTCGTCGCCGAGATAATAGTTGCTGACGCCCGGCCGGCGTTCCAGCCCAGTGACCTCGGGCGTCGCGTTGCGGTTGGGACCTTCGAGCCGCATGCGCACCACCGCGGTTTGGGGTGGCGGCATGGGCTCTCGCGGTGTCAGGCGGGCATGCCGGGAGGAGCCGGCGTGCCTGTGGGCGCAGGCTTGGGCTTGGGTGCGGGAGGTCGGCGGCAGTGGTTGGCTGTCGGGGTTCCCCCCCTCTCCCCATCTTTCTCCCCCGGGCGGAGTGCTCTTGGCGGATAGGTGCATGCAGGCTGTCTGGCTCACGCCCTCCGGCGTGGGCACAAGTGGTGAGGCTCCGGCGTCGGCTTCGGGCACGGGCTGCCGGAGCAGCCGAGACCCCGTTTTGGAGCGGGAGTCGGGGCTCGAGGATGAGACCGCGTCGGCCGGGGCCCGTGCGCCCAAATCGGCGTCCGGGGGTGGGAGCGTATTACCTTTGCGCAACACCAGCACCGCCTCGGTGTCGGTGAGGAAGAGGCTGTAACCCGCTCCGCGCGCGAGGAAGTGCACCTCGTCCGCGGTCTGGCCCAGATTCGGTTCGAAGTACATCGGCAAGCGGCCATAGTCCCGCTGGATCCGCGCCCTGGCGGCGGGATCGCTTGGTGCACTCAGGGAAGAGATGGCCGAATCCCGTCCACTCGCCTGCGGCGGCGCCGGCTCATTGCCGAAAGGCATGAAGGACTCCAAGGCCTCGGACGAAGGGCCGAGTCGGGTAGCTCCCGACGTTGAATGATGAGCATCGACCTCGAGACTCGGGGCGCCCGCCAGCAGGATCAGACACAAGCTGGCGAGCAGGGGCGGGGAGCGTAGCGCAAACGAACGCGGATTCGATCCAGGCATGACCTATTCCCTCTGATGTGTCCCTGCCGCGAGCCCGAGCGCACGAACGAGGATGCCTTCGGCCGATCTAAGGATTCCCTCAGAAGGCGGCCCGCGTTAATTGGTGAGACCGCGCGGGCCGTTGTCGAGGTGCCGGTCTCCCAGGTCCGCTCGGGACCACGAGAGTATAGACCAGGGTTTGTCTTGGCGTGGTTGGAGGCATTCGAGGGGCGATACGATGAAGAGGGGCTTGCGGCGATGCTGGATTTGGGGGAGTTGAAGCGGGACGCGCTGGGGATGGTCCATGGGGAAGCTCCGCGCAGCGATGTTTGAGATTCCGCAAGAAATAACCCAATCCCCAGCCACGGTTCGTATCCTGGGCAATAATGGGGAAGAGGCCCGCATACTCCCCTTTCAGGCTGTGGTACAAAAACCTCGCGAGTCGATCCAAACTCAATCGACTAAGAGACTCGTTATTTCGCGGTTTGGGCTGGCGCGGCCGCCCCTCGGGCGCATGCTCACCCAGACCCGAAATGGGTCGAGAGATAGTCCAAGATCAGATCCCGGAGCGCGAGGTCCGAGATCTCGTCCATGCCTTGCTCCTCGACCATCCAGTCCAGTGTCTCGTCCCAGCGGTCACGGCTGAGGCCCTGTTGGGTCACCATCATGAGCGAGTGGCAGGCGGAGCAGCTGTAGTAGACCTCTTCGCGGCCGGGACCGGGTGGGAGTCCTGCCCAATCCCGATCCTCGCGCTCTCCGAAATAGGCGCCCAGATAGTCGAGCATCAGCTCGCGTGCCCAGGGCTCGGGGGCCGCCATGCCGTTCATGGCGATCATCTCGTCCAGCAGCTCGTCCCAGCCCTCGCGCGACAGATGGTGGCCGGTGAACTGGTCCAGCGAGTGACAGGCACGGCAGGTGAAATAGACCGCCTCGCGTCCTTCGCCGGCGGGGAGCCCACCGTAGCGCGGTCCAGCCGGCGCCTCCTTGGCTCGTTGCGGCAGTGGGAGCGGGTGGTCGCTCAGCGTCCTGAGATAGGCGATGAGATCGGCGCGTTCCTGCGCCGGTTTGACCCCCGGCCATTGCCGCCACATTCGAGCTGGAGCTGGCGTGTGACCACCTCGAAGCGGTCCTTGAGCTCCTCGATCGTCAGGGTGAGCGGTTGATCGACCTCGCCGTCGATCTGGAGCGTCCAGGTACCGGCGTCGACCTCTTCTGGTGGCAGGCCATTGTTGCGAATGAAGTGCCGTGCAGTGGGGGTGACCGCATCGTCGAGCAGGTGTGCGGGCGTCTCGGCGTTCACGGGCCGGTCATTGAGCACGACCAGTCCATCCTTTCCCTCGATGCTGAAGGGCTCTTCGGCGAGAGCGACCGGGATCATCCCGGCCGGCATGAAACGATGACAGGGGATGGCGCCGCCAAGCACGGCGGACATGGCCGCCAGGCCGGCACCCTTGAGGAAACCACGGCGGTCGGGGTTGGGGACGCGGCCAAATAGAATCTTGTCCGCCTTCTCGGCGTCCTGCGCATACAGCTCAAAGAGATCTCGTTCCTCTTTACTCATGTCTAGCCAATCTCCCGCGTTGATAATGATTCGTGATTGCTGGGTAGCTGTGACACTATCAGTGACGGGCCAGGCCAGGTCGGTTGCGTCTGCCCGAGTCGAGTCCAGATGCCAATCCTCCATCCGACGGTGGGGTCCGCCTCCGATCGGGAGACAGTAATGCCCCTCTGCTCACTTTTTCAAGGTCTTGGGCATCGATGGCACGACCGCCGTCTTGGGGGTATGTCGCCGCCTCCCCCTCGGCTATCCTTGTGCCCAAGCAAGGCGAGTCACGATCCGCGGGGTGAGCGATGGCGCGTTGGTCCAGACAGTCGCGGGCGCTGACAGTCGCAATGGCGCTCCTGTATGCGCTCGGCTTGCTGAACGGCTGCGGTCGCGAGACGCCCGCGACCCCCGTGCTCCACTGGTACGTGTTCGATGAGCCCTCGGGGGCCTTCGCCGAGGCGGCGCGGCGGTGTGGGGAGACCTCTGGTGGTGCCTACCAAGTGGTGCTCGAACCGCTACCCGCCGATGCCGACCAACAGCGTGAGCAATTGGTGCGACGCCTCGCCGCCGGCGACAAGGACCTCGACATCCTCGGGATGGACGTCATCTGGACCGCGGAGTTCGCGCAGGCCGGCTGGATCCTCCCCTGGCCGGAGTCGGCGGCGGCCAGCGCCAAGCGGGGCCGACTCGGGTCGGCCGTCGAGAGCGCGACCTACCGGGGGCGTCTCTGGGCCGCCCCCTTCACCACCAACATCCAGCTCCTCTGGTACCGTACCGACCGGGTGTCTTCGCCGCCGCGGACCTGGGAGGCCATGATCGGGCTCGCAGAGTCATTGGGCGAGCAGGGGACCATCCAGGCCCAGGGCGAGCGTTACGAGGGGTTGACCGTCTTCTTCGTGTCGCTGCTTGCCTCGGCGGGTGGCTCGGTGCTGGACGCGGAGGGCAGTGCGGTTGCACTGGAGGAGGGGCCCACGCGCGAGACATTGCGGATCCTGCGCCGCTTGGCCGACTCACCGGCATCGGATCCGGGACTCGCGGGTGCGCGCGAGGATCAGGCCCGACTCGCCTTCGAGTCCGGGGGTTCCAGCTTCATGCTGAATTACACCTATGTCTGGCCGAGCGCGCGCGCGAACGCACCCGCCGTGGCCGCCCACATGGGCTGGGCGCGCTGGCCCGCGGTGCGGCCGGACCGTCCGAGCCGTGTGACCATCGGCGGGATCAACCTCGGGGTCGCGGCCTTCTCGCCCCATCCGGACCTGGCGCTGCAGGCGGCGGGCTGCATCGCTTCGGTGCCCGGGCAGCGGCTCGCCGCCGCACGTGGCGGTCTGCCGCCGACCACGGAGGCGCTCTACGACGACCCGCAAGTGCGTGAGACCTTCCCCTTCGCCGACCTGCTCCGCGCGACCCTGCGCGACGCCGTCCAGCGGCCCAAGACGCCGCTGTACTCGGATGTCTCGCTTGCGATCAGCCGGACACTGCATCCCCTGGATGCCATCGATCCCGAGCGGGATACGGCACGGCTGCGCCGCAAGATCGAGCGCGCCCTGCGTTCCGAGGGGCTCTTGTGAGGCGCGAACCCGATCCCTCCGAGGAACGGCTCGGTTGGCTGCTGTGCACGCCGGCGGTGCTCGCCATGCTGCTGGTGACCGCCTACCCACTCCTCTATGCCCTCTGGTTGTCGCTGTTTCGCTACGACCTGCGGTTTCCGGATGAGCGCGCCTTCGTGGGTCTCGCCAACTATGTCCATGTCTTGACCTCCGGGGTCTGGTGGGAATCACTGCTCAATACACTGGTGATCACCTTGGGGTCGGTCGCCCTGGAGCTGGTGCTGGGCATGTCGCTCGCCTTGGTGATGCACCGCGTGCTCTTTCTACGCCGCACGGTGCGGACCTCGGTCCTGGTCCCCTATGCGATGATCACCGTGGTGGCGGCGCTGGCCTGGAAGTTCGCCTTCGATCCGGTGACTGGCTTCGTCAATCCCTGGCTCGGGGTGGAACGGGCCTGGCTCACCGAGACTTGGTCGGCCTTCCTGGTGATCATCCTGACCGAGGTGTGGAAGACGACGCCCTTCATGGCGTTGCTGCTGCTCGCGGGTCTCACCCAGGTGCCCCAGGATCTGCTCGACGCGGCCCGGGTGGACGGGGCCACGGCGGTGCAGCGGTTCTTTCGGGTCACCCTGCCCCTGATGAAGACGACCCTCATGGTGGCATTGCTGTTCCGCACCCTCGACGCCTTTCGCATCTTCGATACCGTGTTCGTCCAGACCCGGGGTGCACAGGGGACCGAGACGGTGTCCATGGTCGGTTATCATGCACTGGTCACGCGGCTCAATCTGGGGCTCGGATCGGCGGTCTCCGTGCTCATCTTCGTCTGCGTCATTCTCATCGCCCTGCTCTTCGTCAAGGGCCTGGGGACCCGCATCAGGCGCTCGGAGGAGGTATGAGGTCAGGCTCGGATCTGCTCGAGACACTCTTCTGGCGCGCCGGCAGCCTGCTGATCATCGGCTACGCCCTGCTGCCGGTGGTCTGGATCCTGGCCCTCTCGCTGAAGCCGGGCGCGGACCTGAACGATCGACGCTTCATTCCCGCCGAGATCAGCCTGGAGCACTATCGGGCGCTCGTCACCGACCTCCAGTTTCCGGCTGCGCTCTGGAACTCGATCGGGATCGCGCTCATCGCGACCCTGCTCGCGGTGCTGCTCGCCATGTTCGCCGCCTATGCCATCGTTCGGTTGCGCTTTCGCGGCCGCGCCCTGGTCCTGGGTGGCGCGCTCGCGATCGCCATGTTTCCCCCGGTCGCGGTCATCGGTCCGCTGTTCAACCTCTGGCGGACCCTGGGTCTCTACGACACCTGGCCGGGCCTGATCCTGCCCTATATGACCTTCACCCTGCCGCTCGCGATCTGGACCCTGTCGGCCTTCTTCCGCGAGATCCCCTGGGACCTGGATCAGGCGGCGCGTGTGGATGGCGCGACCCCGCTCCAGGCGTTCTGGCGCGTCATCGCCCCGCTGGCCGCGCCGGGGGTCTTCACCGCGGCGATCCTGGTGTTCATCTTCGCCTGGAACGACTTCCTCTTCGCCGCGGCACTGACCTCCACCAACCAGGCCCGAACCGTTCCGGCCGCGATCGCCTTCTTCACCGGCAGCTCGCGGTTCGAGATGCCCACCGGGTCCATCGCGGCGGCCTCGGTGGTGGTGACCGTCCCGGTCACCGCCCTGGTCCTCGTCTTTCAGCGGCGCATCGTCTCCGGCCTCACCGCCGGTGCGGTGAAGGGCTAGAGATGGCCGACATCGTCCTCGAGGGGGTCAGCAAGCGCTTTCCGGACGGCACCGAGGCGTTGCGGCGCACGGATCTCCGCATTGGTGACGGCGAGCTCTTCATCCTGGTGGGGCCTTCCGGCTGCGGCAAATCGACCCTGCTCAAGCTGATCGTGGGACTGGAGCGCCCGACGGCCGGAGATATCCGAGTGGGTGGCCGGTCGGTGACGGATCGCGACCCCAAGGATCGCAACATGGCCATGGTCTTTCAGAGTTACGCACTCTACCCGCACATGAGCGTGCGTGAGAATATGGCCTTCCCGCTCGAGCTGGCACGTCTCGACAAGGCCGAAATCGCCGGGCGGGTCGAGCAGGCCGCCGCGATGCTGGACCTGGGTGGGCTGCTCGACCGTAAGCCGGCCGCGCTCTCGGGTGGTCAGCGCCAGCGCGTCGCCATGGGGCGGGCGATCGTTCGGAAGCCGGCGGCCTTTCTGCTCGATGAGCCGTTGTCGAATCTGGATGCCAAGCTGCGCGCCCAGATGCGGATCGAGCTCGCGCGTCTGCAACGGCGTCTGGGTACCACCACCATCTATGTGACCCACGATCAGACCGAGGCCATGACGCTCGGTGACCGCATCGCCCTGCTGCGCAGGGGCGAGATCCAGCAGGTCGGCACGCCGCGTGAGCTCTATCTGAGGCCAGCGAATCTCTTCGTCGCCGGTTTCATCGGCTCACCGGCGATGAATCTGCTCCCTGCTGAAATCGCCGGGGACAGACTCTTGCTCCCCATGACCGAGCTTCGACTGCCGGAACAGGTCCGCAGCCGCTTGCCCGCGGCGTCGCGCGAGCTGATCGTCGGCCTCCGTCCAGAGCGTTTCCTGGGGGTGCCCGACGGCGCTGAACTCGGCCAGGAGGGTCGCTTCCGCGCCCAGGTGGAGCTGGTCGAATGGCTCGGTGCCGACTGTTTCCTGCATTTCGACGTCGCGGCTCGTGCCAGCCGGGGGTTGGG
>JANQGF010000252.1 GCA_028277465.1 Chromatiaceae bacterium
AAGAGCGCGCGATCGCGGCGGGGCGCCGCTCCCACGTGATGCTGCCGCATGATGCGCGATGCCGACTCAAGGGATCGGGCGAACCGGTGATCGAGGCCATCTGGCCGCAAGCATACTCCAGGCGGTCGGCGCGAGGCCCGGTCGATCAGACCTCTAGTGCTACCTCTAGTGCTACAGAGTGGAAATGCTGAGACCGTCTGACCTCTCGCGTCGCAAATGGCTTAGGAATAGGTCTCCCTTTCTTTCCGACCGATCCGAAGCGCCTCCCGCCGCACCGGGTTGCCGAGGCGGTGTGCGAGCAGGGGTATCACGTACGGTTGGTCGATCTCTGAGCATGAAGATCGGGGAGATTGTCGAGCGCTTGGCGACGACCGTCCGAACCCCGCGTTTCTACGAGGAACGCGGTTTGGTGCATCCACGACGTACCCCTGGCGGCACGCGCATCTACAGTGCAGCGAACGAGACCCGCTTCAGCGCGCTGCTCGCGCTGGCGCGGCTGGGGTTCTCGCTGCAGACCCTGTCGGAGCTCGCCGCCATTCGCGTCGATAGTTCCAGTGGGGACGAGGCCAGCCGCAAAGTCAGCGCGCGACTGCAGGCGATGGATGACGAATTGGAGGAGCGTGGCCGTGCGATCGAGCGTCAGCGCCAGGATATTGCACGGGCGATGGCCCTGGTCGAGCGTTGCCATGGCTGCCAGCAGCGTCCGATTCGGACCGTATGCGACCGCTGCGAGATCGGGGCCGACATGCCGGATGGTACCGTGCTGCAGGTGGCTTGGGACGAGCCGGCAGCACCTTCTCCACCGGGCTACTCGAACTTCTCGACGACGTAGCCGACGCCGGCGCCAAAGCCAGCGCCAATTGGGCCACCAACGACGCCCCCAATCGCTGCACCGGACACCATCCGCTGTTCCGTTCGATTCATGTTTGCACAGCCGGCGAGGTGCATCACAAGCAGCGATCCGCACAGAATCACGAGTACTCGCTTCATCCTAGTTCCCAAGAACCATATTGACGCCGAGACGTGGCCTGGCGGCGGTCTTTCGCGGACGCCCCCCCGGTGATCCCTGAACACTTAAGAGGGCACTCAAAAAGAAACCGGGTTGAGACCGGTTTCTTCATAGATGCTTGATTGATTGGTGGGCGCAGCTGGGTTCGAACCAGCGACCCCTGCCGTGTGAAGACAGTGCTCTCCCACTGAGCTATGCGCCCGTTCGTGCGTCGGGTTCC
Source organism: Chromatiaceae bacterium (assembly GCA_028277465.1). Classification (GTDB taxonomy): domain Bacteria; phylum Pseudomonadota; class Gammaproteobacteria; order Chromatiales; family Chromatiaceae; genus JANQGF01. Next base: position 1,230 of record JANQGF010000252.1, read on the forward strand.
TAACCATACTGACCACCGAAGAACAGGTCAATAGGGCCATGCCTGTCACGTAAGGCGGGTGCGTATGAGTCGTCATCCGAACAACGCCTTTCTGTGACATGCTGAACGCAGACAGTTCCTGTTCGAGCAGATTCATGCAGAGGTATGGTCGAGCCAAGGACTTTGGGCGATTTCTGTCAATGTTCATACCATCTGACTTGTCTTGACGCCCGCCTTCGGTGTCACGCCACCAGTCACATAGCCCGGCTATGCTCCTGGTGGCGCTCCTTGAAGGCGAGCCTCAATCCGGCGCCATCTGGTATAAACATTTCCGGCAATCGCCTTGACGGAATCGCGCCTCTGTTTGACTCGGCTTTTCCCGGCATCTAGCCTATGGCGGTCACATATGCAGGAGAGGTTGTCATGGTCCATCTTCGGCCACCCGTACCGGCATCCGAGCCGGCGCCACAGCGCACCGCACGGCTCTTCCGCAATGGAAGCAACCAAGCCGTCCGGTTGCCTCGTGACCTCGAGTTCGATGCCGACGAGGTGCTGATTCGCCGAGAGGGCGACAGCATCATTCTCACGCCCAAGCCTCGCGTCTGGGATGACTACTTCGAGAGGGGGCGACGACTGACGGAGGATTTCCCCAACACCATCGATGACCAGGCGCCTGAGGCGAGAGACGATTTCTGATGCGCTGGATGCTCGACACCAATACCTGTATCTACCTCATGAAGGACCACCCAGCGCAGGTGCGGGAACGGCTACGAGGGGTGGCGATTGGAGACGTGGGCATGTCAGCCATCGTTTTGGCCGAGCTGCGATGCGGCATCCAGAAGAGTCAGCGACGGGCAGAGAATATGGCGGCCCTGGTCGATTTCTTGTCCTATTGTCTCGTGATCGACTGGCCGCAGGCGGCATCTGACGCCTATGCGGAGATTCGTCGCGGGTTGGAGTCCCGGGGAACGCCCATTGGCTCGAACGATCTCTTGATCGCCGCACATGCCCTTCAGCTTGGTTGTACTCTGGTGACGAACAACACGGAAGAATTCAACCGAGTGCCAGGGCTCAAGATCGACAACTGGATCTGATCCCGAATAGACCCCCGAACGGACCTGGTCGTCGGCCGAGGACGGCAGGCCAGGTTCGAGGACCCAGGTCGGCGATCAAGAGGCCTGGTCGGCACCGCGCCAGGCGCGGATCGCGGCTGCGTCGATCGCTTGGTCCTGGGCATAAAGGCGTTTGAGCTCGGCCTTGCGCTCGGGAGGTGAATCGCGCAGGAGGATTCCAACCGTCAGGACGGGTGCGCGGTGCGACACGGCTCCACCCACGACCTCGCCGAGATAGACGGCACGGTCGCCGATGTCCATCCGCTGTTCGACCCGGCAATCGAGCCATGAGAGCGCGCCCTCGTGCATCGGGTTGCCGTCGGGCGTCTCGCTCCAGACCAGGCCCGCGAATTTGTCGCGGCGATGACCGCTCGCGAGACCGAAGCGCCAGACGGTCTCCAGGTCGTCGCTGGGCAACAAATGCAGCGCGAAGCGACCGGCGGACTCGATCAGTTGCCAAGTGCAGTGGTGCTTGGCGATCGCGATCAGCATCCGCGGCAACTCGGCGACGATCGAAGCGCGCGTCACGGCGGTCGCAATCAAACCACCTCTGCGGTTTCCAACCCGTGCCGTCACCAACCAGAGTGGCGGATCATAAAGATGAAAGACTTCGCCGATGGCGTCGCGTGTCTCGGGAGATAGATTGGTCCTTTGCTCAGGCTGCATCCGGTGCGTCCTTGCGGTGTGCTCGCCGCGACGGAGAGATGCGATAAGCGTGCGCCATGAAGCGAAGTGAGGAGTCGATGCCTAACGCAGAGGATCCGGAATCGGCGCGGGGTCGATGTCCTGGTAGGCTCGGTGCTCGAAACGCGGTGTGCAGACGGCGAGAAACACCAAGTCGGTGTCACCCGGATTGCTGATTCGTTGCCCCATGCCCGCCGGGATCAGGACGACGTCACCCGGGCCGACTGGTGTTGTCGTCATCCCTTCGACCTCGACGATCCCCGCTCCGTGCAGGATCAGGTAACGCTCGACGATCCCGGCGAGTCGGTGCAGCCGGGTTCTGACACCAGGTGCGACCCGGGCGCGAGCCACGGAAACGGCAGAGTCCTCCTCGCGGTTCCAGGATTCCAGGATGAAGCAGCCCTCGGCGGTGTAGAATTCGTCCGACTCATCGGGCGAGTGCACCTGACCCTGTTGGACCTTCATTCGAGTCCCGCGCTGCGACGGTAAGCAGCCGAGCGACGGTCACCACCGCGCGGTCGAGGGAGCGGGCGCCGGTTCAGGAGTCCGTCGATTGCCTGACAGAAGCCCGGGTCGCCCAACACCCATGCCTTGTTGGTGGCGTCACGGATCTTCTCGATCAGGGGATCGTCGAGGGTCGATGCAGCGGATTTGGCGTAATTCGCACGACGCGTCTTGCCGCTACGCCCGAGCCGCTCGTACTCGCGGTGCGGCGTGACCAGATCATCCTCGACACCCGCCGCATTGGCCCCGTAGCTCGACCAGGCATAGTCGGCCACCTGATCGACCAGACCCTTTCGTACCGGGTTGGACTCGACATAATGGCTAACCGGCAGGAGATAGGTCCTGGGGTCGAGGAGCGTCGCCCGGTAGCGCCCCTCCCACAGGGTTCCGGTGCGGTCGTAACGAGCATTGAAATACTGCACGTAATACCGGCCCACGTACTGCATCAGCTTCCCGATTCCATTGTCCGTATTGGGTGTGAGCAGGAGATGGAAGTGATTCGGCATCAGGACGTAGGCATGAATATCACACTGAAACTTCTCGGCGGCCACATCCATCTTTTCCCAGATGAACCAGTAGTCCTCCTCTTCGAACAAGATCTGCTGACGGTTGTTGCCACGCTGAATGACGTGCTGCGGATAGCCGGGCAGAACAAAGCGGGGAAGACGTGCCATGCCTAGGGTCGGATCCGGTTGATTGACTCGAGCGCAAGTATAGACCGGGTGCCAGTGCTTTGTGGCGTCGCCGACAGAGGGCCTCTCCATGAGCCGTCGGGTGCGACTCGAGGTCGACGATTGCACTCCGACCGGGCCGCCATCAAGTTCTCGATCATACAGTTAGCGATTCTCCGTCCAACCATGAGCTCCAAGCGACGCCTGCAACGACTTGTCATCCTCCTTCCACTCCTGCTCACCTTGGGTCCAGCCGAGGCGGCGCTACCCCTGGGCTTTGGCGGCGGGACGATCCCGAGCCTGGCTCCGATGCTGGAGCGGGTCGTTCCGGCCGTCGTCAATATCTCGACCGTGACCCGGATCGAGGCGGCGGATCATCCGCTGCTCCGCGACCCCATCTTCCGCCATTTCTTCGAACTCCCGGAGGAACACCGGAGGCGTGAGAACGACAGCCTGGGCTCAGGCATCATCGTGGATGCCAAGCGCGGGTTGGTCCTCTCGAATCACCACGTCATCGCCAAGGCCGACGAGATCAAGGTCAGGTTGCACGACGGACGCACCTTGAATGCCACCCTGATCGGCAGCGACCCGGAGACGGACGTGGCGGTTATGCGTATCCCGGCTCGGGGCCTCGCGGCGCTCCCATTCGCCGACTCGGACTCGTTGAAGGTTGGCGACTTCGTCGTGGCGATCGGCAACCCCTTCGGTCTCAGTCAGACGGTCACCTCCGGGATCGTGAGTGGACTGGGTCGAACCGGGCTCGGCATCGAGGGATATGAGAGCTTCATCCAGACCGATGCCTCGATCAACCCAGGAAACTCGGGTGGCCCCTTGGTCAACCTGCGCGGCGAGCTGGTGGGCATGAACACCGCGATCCTGGCCCCCGGCGGCGGCAATATCGGCATCGGATTCGCCATCCCGACGAACATGGCACGCGCCATCATGGAGCAGATCGTCGAGCACGGTGCGGTGCGGCGGGGACTCTTCGGTGTGAGCGTTCAGGACTTGACGCCGGAGCTGGCCGGCGCACTTGGCATTCGGGACTGGGATGGCGCGGTCGTCACGAGCGTCGAGAGGGGCTCGTCGGCCCAAGACGCTGGGCTGCGCGAAGGCGATGTCATCCTGGTCGTCAACGGGCGGGCCATCAGAGACTCCTCCGATCTTCGCAATCAGTTCGGGCTGTTGCGGGTCGGCGAGTCTGTTGCGCTGGAGGTCGTCCGTAAGGGCAAACGGCGCCGGCTGGTTGGGACCATCGCCGATCCCTATCGTGATTTTCTCCCAGGAGAGCGTCTCTCACCGAGCCTGGCCGGCGCCCTCTTGGGCGAGCTGGACCGGGAGGAAGGCGTGGCCGCGGTACCGGTCGGTCGGGTGGAGCCCAACAGTCCGGCGTGGGAGGCCGGACTCAGGGAGGGCGACCGCATCCTGCAGGTCAATGGCAAACGCGTGCGCGGGCTGCGGGACATCGCGACTCGTCTGCGTCGATCCAAGGGGCTCTTCAGCCTCAGGATCCAGCGGGGCGACGAATTGATCCTGATCGCGCGTCGCTGATTCAGCTGGGGTTCAGGACGCCTTCGCTAGGATGGCCTCGACGACGGGAGATATGGCCACGGGGCCGTATTCCGACCCGTCGCATCCAAACGAGGACCTGATCCATGAAGCACCAACAGAAACTCAAGGCATTCGCCCTCGCCATCCTTGCCGGTTCTCTGATGTTACCGACCCTGGCCTCCGCCCACGGCCATCGCGGCCACTGGGAGTATCACGAAGGCGGCCATCTGGGTCATCCGGCTCCGCCACCCAGGCACCACAAATGGCATCGCGGGCACGGAAAGCCGCGTCGTTGCGGTCCCATCTACGATAATCGCCCTCCGCGTTGGAGGGGAATCTACAATGAGCTGAGGCCCTATGCCCATGGCAAGCGGGGACTGACCGTCATCTACCGGGG
>JANQGF010000295.1 GCA_028277465.1 Chromatiaceae bacterium
ATCCATCGTCCTGCTTAACCCAGGGCGCCCAACGAAAACCGAGGAGAAAGACACGCAAAAGGCAGCCTGATTTTGCGACATCTTCCTTGACAACGACCGTCACCGACAACACCCGCCGCGGGCACACGGTGGAGTTCCTCAGCAATGACTTTGAACTCCCACCCGGTGTCATCGCGTTTCTGTATTCGCGCCGCTGGGAAGAAGACCTGCCCATCCGGCTTGCGTAAAGGCTGGGGCGGTGAGGTCGCATGCGGTGGGAACGGTCTTTTCTATCCATACCTTGCACAAAGCACGAAGCGGTCAACTGCCGTTTCTAGGTTCAAGGCTTCACCTGGCCTCGAATCCCGCGTGGGACCACCCATTGCTCGACCCGCTCGAAGAGCCATTGGGCGCCCAAGGCGAACAGGGCGGCCGGGACGGCGCCTTCCAGGATGAGTGCCGTGTCGTCCAGCCGGATGCCGGCCAGGATCGGCTGACCATAGCCCCCGGCACCCACCAGGGCACCCAAGGTCGCTGCCCCTACATTGATGACCGCGGCGGTCTTGATCCCAGCCAACAGGGTGGGCAGTGCCAGCGGAAGCTCGATCCGCCGCAACCGGGCACCCGCGGGCAGACCCAAGGCCTCGGCGGACTCGCGCAAGTGGATCGGGATCCCCGTGATACCCGCATGGGTATTGCGCACGATCGGCAGCAGGCTGTAGAGAAAGAGCGCCATCAGGGCCGGTCCGGCCCCGATGCCGAGGAAGGGGATCATGAAAACCAGGAGCGCCAAAGCCGGGATGGTTTGCAGGATACCGACCACGGCAAGCAGGATCTGGCCCAACTGGCGCCGGTAGGCCGCCAGGATGCCCAGTGGCACGGCCACCAACACCGCCGCCGAGAGCGACAGCCCCACCAGGAGGGCATGCTCCAGCGTGTATCGCAGCAAGCGCCCGAGGCGGCCCTCGGTCGACACTTCATTGTCGATGTCCAGGCGCTCGCGCAACAGCTCGGCGGCGATCTCGGCCTCCGCGCGACCCTCGATCTTCACCGCAGCGTTCATCGCAATCATCCGCGCCGGGTCGATCAGCCCCAGACCTCGCTTCAATGCGGCGACCGCCTCCGGGGTGTCCCGTTCAAGCTCGATCCTGTAGAGCAGCACGGCGTCATACTGGGTGAAATAACCGCGGTCATCGTCGAGTGTGCGCAGGCCATAATGGAGGATCTCCGCGTCGGTCGTATAGAGCTCGGTGAGGTCGGCATCGCCGGCGGCCAGACCACGATAGGCCAACTCGTGCTCGACGCCGCGCACATCCTGTTGTGGCAGACCGTAGAAGGCTTGCAGACCGGGCCAACCGTCGACGCGGTCCATGAACTCATTGCCGAAGCGAAACCTGAGCTCCGGGTGATCCACGAGGTCCGAAATGCTCGAGATGCCCAGCTCGGCCATCCTGGCCTCAGGCATTCCAAGCGCATAGTTGTTCTGGAAGCCGATCGAACCCGCGAGACGGATCCCGGAGGCTGCCAAGCGATCTCGCAGAGCGGCCTCGTCGGCTGGCCTCGAGCCGGCGAGGATCTCATGGGTCAAGGTGCCACTGTACTCGACATAGGCATGGATCTCGCCCGAAGCGAGGGCGTTGAAGAGGATCCGGGTCCCACCCAATGCGCGACGATGAGTGACTGGGACACCCGCATCGGACACCAGGCCCGCCAGCACCTCACCCAGGATGACGCTTTCGGTGAACTTCTTGCTGCCGATCAGGACTTGGCCACCCGAGCGGTCACAACCAGCGAAGAGCGCAGCCACCAGGAGCGTGACCACGAGGACCGGACCGACGACCCGAAAGGCGCGACGGCCGTTCATGGTTCGGCAACCTTCACGGCCCGAAATGGTTGCGCTGAGCGCGAATGAACTGCTCGACGAAGGGCTCGGTAGGGGCGTCCATCATCTCGGCCAGGCGGCCGATCTGGAGGATCCTGCCCTCGCGCATCAGGATGATGGTATGGCCCAGAAAGGCCGCTTCCGCCAAGTCGTGCGTGACCAGGATCACCGTCTTGCCCAGGGCTGCGAAGATCTGCTTGAGATCCTCCTGGAGCTCGTACCGGATCATGGGATCGAGGGCACCGAGTGGCTCGTCGAGTAGCAGCACCTCGGGATCCAGCATGAGTGCCCGCATGAGGGCGACCCGCTGATTCTGTCCGCCTGACAATTCATTGGGGTAACGGCCCAGACCATCGGCCGGAAAATGCGTCAAGGCCGCAAGGACCTCCAACCGCGGCTCGATCTGCTCTTGGCGCCAACCGAGATGCCGCGCCATGAGGGTGATGTTATCGCGCGCAGTCAGATGGGGAAAGAGACCACCCTGTTGGATCACATAGCCCATGCGGTGGCGCAGACCCCGCATGCTCGCCACCGCCAGCGGCCGGCCATCGAAGGTCAGGGTTCCCTCATCCGGGAGCAGCAACCCGATCAGGAGCCGAAGCAGGGTCGACTTGCCGCACCCCGAGGGACCGATGAGAACGCTCGTGCGACCCGACTCGAACGCCAGCGTGATCCCGTCAAGGGCGGCGGCACCCTGAAAACGCTTGGAGACCCGGTCGAGGGTGAACAAGGATCTCGTCCGAGGCCCAACCAAGAAACCGGCCAGAGGCCGGTCTTGCGGTCAGCCCATCGCTTTGATGTGGGCACTCAGACGGCGTTTGTGCCGTGCTGCCTTGTTCGGATGGATCAGACCCTTTCGCGCGGCGCGATCGATGCGCGGCATGGCTTGCTTGAAGGCCTCGACAGCGGCCTCCTTATCCTCTGCCCGGATCGCCTTGATCACCTTCTTGATGAAGGTGCGGACCGTGCTGCGCTGCGCCATGTTCCGCTGACGGCGAGCCTCTGCCTGACGCGCACGCTTGCGGGCTTGTGGTGAGTTGGCCAATGAGCGTCTCCTCAAAAGATCTGACGTTTGAGTTTGCCAAGTAAGTTAATCGATGAAGTATCTCATAGGACGAAGGGAGGCATCAACAAGCCCTCGCGCGTCGCGCCATTTCGACCCACTCCCGCTCGAGACTGCTTCTATAATCGGCCCTTTCTCGGAGCCCCCCCACCCGTGACCTCCGTCACCGCCTCGATCGCCAAGGTCGGCGGGAATATCCTGTTATCACGTGTCCTCGGTTTCGTGCGAGACCTGGTCATCGCCCGCCTCTTCGGTGCGGACGCCGGCACCGATGCCTTCTTCGTCGCCTTCAAGCTGCCGAACCTCTTCCGTCGTCTCTTCGCCGAGGGGATCTTCTCGATGGCCTTCGTGCCTGTCCTGAGTCAGTACAGGGAGAAGGGTGATCAACTCGCGCTCAAGCGCTTCCTCGATGGTGTGGCCGGCTTGGTGATGGTCACCTGCTCGGGGATCACCCTGCTCGGCGTCCTGGGAGCGCCCTTGATGATTCTGATCTTCGCCCCCGGCTTCGCAGATGACGCCGCTCAGCGTGAGCTGGCCGCCACCATGTTCAGGCTGACCTTCCCTTATCTGTTCTTCATCTCGCTGACCGCATTGGCCGGCGCGATCCTGAACACCTACGGCCGCTTCGGGGTACCCTCCTTCACGCCTGCCCTCCTCAACCTGGTGCTGATCGGCTGCGCACTCTGGTTGGCGCCCTGGATGGATCAGCCGATCATGGCACTGGCCTGGGGCGTCCTCATCGCCGGCGTCGCACAGCTTGCCTTTCAGCTGCCCTCGCTGGCGCGACTCGGACTGCTGCCACGTCCCCGCATCGAAACCCGGGACCCAGGCATCAGACGTGTCATCGAGCGGATCGGACCAGCGCTGCTCGGCGTCTCTGCGGCCCAGATCAGTCTGCTCCTGGACACGCTGCTCGCCTCCTTCCTGGCGACTGGAAGCGTCTCCTGGCTCTACTACTCCGACCGCTTGATGGAGTTTCCACTCGGGATACTCGCCGTTGCCATCGGTACCGTGATCCTGCCGGGGCTGTCACAACGCCACGCCGCGCAGGACCCGAAATCCTTTTCGCACACCCTGGACTGGGCCTTACGCTGGATTCTCCTGCTCGGCGTCCCCGCCGCCGTGGGACTCGCGGCACTGTCTGGTCCTCTGATGGCCACGCTCTTCTATTCGACCCAGTTCGGGATCGAGGACGTAGAGATGGCGGCCTTCAGTCTCAGGGCCTACTCACTCGGCATCCTCGGCCTGATGGGAATCAAAGTCCTGGCGCCCGGATACTATGCCCGACTGGACACCAAGACACCGGTCCGAATCGCCATCATCGTCTTGATCGTCGATCTCATTCTCAGCCTGAGTCTGATGTTTCCGCTCGGTCACTCGGGTCTGGCGCTGGGGACCGCCATTGCCGTGACACTCAATGCCACTCTGCTGCTCCGCGGCCTGCTGCGCGCCCGGATCCTGCGCCCTGAGCCCGGCTGGGGGGGCCTCCTGATCAAGGTGTTCGTGGCCGCTCTGACGATGGGCGGCGCGATCTCCGCCGGTACGGGTACGGCGGTGGACTGGACCCTGATGCCATCCGGCGAGCGGGTCCTCCATCTGGCTGCCTGGATCGCGGGCGGCGCCACGCTCTATGCCTTGACGCTGCGACTCCTCGGGATCCGTCCGAGCGTCTTGATGAGAAGACCGCCGGTCCGAGAAACGAGATAGGATCCGAACCCGAGCGCGGCAACAGCGAGCCGTGACGAAGATGAATCAAGCCATTGACATAAATACCATCTTCACTGAATGGTTGATTGCATCCAGTGAGATCGGCTAGAGACCCCTTATTATCCTTTTTACCCCGTTAGGCGATTTCCTGGAAATTACCCAAGAGATCGACCGGTTGTAGAAAGGTTGGGCTGAGCGAGAGCGAAGCCCAACAGGCGCCGCGTTGGGGTTCGTTCCTCCGCCTCCGGATGCGAATCCTTGTAGAAATCGGCGCGGGGGCGCAACACCGCGATGTCCGGCTCCGGCTCGGAGCGCTCGCCAAGCACGATCGGGTCCTG
>JANQGF010000296.1 GCA_028277465.1 Chromatiaceae bacterium
AACTACAGGGAGAGGATGAGCCGGAGCGCCCATGGCGTCCTATCGGTGGTGCCGTTTGCGCAGGAAATACACAACAAGGGTAAGATTCGGGTGTCGAGAAGAACGCCGACAACGAGTCCGATGGCCTTCCGTCGATCGCTCACGCAAGTCGGTCGGCAAGCGAGAAAAAGAACCCCGCGAATGCGGGGTTAATCACCACTGAGGAGGTCAGAGAAGCGGACATCAAGTCGAGAGCCGCCTGCCTCAAGAAGAGACCAGCAGAAGATATGCCACTTCGGTCTTGCTGCTGGGAGCTTAGTTCGTCAATGACTTGCTGCCTCCCAGGCGGGCTAAGCCTGGTGCGGAGATCGAGAATCTGCACGGTAAAGGTCCATGAAGCTCCATGTTGCACCAAGGCGGCGCGACGAGTCTGGCAACGAATGTGTGCATGTCTCTTTTTAACAACAGATAGAGGTTTGAGTTCTGTGTGTTTGAATTCAGTGATATTCGAATACTTGATTAAATAGTTAGTTAAATGGATGATCTCCAGTGATATATCGAAAATATAGGGTTTGCCCTTTGTAGGGTTTTCCCGTAAACTACGCTCGCCCAAAGATCATGGGCACCGTATCACGGGTGTGTTTCTGACCCGTTGCGGAGGGTCTAACGCGTGTTGGGAGTTGGTCCGGACAAGGACCGGACCGGCGTAGGGCTACTCCCGAACGCGCCCGACAAGCAAGTGCCGCAGTTCCAAAGGCCAACAGGTCATCGTGTCTTGATTCGGCCTGCCCAACAAGAGCCCCCTTCCGCGGCACCCGAGATGCCAGCGTCATCGCTGGGGGGGTAAGCGAGTTCGCAGTCGACAGTTCGTCCTTATTTTGGGTCTTAGCTAGGGTTATTCGCTCCCGCCGTTTGTCTCTTGGGCTCCGTCCCTTGGCAGGGTTTCTTGCTTCGTATCCCTTCAGTGTGGCGGCGTGGAGCCTTCTTGTGCGCGACAGGATCAGCCGTGCGTTGCACGCCCGAGATCTTTCTTCGGGTCTGCCGCGGTTGGGGTAGATCGCGCCTGCGCGACGGGTAGATTGGGGACCGTGTTCGTCTCCATTCGGTCGTGCGGGCGCAGAGACAGGGCCGTTTCCGATGTGTCCTGCGCAGGAGAGATCACCCGGCTATCCGAACCCCTCCGAATCCAGTTTGCTGCAAGAGAGTGCGGCTCTCCATATGAGCGGCCCGATTCCCTTGGTTCGAGGGATAGGGCGGCGCGGTTTACGGACCTGTTGGCGTCTTGTCATTGATGCCGGTGTGGTCGGTATCCGTCATGAGAGAGGTATCTAAGGTGAATTCCAAATCGTGCGCAATGTGGCACTGCAAGCAGTGTTGCCTCGGTCAGGGTGGCGTTCAGTTGGGCTTGATGGGTTTCGGCCTGTTGCTGCTCTTATTCAGTTCGGTTGCCGGGGCCGATTCCATTGCCCTGCGTTGGGTGCCCGCAGCCAGTGATGCTCGTGTCGAAGGCTATGAGGTTCATTATGGCCTCTCATCTGGGGTCTATGGGTGGTCTGTGACAGCTGATGACCAAGGTGCTGCCACCGATCGACAAGAAATTGATGGCCTGGAACCTGGTCAGACCTATTACTTCGCAGTCAGGTCACGTGGAAAATCGGTCGCCGAAGTCAGCGCCTTCTCCAATGAGGTGAGCGTCGAGATCCCAACCTGGAATGAGTTCCTCGAAATTGGTGAAGTGAGTATCGATCACGAGTGGCGCCGAGTCGACTTGAAGCGGGCGTATCGTGACCCCGTGGTGGTGGCGAAGCCACTGAGTGCCAACGGATCCGATCCCGCGGTCGTCTGTATCACAGACGTCGACCCGACTGGATTCCTAGTGCGAGTCCAAGAATGGGACTATCTCAACCAGTCGCATGTCACCGAGACGGTTGGCTATATGGTCATGGAGCGGGGGCGTCATCAACTGGACGATGGGACCTGGGTCGAGGCAGGTCGTTTGGATACGAGACGGACCGACGCGTTCGAGAAGGTCGACTTCGCCGACGCCTTTGCCAGTCCCCCCGTGGTCTTTGCGGCCGTCACCAGTGTCAATGGGTCCGATGTGGTTTCCACACGGGTGCGCCGGGTCGGTGTGAATGGCTTCGAGGTTGGTTTGGCGGAGCAGGAGAAGAACAAACCACGGCATGTGACTGAAACGATCGACTATATCGCCCTCGAGATTTCCTCGGGCGTCATGAATGGTCGTCGGTTCGAGGTAGGGCGTACCCCCGAGGAGGTAAGCCACCGCGTGTATACGCTTGCCTATCAGAGCGCGTTCAATTCGCCCCCTGTGCTCATTGCAGGGATGCAGACGGTGAATGGCAGGAATACGGCCAGCATGCGCTGGCATCACAAGAGCAGTGATGCCGTCGACCTATGGATCGAAGAGGAGAGGTCGAAGGATGCTGAGACCGCCCACAAGCGCGAAAGCATTGGCTATTTCCTGATCGAACCCGGGAATTAGTCGCCCAAACGAATCGAATCTGACGCGGAAAGGGTTGGCCTGGATAGGACACGTCCAGCCAACCCGGTCGCTTGCAGGCTGTGCTCGACGGCCTCGATCATCGGTTGGTCCAAGCACCTAGTTGGTGGGAGCGGCGCCCCGCCGCGATCGCGCGCTCTTCGCGGTGGGGCGCTGCTCCCACGTGATGCTGCCGCATGATGCGCGATGCCGACTCAACGGATCGGGCGAACCGGTGATCAAGGCCTGCTCGACGACTCCGTCCTGATGCGCTGCATCAGTGACGGCTCCCCCTGAACCGCCAATCTGCGATGTCCTTTGCACTCTCCGCTGCCCTGTATCGACCGGTGTGGGCGACGAGAACGGGTTCCCAGATTGAGCCGGCTGATGAGTTTATCGTTCTTCGTGGTTGGTCCAAGCCGTCTCCCGATACGGAGTTGATGCCGGCAGTTGAGTAGGGCTGCGCTCGGCGGTTTGTACCTTCCAAGTTCCGGAATCCGACAAGGCAAACTGCCCGAAAGGGCAGGACGCAAAGCCGTGGCCTAAGTCCCTGATAAATTAGATATTTCTAATTGTGGGATAAGGTAGACAGGCTGCCGAAATCCCGCGTGTGCCTGCTTCTGTTCGGCCAGCGTGGACGGCACCTGGCCGCGTACAGATGAGGTGCATACGGTGAATTCTGAAGTAACGGCAGTTCGTTATTGTGAACCCTCTCCTCTCGCTAGCCGCGGGAGTCAATTGGCTCTGATCATCACCGGCCTATTTATGCTGGTGTTTAGCCAAATGGTGACAGCGAGTTCTGTCACCCTGCGCTGGAGCCCCGCGACCAACGACCCCATGGTCAAGAGCTATGAGGTGCATTACGGTCTTGCGAGCGGGCAATACCAATGGAGTGTCGAAGCGGATGCGAATGGTGGAGCGACGGACACGCGAGTCGTGGAGGACCTGGAGCCGGGAAAGACCTATTTCTTTGCGGTTCGGTCCTGTAACCAGGATCGAACTCTGGCCAGCACCTTCTCCAATGAGGTGAGTGCGCGGATCCCCTCCGAAGACGAAGACACCGAGGCGCCGACGGCACCGGCGAGTCTCGCGGCGACGGCGGCGAGCGTGAGCGAGATCGGCCTGAGCTGGGCGGCGGCGACCGACAACCGCGGCGTCA
>JANQGF010000327.1 GCA_028277465.1 Chromatiaceae bacterium
TGTTGGTAAACAGGATGCTGCCAGGCCTGATATTCCAGCGCGATTCCGGCGTTCCTCAAGATCTCCTGCTCTTTGTCGAGATACGCCGAGGCGCCAGCCGGCGAGTAGTAAGTCTGTGCATCGAAATGTAAACAGATATTCTTGAGCAACTCTGTGCGATGCCCGGGAAGACCGAGTTCAGAGGCTCGGACGACTGGGGTATCTAGACCGAGCAATCGCATCAGATGCAAGATCAAGGCGCAGTTCAGATCGCACAACCTCTCCCACGGTGTCGCTACGATCTCTGACAGGTCGGGCCAAAGCTCTGCAAAGAAGGGTGCTCTACCCAAAAAGCTTGAAATCGAGCCCAGATGCTTTTTTCTCCATCTCCAATTTGACGGATCATCAGAAATTCGTAACTCCTTGATCGCTGTATCAAGTGGTGCGTGAGCAACGGGGACGGTCAACCAGACGGGCCGTCCATCTTGACCTTTAATCCGGTTACGATTCGTCCAGCCGTGGTGGGCATACTGTACAGTATCAAGCAATACGAAATGGTCCGCTCGGGCGATCAGCTCGAAGTATCCAAGCCAAGGCAGATAGGTTGGTTGGTTGACGGCGACGATCATCGGATTCCTTCGATCGAGTCGTAGCAGGTTTTGCAAGTCTCTGTGTAGACGCCGTTCTTCATGTTGAGTCTGAATTCCTTGAAACGCTCGGAGTCCCAGATCTCTTTCAAGGGCCGGTCATAGACATTGCCCATGGTGTTCTCGGAAGTCACCATTAGAGAACAACAAGGCATGACGTCGCCGTTCGACATGATCATCACCGAGCGCCAGGGAAAGGTGCACCTGATCACGCGGTTCTCTCGCTGTACGATCTTGGTCCGATCGAACTGTTGCAGCTTCTGCAAATCAACGACGTCGACGCGTTCTTGCCAGTAGGCGACGAAATCATGGAGTTCATGGAGATTCTCTGGGTGCTCAACGAATGAAACGCGAACGATCGGAAGGGCTGCGCCCAAGTCCTCCCGCATGGCAAGCAGTCGCTCGACATTCCCCTTAACCTTGTGATAATCGCCACCACGGAGCCTCTCATAGGTCTCCTCGGTGAAGGCATCGAGCGAAATGCTAATGCGTGTAAGCGGAATTTCGATCAATCGAAGGATTCGCTCTTGGCTGAGCAGGTGTCCATTCGTGACGATGGTGACGTCAGTAATACCCTTTCCACGGGCGTAAGCCACCATCTTCTCGATCTCTTTCTCGAGCAAGGTTTCACCGCCGCCAAACCAGAGTCCTTGAAGGCCATGATCGGCGCATTCGTCGATGATGCTTTGGAAGCGCTGGTAACCCATGCGCTGATTGCCGAAATAGGCCGGGGCGACCTCGCGCCATTGCTCGGCGTGACCACGAGTGCAGAAGATGCATTTCAGATTACAGGCGGTGTTGATGTCCAGATAGACATTCAGCGGAAAGGGTTGATCGAGACGCTCGCGGTCGGTCGCCTGCCAGCGTTCGCGGTACTCGGAAAAGGCACCACGTTCTTCTAGAGGCAGCGCGTCATGAATCGTCTGAATGACACTCTTGCCTTTCTCGAATCGCCTGATGCGATCTTTGTTGGATGCCTCCACCCGGTCTTGCAGTTCAGACATTAGTCACCTTTCTTCTTTCCCATGCAGTTGATGCAGCATTGGCGGTAGTTGTGACTACGAATGCTCTCACGTAGGTCCCGTGCCTTTTCCGAACACCAGATCTCACGGATAGGTGTGTCGTGAATATTGCCCATCACAAGATCGTCACGGCCCCAATGCGACGAGCAGAGGGCTAGATCACCGTTGGCATAAAGGACCGCGGCACGCCAAGGATAGGCGCACCGGATGGGTTCGATTTCATCGCGTGATAGTCGTGTATTTTGGTAGAAGATCTGCTTTTGGATATCCACGATATCGACGAGGTCTCGCCAATACGTGATGAAATCGTCCTTCTCCTCGTGACTCCGGGCAGTGTCCACAAAGGTAAGACGAACGATCGGTAGTTCGAGCCGCATCTCCTTTTTCAGCCTCAGGAATTCGTGGATATTCCTGAGCAGATTCTCGTAGTCGCTGCCACGGGTTTCCTCGTAAGTCGCTTTGGTGAAAGCATCGACGGAAATCGAGATACGCGTCAATCCGGCTTCGAGGATGGCACGCGATTTGTCTTGGGAAAGCAGCTGACCGTTGGTCGTCAGGATACGATCGATGATCCCTCTTTCACGGGCATAGGCAATCATCTCCGGGAGTCGCTTCTCCAGGAGTCCCTCACCGCTGGCGCCAAACCAGATTGCCGGTAGGCCATTGGCCGCACACTGATCTATGACTTCGCGGGTCTTCTCCAGACCCAAACGCGAGGTAGGACGCGGCTTCCAATTGGAGCCTCTGCCGGCGTCACCGCGATAGCAGAATGTGCAGCTCAGATTGCAGGCGTCGACGAGTTCCACGTCCAGATTCAAGGGAAAGGGGCCTGCGTCATCCAAGGCGTCTGCACGATTCCATGCGGCGCGATAGGCGACAAAGGCCTCACGTTGCTCCGCGGAGATATTCCAGTAGATCTTCTCGAGTACATTGCCATGATAGTTGTGAGCAATATGGCCCTTCTTGTCGATATAATCCTCGATCATGTCTTGGTCACCATGGCTGGCCTCATGAGATGCTCTGCGACGAAATCACCGAAGTGGATCCGCGGGGCGAAGCTCTCGGAGGGGCTATCCAAGAAGCGCCGTAACTCGGTCGCTAGGTTGTCGGTGGTCAATGAATGGAACCAACCGAGTGAAACACCTTTGAGCTCGACAATCATTTGGTCCAAGCGTGCCTGGTTTCGTGCGACGACAATATTAAGGAAAGGTACTTGCATGAAGTTCAGCTCATAGCAGGTACTGCCGGTCGCCGTCACGGCGCAATCGGCCCATGCGTAGAGTTTAGGCATGTCCTCTACGTTAGAAAGCAGCTCGCTTCTTCCAGTGAGGTCGGAGACCATCCCCTCGAGCTCCCGGATGTGAGGATTATTGGGTCCGACGACGAGGCGGCACCAGATATCGGGTCGCTTCAATCGACTCAAGGCCGCCAGCACGACGCTGGTCATATTCTCGAGATCACCGCTTCCCATGAGAACGAGAAGGTGGCGTCTTGCCGCTGATGGTGTCCGACGAAAGCGTCGGTAGGGATAGAATTCCTTGCGAAGAAGGACGTAGTCGGTCCCGAGTAGAAGCTTGGTATATCGTTCCCTTTTTTCGGCGGGATAGAAATCGATCTGGGAGTAGATGTTTGGGTTCAGGATGACATCGGCATAGTAGTGATCCTGTTCGCCATTATCGTCGATGACGAGCACGCGATTCCCTGCTCTTTTCAGGTGTTCTTGAAATCCTGATGTCAAATGGTAACCGTCAAGTATCACCCAAAGCGCACTCACTCTGCTCGCGATATCCGCCGTTTGCGTGAAATCGGCACGGCTGTTGGCCGGTACGGAGATCCTGTGGATTGGGATGGAGTCGCGGCTGAGCCGGGCAGAGAAGGGTCTTGGGTCGGTCGCCATGACGAGGTGCGCATCGCCCCCGCATCGAATCCATTCTTGAGCGAGTGCGAGACAACGCATGACATGTCCGGCGCCGATCGCGGCGTCTGCATCTGCGCGCAGGACGATTGTTGGTTTGGGGTTGGATTGCATTTCTCGAGGGTACCGGACGCGTCGGGCGGCTCAAGCGGTTGCAGCTTCATCGAAGCAGATGGAAAGGCGACGCGCGTCAGACGAGATCGCGCACTGCGGCCACGACTTCGAGCAACCCCTCGTCGGACAAATCGGGAAACAGTGGCAGACTGATCGCCCGTGCGTAGTAGGCCTCGGCCTTGGGGCAATCGCCCGGCTGAAACCCGAGCCGGCGATAATAGGGTTGTGTATGCACCGGGATATAATGAACATTGACACCGAAACCCGCTTGGCGCAGGGACTGGAAGACTCTCCTGCGGTCGTCTCGAACCTGGATTGGATACAGGTGGAAGGCCGAGTAGCTGTCCGGGTCGCGATAAGGCAGTCGCAGGGGCAAATCCCCAAGTCGGGTATCGTAGCGATCGGCCAGGACGTGACGGCGCGCAACATAGTCATGGAGACGCTGCAATTGGCTGTAGCCAAGCGCAGCCTGCAGGTCGGTCATGCGATAGTTGAAGCCTAGCTCGATCTGTTCGTAGCACCAAGGCCCGTCCGGGACGTTCTGCATCTGGGCCGAGTCCCGAGTAATGCCATGGTTGCGTAGCCGCGCCATACGCTCGGCCAGTGCGGCGTCCTTGGTGGTGGCCAGACCTCCCTCTGCGCTGGTGATGATCTTCACCGGGTGAAAGCTGAAGACCGTAATGTCGCTGTAACGGCAGTTACCGATCGGCTCGCCGCGATAACGCCCCCCGATCGCGTGCGAGGCATCCTCGAGCACGCGAAAGCCGTAGCGCTCGGCCAAAGCTGCGATGGCCCGCATGTCACAGGACTGGCCCGCGAAGTGCACTGGGACAACCACCTTGGGCAGTCGTCCGATGGCTTCGGCGCGCTCGAGCTTGGCGGTTAGGTCCGTCGCGCTGAGGTTGTAGGTGCGTGGGTCAATGTCGACGAAATCGACCCGTGCTCCACAGTAGCGTGCACAGTTGGCGGAGGCGACGAAGGTGTTGGGTGAGGTCCAGAGCCAGTCGCCGGGGCCCAGGTCGAGCGCCAGGCAGGCGATATGCAAGGCTGAAGTGCCGCTGTTGGCGGCGACGGCATGGGCAATCCCACAATAATCGGCGACGGCCCGCTCGAAACGAGGCACCGCTGGGCCTTGGGTCAGGAACTCGGAGCGAAGGACCTCGGTGACGGCTGCAATGTCTCCTTCCGTGATGGTTTGGCGAGCGTAGGGGATCATGCTCCGACGGTGAAGGTCGGGTCGAGGTGCGTTCGGATCAGGTGACGCAGATCCTCGACCGACAAGAAATCCGGGTTGGTGCCGCTATCGTAGGCATAGCCGGCCGGCACTGGGTCGGTTCCTCGCGCCTCGCAGTAGGACGCGACCGTGTGCTGGCCTGCCGTTGGCAGAATGGCGAAATGAGGTCCGAAATCCACAGTGTAGAAGCTGTCGCTCGCGGTGATCATCTCCTCGTGGATCTTCTCGCCAGGGCGGATGCCGACGATCTCGTGACTGCAATCCGGCCCAACCGCCTGAGCCAGATCGGTGATGCGATAGCTGGGGATCTTGGGCACGAAGATCTCGCCACCCTGGGCGTTCTCCAGTGCCCATAGCACCAGATTGACACCTTCCTGCAGGGTGATATTGAAGCGCGTCATCTCCGGATCCGTAATGGGCAGCACCCCGTTGCGTCGCCTTTCGAGAAAGAAGGGAATCACGGATCCACGGCTGCCCATGACATTCCCGTAGCGAACGACGCTCAAGCGGATGTCCCGACGACCAGCGATGTTGTTTGCCGCGGTGAAGAGCTTGTCTGAACAGAGCTTCGTTGCGCCATAGAGATTGATCGGTGCCGCGGCCTTGTCTGTCGACAGGGCGATGACACGCTGTACGTCGCTGTCGAGGCAGGCCTCGACGACATTCTGAGCACCAATGATATTGGTCTTGATGAACTCGAATGGGTTGTACTCAGCGGCTGGAACCTGTTTGAGCGCCGCCGCATGGACGAGGGTGTCGATACCCTCGAGTGCGCGCCTCAATCGGTTGGAGTCGCGCACGTCGCCGATGAAATAACGCAAACCACGATAGACCGCCGGGTCGAAGAGCTGCGCCATCTCGAACTGTTTCAGCTCATCTCGCGAGAAGACGACCAAACGCTTGATGTTCGGATAGCGATCCAGCACGGTCTTGACGAACATACGTCCGAATGAACCGGTGCCTCCCGTAATTAATATAGATGACGTCTGATTCATCGCGCAGATTGATGTCGGGCTACCCTCACTTCATCTTGGTTCAGCCTGATTCATAGTTGAAGAGATGCTTGGTGCCCATGACGACCTGCACGAGCAACGAGCGAAAGAAAGGATCCTCCTCAAAGCCCAGATCACGCGCTCTCTCGGCTGCTTGCTGAAGCGCCTCCGTCAGGTCATATTGCTCCCAAGGCGTCAAAGGCATGTCAGGCACATAGACGCAGGTTGCTCTGATGTAGAAGAACTGGGTCGCGATCAGCGCATAAACTCGATCGATCGTCTCGCTATCGAGCCGAGGCAGGGTTTCGACGGTGCTCAGTAAGCGATGATAGTCTTCCAGGCTCTTGGGCTCATGCGTGAAGCCGTGGCCCGAATAAAGACCCTGGCCAGCGAGAATGACAGGAATACCCTGCGCCGCGAACTCCAAGCCGGCGGTACTTGTGACGGTTACGATGGCGCGGGTGAAGTCGAACAGAGAACGCGTGTTGAGGTCGGCCGGTGCTAAAGCGATATGCGGATGATGCGCGAATGTCTGATACACCTGTTCGGCGGAAATCCTCGAATTGTAGTGCTTGTCGGCTGGGTGCGGTTTGACGATCCAGTTCACCTGCGGTCGCTGTGCGGCATATGCCAGTGTTTCGGTTAGCCACTGATAATAATCGTCGAACAAACCCCACGCGAAGCTGTGCGGGACATCCGGCATGCAATGGGAAAACAACACGACGATCGGCTTGTCTGGGTTGATCCCGGTCACCTCACAAAAACGCTCCAGTGAATAAAGGGTCCGGTCCGAGCCATAGGCCTCCGAATACCAGCGCCCGGTGCCCCCTTTACTGAAGCTCCTCGCATCCGAGTCGAGTTGCTCAGCCATGTGTGCCCGTCCTTTGGCGATTGCCTGCTCGCGGCGTGTCGCCCAGACGTACGCCGCTTCCTGCGGATCCACTGCCCACTCGTGCTCGGGAAACTCCTCCGCTCGGCTGTACCTTCGAACCAGCAGCGGACTCGGTTTCTTCGCATAGACGGGTACGCTATGCGCGACGGATACGCGCGCGAGAACGCCAAACCGAGTGTAGACGGTATGACCGACGGCGGTCGCAACGACGTCGTTCTCTCGGAAAATGGCATCGTAGAGTCGATAGTAACCAACGGCGGAGATCGCGGTCCCCAACAGTTGATCGTCGAGGGCTTCGATGGTCACATTGCTGGTATTCCGCAAGTAGGTGTCGTAGATCAGATCGCCAACACGGATGCCGTTGATGCTGATGTCGAGTAAGGTCTTGCGCAGATTGCCGGGCTGTTGCAGTACCTGCTGCATCGATGCCTTCTGGGGCGGGTTGATCAACCGACCAAGATCTTCCTCGTAGTAATATTCGGTGATTCCATAAGACGCCGCGAGAGACTTCAGGTAGTCATTATTGCGATTCGGTAGGATGGCCTTGATCGCGCAGCCGTGAATCTGCTGGAGGTATTTGGCGAGTACCGCGTTGGCGATGAAGTAGGCCGGATGGCCGACCAGCAGCTCGACCAGAACGCACTGATCGGTGTGTCGCGGTTGAATCCGTGCCCAGCGCTCTGCATTGCGCTTGAGAAAATACTGCAGTGCCTGGTCCTGAGTCATTGGTGGAACAGGTCGTGGTGAGTCTCCCGGTTCGGTGGTCGCGGGGCGGATGTCTTCGGTGACCGTGGTACCAGACCACTCGACCCCCTCGCGGATGAGCTCGATCAGATACCGCTCACGGTCGGCTTGGCCATGGTTCTTGAACAATCCGAAGCCGGGAAAGAGTCTGCACAACCCATCGGTCAAGGCATCCACAGTGTCGAATGACCATGCCGTTGTGGCGATCCATTGCCCCTCGACCGGCTTTGCGCCTTGCTCGCGCAATCGGCATTCAATGATGATGCGCTGACAGGCATCCGCGATTCGGCGCGCGTTCTCGATGACGTGTTGCGTATGATGCAGGACGGAAAAGAGCAGGATGGTGTCGTAGCGGCCCAGGTCCTGCTCTTGATCCAGGTCGACGCAGGCGAATTGGATTCCGTCTCCTCGAATATTGGACAGCATCTGGGCGCCACGGATGACGTAGGGGTCCAGATCGATTCCATTGACCGCGCATCCTCGACCGGCCAAGTAAGCACACAGCAGGCCCAGGTTGCAGCCGATATCCAGGACCCGTTCGCCCGGGAAGAAGCGAATCCGGTTCATGAGACTCAGGCGGGCATCCAGGGTCCTTTCGCCATGAGCTACGATGTCGTCCAGGTCAATCCCGTGATAGATCTTCGATGGGTTGAGGGTGGTCTCCGCCGACTTGAGCAGCTGGGTCTTGCCGACATCCAGGCGTCCCTGGTCGAGACGGGGCAGGATGACCTGTTCCAAGGCGATTCCCGGAAAATAGTGGAAGAGACCAAGGAACTGGAATTGGGCGTATTTCTCGCGGATATGCTGATCCGCCCAGCGCAGAAAATCGACCAGTGGCTGATCGATCTGAGCGTCGGTCAGGGGTTCTGCCTGATCGTAATCGATGAGGTAGCAGACCTGGCTGTCGGGGCAGAAGCGCAGATTGTCGGGTTTGAGGTCGGCATGGAACCAGCCGAGTTTGCGCTGTTCCAGAATCGAGAACAGCAGATCGTTCAGACTGACAGCCGATGCCGTCGCCAGAAAAGGCAAGACCAAGGCCGGCCGCGCCTCGCGCGGCAGCTCTTGGTCACAGGTCCGCGCCAACTCCTCCGCGCGAACCTGTCCAACGCCGTACAACTGGGGGCAGGTGACACAACCCCTGCGGTTGAGGTCGCGAATGATCTCTGCCTCTTCATGCAGATCGTTGCGCTTGAGTGGATGGGGTCTTAGCTCGACCTTCGCGAACCACTGGCCGTCGACCGAGCGACCCAGGAGTGAATACTCGTGGCAGCTCAGGGGCACGAACTCTAGGGTATCTCCATTCTCCAGTTCGACTGAGAATGGCTGATCTGACCGGATGCCTTCCAATCTGCGCCGATTGTCGGCGATTGGAAGCATGAGCGGGGCCGCACTTTGGGTCATATGAACTCTTGAGGCTTGTCTTACCGCGACGTCGGGCAGAGGCTTCAGGGCCGATTAAGGCTAGCACGCGGCTACATGGTTGGCATATGTTTTCTGTGGCAGGTGTCTTGCCTGTCCCAAACCGTGCCCACTGGCTCTGAGCCTTGGGGTCTGGGGCCGGGTGAAGTTCATTGCCGCGCCGGAATAGGAGCGATCAGATGACAGAGTCGCAGTCGAGTGATCCACCGCATGACGGGCGGCCCGAGAGCCAGATTCTCGCCGCGGCCATCGCGCATCACGAAGCGGGTCGTAGCCAAAGGCGAGCCGCGCAACATCCGTTTGGGCAGAAATGTGTCGCTAATGCCCTGGGTTGACCTTAAGGTGCGCGAACAGGGGCGAATCGAGCTAGGTGACGATGTCGTGCTTGATACCTGCGCCCGACTCGTCGCGGCGCGGGAAGGTGCGGTGATCCTTGGCGACCGGGTACAGATTGCCATGAGCACGATCGTCAATGCTGGCGATTTGGTGGTGTTCGGCCGCGATAGTGGCATTGCCGCCCACGGCAACGTTATCGCCTCCGAGCACCGGCTTGATGGCCGTTGCGCTTTCATGGAAAGTGGGTATATACGAAAACCTGTGTTGGTTGGCGAGGGGGTTTGGATCGCTGCCGGTTGCATGCTGCGACCCGGTGCCCGTATCGGGGACAGGACAGTGATTGGAGCACATTCCGTGGTGGAGGGCGACATCCCCGCTGGCGCTATCGCCATGGGCCAGCCGGCACGACTGATACGTTTTTGTCCCTGAAAGGCGGCTGAAGCATAACATAAAATGTGAAAATTACGGCAGTTTTGGCAATCATCTGTTACATTGAATTTAAAATGACCGAAAAGCCAGGTGGTCGCTTAGAAAAACCAAACTGAGATCAGTCATGCCTCGTATTGCCTTTTTCTTTGGGATCTCGATCTACATGTATCTCGATGATCATGGTGTACCGCATTGTCATGCCATCTACGGTGATTATGGCGGTTCTTTCAGTCTGGAAAGTGGTGACCTCCTGGCTGGACAGATGCCTCCAGTACAAATGAAGAAAATCAAACAGTTTATCCAGAACAACCAGGATGAATTGATGGAGAAATGGAATGAGCTCAGCGGTTGACCGTCCCTGGCCGACGGTGATTGAGGTGATTCCTGGCGACAATCGGTGCCTGCATGTCCGATTCGCGGATGGACGCCGGGTGACACTCGATTTGGCACTGCTCATCGAGCGTAGGGATGCCTACTGGCGCTTGCGTCAGGATCGCTATTTTCGTCGCGTTGGGATTGATCCGCTGGGCGCCATTTGTTGGCCGGAAGGAGAGGATCTTGCCCCAAATGGTTTGGAACGGTACGTTGTCGCGGAACAGGCCGTATGACGGCCATGGGCCAGGGTGGGCGGCTCGCTGGAATCGGGCTGGCCGCGGCCCTCGAAGAGCAGGCGTATATCCGCGTGCAGGGTTGGTTGATTCGCTTTGACGGTGAAGGCGTAGTGGGCCGGTTGAAGTTCATTGCCGCGCGGGAATAAGAGCGATCCGATGACAGAGTCGCAGTCGAGTGATCCACCGCATGACGGGCGGCCCGAGAGCCAGATTCTCGCCGCGGCCATCGCCCATCACGAAGCGGGTCGTATCCAAGCCGCTGAACATCTCTATCGAGCAGTGCTCGCTCTGCAAGGCCAGCACGCCCAGGCCAATCAATTGCTGGGGATGCTCGAAGTGGAGAGCGGCCAGGTCGAGCGAGGGCTCGAGCACCTCCAGAGGGCACTCGAGATCGATCCTGAGAATGGTGGCTACTGGCTCTCCTTCGCTCAGGGGCTCTTGATCGCCAAGCGTCCCACCGACGCCCTGGCGGTGATCCGGCGGGCGCAAGCCATGGGGCTCGACAGGCCCGAGGTGGAGGAGTTGATCGGGAGCATCGAGCAGCTGTTGGCGCAGGCTGAACAAAACGGCGAATCGACGGATCGGCCAGGCAACGGCCCGCTTCATGCGGCTGACCCGGAAGGAGAGCCTGAACTCTCGGCGGCGCGCGAAAGGCTCTCGGAGCTGATTCGGGCGGGCGATTTCGAGGCGGCGGAAGACGCGGCGAGGCAGCTTGTCGCGGCCGATCCGAACGAGCCTGCTGGATGGAAGGTGCTTGGTATCCTACTGGGTCAGAAGGGACGATTCGAGGCGGCAATGGAGACGCTCGGGCGGGCGCTGGAGCTCTCACCCAGTGACGCAGAATGCTTGAATGCCTTGGGGTACGTGCTGCAACACCAAGGTCGCGCGGAGGACGCACGGGCCCATTTTCATCGCGCCTTGGAAAGCCAACCGTCGCTCGTCGAGGCACTGATCAATCTGGGAAGGCTGGAACAGGATCTGGGTCGTTGGGAAGAGGCCGCGCAGGCGTATCGTCGGGCGGTCAGCCTCAGACCCGACTATGCAAAGGCGCATAACCACTTGGGCTTGGCACTCAGAGGGCTTGGACGTTTGGAAGAGGCCCGTGCCGCATGCGAGCGGGCCTTGCAGCTTCGGCCCGACCTGGCCGAGGCACATAACAATCTGGGGATCCTGCTCGCCGAGCTGGCGCTCCCGGATGGGGCTTTGAAACACTACAGGCGTGCATTGGAGATCCGTCCCGACGATCCCGTCGCTTGCAGCAATCTCGGTCATCTGTTGCGCGAAATGGGGCGCCTGGACGAGTCACTGGACTGCTTGCGCGCGGGCGCGAGTCGGCATCCGGCCTCCGCCGAGATCCGCAACGGCCTCGGCCTCTGTCTGCAAGACGCGGGGAAGATGCGCGAGGCGCTGGACTCTTTCGAACAGGCCAGCGCGATGCGGTCGGACTATGCGGAGTCCGATATCAATCGGGGAAATGTTCTACGAATCCTGGGCCGGATCGACGAGGCGCTCGCGTGTTATGCAAGGGCCTTGAAGAAGGCGCCCGACGACCTCTTGGCATCCAGCAATCTGCTGTTTACGCTCAATTATCAGCCGAGCCTGACGCCTCGGCAGGTGTTCGAGCAACATCGTGCATTCGATCGCGAGCAGGCCTCCAGGATAGCCCCGCTCCCGCCTGTGAGCCCAGATGAGCGTGATCCGGACCAGGTCTTGCGACTCGGATTGGTCTCGGGCGATCTCAGGCAACATTCGGTTGCCTTCTTTCTGCTGCCGCTGGTCGAGCGTCTCGACCCCGGGCAGTTCGAGATCTTCTTCTATTCCAGGAGCCAGCGGCAGGATGATTGGACGCGTGCCTTCAAGGTGCGGGCGGATGGCTGGCTGGAGTGCGCGAAGCTCGACCAGCGCCGGTTGGCCGAGCGAATTCGGGCCGACCGGATCGACATCCTCTTGGATCTCAGCGGACATACGCGTGGGAATGCCCTGTTGGCCTTCGCCGCGAGACCGGCGCCCCTTCAGGTCTCCTGGCTCGGCTATCCCAATACCACGGGTCTGCAGGCCATGGACTACCGTTTGGTCGATCCATTGACCGACCCGCCGGGGGAGTCCGATCGCTATCACACGGAGTGTCTCATTCGTCTGCCCGAAGGCTTCTTGTGTTATCGGCCTGGTGACTCGGGTTCGGCGGTCGAGGTCACGGCGCCGCCCTCGGAAGCAAGCGGCCGGATCACCTTCGGTTCGTTCAACCTGCTCGGCAAGCTTAGCTCGGTGACATTGGATCTCTGGGCCCGTGTGCTCGCGTCGGTGCCGAATTCGCGTCTGCTCCTGAAGAGCAATCTGGTCTTGGAGCCATCGGCCTGGGATGGGGTCCTCGCCCATCTCGCTGGCCGAGGAGTCGATTCGCAGCGGATCGAGATCCTGCCCTTCGCAGGCTTCTACTCCGAACATCTTTCGACCTATCGTCAGGTCGACATTGCGCTTGACCCCTTTCCCTACCATGGGACCACGACCACCTGCGAGGCGCTCTTCATGGGCGTGCCGGTGGTGACCCTGGCCGGCGATCGTCATGTCTCGCGTGTCGGCGTCAGCTTGTTGAACCGCGTGGGTCTGCCAGATCTGGTTGCGGGAACGCCCGCCGAGTATGTCCGTATCGCTGCGGACCTGGCGGGCGACCTGGATCGTCTGCGACCTCTGCGGGCCGGCCTGCGCGACCGCATCCAGAAGAGCGCGTTGCGCGACGAGATGGGGTTCACCCGGGCCTTCGAGGCCGTGCTGCGCAAGATGTGGCGTCTCTGGTGCTCCGGCGAGGCACCGCATGCCTTCGAGCTCGGTGGCCAAGCGGCCACCCAAGGGTCAAAGGATCCCAAGCGAGAGCCTCCCCGGATGCGTGTTCGACCGAGTCGCGGCAAGCGTGAGTCCGACCGTTCGAGATCGCAGGGCAAGCAAAGGGCTGCAAGGCCCGTTCGCCCTGGAGGTCGACCCTCAGCGAGCCATCGAGCCGGCATTCCGTCCGCTGACGGGAAGGCGGTCACAGAGTTGTTCGAGCAGGCCCGTTATGCGGAGGCCGAGGCGGCCGCAAGGCGACTGACCGAGCGCTATCCGGATGCCATGTTCGGCTGGATGGCCCTGGGGACCATCCTCGTCAAGACGGAACGCTACGAAGAGGCCCTGCCACTGCTCTTGGAGGCCAACCGGGTCTCGCCCGGACACAAGGACTGTATGAACGCCCTCGGTTATGCACTCCTGTATCTGGGTCGCGTGGACGAGGCCGTTGGGTGCTTCAAGCGCTCACTGGAGATCGACCCCGAATACGCCTTGGCCCACAACAATCTCGGCACGGCCTACAAGGAGCTCGGTCGTCTGGACGAGGCGCTCGAATGTTTCGAGCGCGCGATCGCCAGTGATCCTGATTATGCCGAGGCCTATTGCAATAAAGGCATTGCGTTGGATAAGCGGGGACTTCTGGACGATTCGATCGAGTGCCTCCAGAAGGCATTGGCGATTCAGCCTGCGTATGCAGAGGCCTACAATAACCTTGGCAATACCTATAAGAACAAGGGGTGTTTGCAAGATGCACTGCACTCCTATCGTCAGGCCCTGAAGATCAAGCCCGGCTTGACCCAGGCACACAACAATCTTCTCTTCTGCATGAATTATCTGGATCTCGACTCGCGCGAGCAGGTCTTCGCCGAGCACCAGTCATTCGAGCGCCAGCAGGCGGGGCACATCGCCAGGATGCCCTCGATCGAGGGTCGTGAGCGCGATCCAGAAAAGGTGTTGCGGGTTGGGTTTCTGTCCGGCGATTTCCGGCAGCACTCCGTGTCTTTCTTCCTTCTGCCGGTGCTCGAGAATCTCGACCGCGGCCGGTTCGAGGTCTGGTGTTACTCGAGGGGGTATCAGCGCGACCATCTGACGAAGGTGTTTCGCGACATCGCCGATGGTTGGGTCGACTGTGTCGGCATGCAGGAACAGGCGCTTGCGGAGCGAATTCGTGGCGACGCCATCGATCTCCTGGTGGACCTGAGTGGCCACACGGATGGCAACGCCCTTTTGGCTTGCGCGGCCAAGCCGGCTCCCGTTCAGATCAACTGGATCGGCTATCCGAATACGACCGGTCTCTCAGCCATGGATTACCGTCTGGTCGATGCCATCACGGACCCGGTCGGCGAGTCCGATGCCTACCATACCGAATCCTTGATCCGGCTTCCCCGGGGTTTTCTCTGCTATCGCCCTTTGGAATCCGTTGCCGGCTTGCCGATCGGCCCGCCCCCCTCGCTGGAGGCTGGGCGGACCACCTTCGGCTCGTTCAACAACCTCGCCAAGTTGAGCGAGTCGACACTCGATCTTTGGGCGAGGATCCTTCTTGCCGTGCCAGATGCGCGGCTCCTGCTCAAGACCCATACGGCCGCGGACCTCGAGGCCTGGAACCGATCGGTCGAGCGTTTCCGACAGCAGGGTGTCCACCCCGACCGGGTCGAGGTTCTTTCGCGTGCTCCCTCGCTCGCTGAACATCTGACGCAATACCAAGGCGTCGATATCGCACTCGACTCCTTCCCTTACCACGGCACCACCACGACCTGTGAGGCGTTCTTCATGGGTGTTCCGGTCGTGACCCTGATGGGTGACCGGCACGCCGCCCGTGTCGGGGCCAGTCTCCTGACGCGAGTGGATCTCACCGAGCTGATCGCCGGCTCGCCCGACGAGTACGTGCGTATTGCCAAGGCGCTCGCGGCCGATCGCGGGCGCTTGGCCGCTTTGAGGTCTGAGCTTCGCGAGCGATTGGCGCAGAGCCCTTTGCGCGACGAGCTGGGCTTCACCCGCACCCTGGAGGAGGCCTTGCGACAGATGTGGCTCAACTGGTGCTCGGGAGCAGGCCCCGAGGCGTTCGACGTCACTTGGTGCGAGACAGGCTGACGGTCTCGGTGTTACCGTGGAACAGCACCCCAGCCGCTCGATTTGGTGGGAGCGGCGCCTCGCCGCGACGAGCCTGCAAACTGCTGCGGCTCTTGTTTCATGCTCCGGGGTGCCAGA
>JANQGF010000159.1 GCA_028277465.1 Chromatiaceae bacterium
GATTCAGAAACAACCTATACACCGTAGGTTGGGCAAAGCGGAGCGTGCCCAACAAGGGCGGCTCAAGTTGCACCACTTGTTTCTGAATCGTTCCTTAGGAGGTGTCGACTGCGTCGTTAGGAGTGCCGCTCCAACGGACACCCCTTGAGTCCCGGGAGGCCTGTCACGATTTCGCCGCCGAAGGTTGCGCAACTTGTGGATGGGTAGTATTTTTTAGTTCTGAGCCGCTAGACGATCCGATCTCGGGGGAGGGGCGCCCTTAGGCGATTTCTGTCAATGTTCATACCATCTGACTTGTCTTGACGCCCGCCTTCGGTGTTGCACCACCAGTCACATCGCCCGGCGATGCTCCTGGTGGCGCTCCTTGAAGGCGAGCCTCAATCCGGCGCCATCTGGTATGAACATTTCCGGCAATCGCCTAGACGGTCGCGAAGCGGTTGCGGCACCGAGGAGGATGAACCTCGGCGTGGAAGGTACGCGATGCGTACCCTACGGGGATGCTCAGAGCGATCAATGGCCATGGGCGGGACCCGCTTCAGGACTCAGGGACTCGCTAGCTCCGAGGCGGCCGACTCCACGACTCGTGGCTCGGTGAGCGGATAGGCCGGGATCCGCAGACGCTGCAGCCGGGCCTGATAGGCCGTGCAGTAATCGTGATGAAAGGTGAGAAAGAGCGGGTGTCTGGTCAGGCTGCAGACCTCGTCGATGAATCCCAGGTAGCTACGCACCTGACCCATGTGATAAGACGAGGGCTCCTCGGCCAGACGGAGGGCCTCGACCCGCTGATCCCAGAACGGAAAGACCGCGGGGTTGGCGAGATGCAGGACCTTGGAGGCACCCACCAAGGAGCTGAGACAGGCTGCAATGGGCTCCACGATCCGCTCGGAGGCCTTCACGCCCTCACCCCTGGCGGTCTCGAAGGCCGTCACCGCGCCCGCGAGAAAGGTCGTGTCCAGTCGCAGCGTCTGCGGCATCCAAGCATAGGCCAGGCTAGCGACGCGCAGGAAGGCATCCGCGGGCTCCGCGGCGGGGAGACGAGCGGTCGCTAGGAGAATCGGGTAGATGCGCAGAAAGGTCGCTTCCGGGGCGTTGCTGCGATAGCGGTCGCCGCGAACCAGTTCGACGGCGTGGTAGAGGAGCTCGAGGTTCATGGGCAAAGGTCGCGTTGGTCATCCAAACCAGTGGGAGACAAGGGACAGCTTTGACATGAGACAACCTCAACGGGCGCGCACTCGACGACTCCTGACCTGCAACGCCTCCTGATCGCCCTCGGTTCTTCATTATGGTAATCGACTAGGCCCACTTTAACCGCTTTCCCATCGCCTTCGCCAAAGGGATTTCCTGCACGCTCGACTCGGGCAGCTGCAACGCGGCTGCCCGCCACCGCAAGCGCGCCAATCGCGATCGCGTTCAGCGACCAGTCGCGTCCCTAACCCCGAGGGCCGGTCCGTCGGGCTCCTGCGCATAGTCGTAGTGTTTGATCTGGCGCCGGATATTGCGCTGAATGACAATCCCCAGCACAGACCATTCCAGACCACCCAACTCGATGTCGGGATAGAGTGGATTGAGCGCGACCAAGCGCTCGGCGCCACTCTCCTCTCTGATGTACTGCCGAAACCAGCGTACCCCCTCGACCTCCGCGAAGACGAAGGTCCGGTTCTTGCGTAGACTCGTCGGCTCGATGATGAGGATACAGCGATCCGGAAACTCCGGCTCCATCTCGTCGCCCAGCACCTGCAATGCGTAGGGCTCCTGCATGCTGCAACCTGTGCCCTCCGGGGTGGGATCTGCCATCATTCGTCCTCATTTGTTGCGTGTTTCGAGATGCCCGCCGGTCGTCGGCGCGCCTCCTCGCAGTGGTATCCAGGCGCCGACAAGGAGCGGGCATGAAGACACAAGGTCAGATGAATCGCATCTTCGCGACCGAGCGCGTCCATGGGGATCGTCGGGACTGGCACAACCTGCGCGGCATGCTGCCCTATCTCTGGGAGTTCCGCGGCCGGGCGGGTCTCGCCCTCGCCTGTCTGGTGCTGGCCAAGGTCGCCAACGTCGGCGTGCCCCTGATTCTGAAGGACATCGTCGATGCTTTCCAGGACCCCGCCATCCAGACGCTGGTGCTGCCCGTGAGCCTTCTGCTCGCCTACGGCCTGCTCAAGCTCAGCGCCTCCCTGTTCAACGAGCTCAGGGACGTGGTCTTCGCACGGGTGCGTTACCGTGCCATGCGACGGCTCTCGACCCGGGTGCTCGAACACCTGCATCGGCTCTCGCTGCGCTATCACCTCGAGCGCCAGAGTGGCGCCATCAGCCGCGACCTGGAGCGCGGGACGCGCTCGGTCTCCACCATCCTCAATTACGTGGTCTTCAGCGTGCTGCCCGTCCTGGTCGAATTCACGCTGGTCGCCGTGGTCCTGCTCGGGCAGTACGACCTGGCCTTCATGCTGGTGACCTTCGGGACGGTCGCGGTCTATTTCGCCTTCACCTTCGCCATCACCGAATGGCGCATGGACTATCGTCACCAGATGAACCGGCTCGATTCGCAGGCCAACACCCAGGCCTTCGACAGCCTGATCAACTATGAGACGGTCAAGTATTTCGGCAACGAGTCCATGGAGCTCGCGCGCTACGACGGCACGCTCGCCGAGTGGGAGCGGATGGCGGTCGCGAGCCAGACCTCCATGTCGGTGCTCAATTTCGGTCAAGGGGCCATCATCGCCATCGGGGTGACGCTCATCATGAGCCTGGCAGCCCGAGGCGTGGTTGTTGGCGACATGAGCATCGGCGACCTGGTGCTGGTCAACGCCCTGCTGCTACAGCTCTTCATCCCATTGGGTTTTCTCGGCATCGTCTACCGCCAGATCAAGTACGCCCTGGCCGACATGGACCTGGTGTTCAAGCTCCTGGAGCGTGGACCCGAGATCCGAGACCGGCCGGGGGCCAAGCCACTGGCACTGAGCGACGGTGGTATCCGCTTCGAGCAGGTGGATTTTCATTACCAGCCGGAACGGCAGATCCTGCAGGGTCTGGATTTCGGCATCGAGCCCGGCGGGAAGGTCGCCGTGGTCGGACACAGTGGTGCCGGCAAGTCGACCCTGTCGCGGCTGCTCTTCCGCTTCTACGATGTGACCGGCGGGCGCATCCTGATCGACGGACAGGACCTGCGCGACCTCACTCAGGAGAGCCTGCGCGCCGCCATCGGCATCGTCCCCCAGGACACGGTGCTCTTCAATGAGAGTATCTATTTCAATCTGGCCTACGGCCGGCCGGGCGCGCCCCGGGAGGCGATCGAGCGCGCGGCCGAGATGGCGCACATCCGCGACTTCATCGAGGGGCTTCCAGACCGTTGGGAGACGGTGGTCGGCGAGCGCGGTCTCAAGCTCTCTGGCGGCGAGAAGCAGCGTGTTGCCATCGCCCGCGCCATTCTGAAGCAGCCACGGATCCTGATCTTCGACGAGGCCACCTCCTCGCTCGACAGCCATACCGAGAAGGCGATCCAGCAGACCCTGGCCGAGGTCGCCGAGAACCATACCACCCTGGTCATCGCGCACCGCCTCTCCACCGTGGTGGACGCCGACCGCATCCTGGTCATGGAGCGAGGTCGCATCCGCGAGCAGGGCACCCACCGTGAGCTGCTGGAGGCGGGGGGACACTACGCGGCCATGTGGGAGCTGCAGCAGCGCGAGGGCAGCGATGCGCTGGAATCATTCGATGGGACGCCGACCGAGGACTCGCGGCCGGTCTGACGGATCGCTCGCTGACCGCGATGAACGACTGGCGGTTGTATAATCCCAGGATAATCCGCTCATGGACCGCGGCGGCTGAACAGAGGCTGATATCGACCGAGGCCCTCTATCGACTCGACCAACTGCCCGGTCGCGAGCCGGGCATGACCGAGTGCAGCCGGTTCGACCATCGCGATCAGATGTCATGACCACGGCCACCGACCGAATCAGACCGGACCCCGCTCAGCCTGCCGATACGAGACGTCTCTACGCCATCCTACGTGTGGCCGGTCTGGTCGTCCCGCTGCTGTCGGTGGCCGTTGCCTTGGCTGCAACCCTGGCACTGCTGGCAATACATTGGATCTGGCCGGGACCCGCGTGGCCAAAATGGCTTTGTCTCCTCTTTCTGCTCGCCGGCATCGCCGGGGTGGCTTTGTCCTGGACCCGTCTACGCGGCCAATTGCTGCTCCCCCTGGTGCGCCTGGAGCACTCCTTGACCCGGGTTTGCCAGGGCGAGCCTGGGGCCAGCGATGCATTGCGAGAGACCGGCGTGCTCGGCCATATCGCCCAGGACATCCGCAGCCTGAACGAGGAGCTGACCGACCTCTATGAAGACATGGACAATCGCGTGGCGCGCCAGACCATGCGGCTGGCCCAGAAGACCGCCTCGCTCAAGATCCTTTACGACGTGGCAGCCGGGATTCATCAGACCGACAGCGTGGAGGAGCTCCTCCTGCGCTTCCTACGGGTCCTCAAGGAGATGATCAACGGCCGCGCCGCGACGGTACGCCTGGTGATGCCGGACGGGACCAGACGGCTGGTCGGGTCGATCGGTCTGGACGACGATCTGGTCCGGGAGCAGGACATGGCACCGGTGGACCTCTGTCTCTGCGGCAGCCTGCTGACACCCGGTGATATCGTCTGCGACAAAGACGCGCGTTATTGCTCGCGTGTCTATGGCCGGCGCATGTTCGCCAGCTCCGAGATGGAGGTGGTGACGGTCCCGCTGGAACATCGCGACCAGCTCCTGGGCGTCTACAGCATCTTCGTCGATCGGCCGGGGGTGAGCGCGCGCGAGGACATCCTCGACCTCCTCTTCACCGTCGGCCACCATCTGGGTGTCGCCATCGCCAAGCAGCGCTCGGATGCCGAGGCGCACCGCCTCTCGATCGTCGAGGAGCGCAATGCACTGGCCCACGAGCTGCATGACTCCTTGGCCCAGACGCTTGCCAGCCTGCGCTTCCAGTGCCGCATGCTGGACGACTCGCTGGCCGAGAGTCCCCTCTCCCACGAGGCGCGCAACGACCTGACCCGCATCCGTAGCGGTCTCGACGAGGCCCATACCGAGCTGCGCGAGCTCCTGGCGAGCTTCCGGGCACCCCTGGATCGGCGCGGCCTGGTGCCGGCGCTGGAGAAGCTCACCAAACGACTCGGTCAGGAGACCGGGGCCCATGTCCTCTTCCAGAACGACTGCCGTCCCTTCGAGCTGTCTGCGACCGAAGAGCTCCAGCTCCTGCGCATCGCCCAGGAATCGCTCGCGAACATCCGCAAGCATGCCCAGGCCCATACCGTCCGGGTCCTCCTGACACGGGAGGCGGGGGACAAGCACGTCCTCCTCATCGAGGACGATGGCGTCGGCTACGGCACACCGGCCGAGGGCGCCAGCCCGGGCGAACGGATCGGTCTCTCCATCATGGAGGAGCGCGCGCGCCGCATCGGCGCCGAGTTGCGCATCGAGAGCGATCCCGGCGAGGGCACCCGGGTCGAGGTCGTGTTCGAGGTCAATCGACGTCCCGCACGCCCATCGCTGGAGGCCGCCTGATGCGTGTCCTGCTGATCGACGATCACGCCCTCTTTCGATTCGGGCTCCAGGAGCTCCTGGAGCGCCGCGGAATCGAGGTGGTCGCCGCGGTCGGTGACGCCGCCGCCGGACTGGACAAGGTCGCAGAGACCCAACCCGACGTGGTCCTGCTGGACATGCGGATGCCACGACTCTCCGGGCTCGAACTGCTGCAGCGGCTGCGCGCGGCCCACGAGACCATGCCGGTGGCCATGCTGACCACCAGCGCCGAGGAGCGCGACGTGATCGATTCGCTGCAGAGCGGGGCCCAGGGTTATCTGCTCAAGGACATGGAGCCAGACGCATTGATCGCCGCCTTGGGCGAGATCGTGCGAGGGCAGACCGTGGTGGCACCCGAGCTGGCGATCGTGCTCGCCAAGGCGGTCCAGGGGGAGGCAAGGGTCGCAGAGACAGAGAGTAACCTTCTCGACCTCACCCCCCGTGAGCAAGAGATCCTCTGTCATCTCGCCGAAGGCCAGAGCAACAAGGCCATCGCCCGCCGACTCGGCATCTCGGATGGGACGGTCAAGCTGCATGTCAAGGCGATCCTGCGCAAGCTCCAGGTCCATTCACGGGTGGAGGCGGCGGTCATCGCGGTCGAACAGGGCCTGTGCGAGCGTGGTGCGACGCACGAGAAGTAGGCCCGCGGCTTGATCGCGACCAGGCGGT
>JANQGF010000262.1 GCA_028277465.1 Chromatiaceae bacterium
GCCAAGCAGATGGTGTTCGCCTTTGTCTCGCCAGCCTTGGAATCCCCGGGCTTCAGGCCCTCGTCGGACGCCTGAAGCGCGCCGCTCAAGGACGCTGCCAACACCGAAACAATCGTCAGCCAAGTCTTCATCATTACAAGTGTCCAGTCATTATTGCGCTCAGGACCGTGCCATTTCTTTCGGTGAACGGCCTGTGGGTTTAGGGTGTAGAAAATCCGCGGATGTATATCAGATATTTGCCATATTGGTCAAACCCAATGCGATGCGCCACGCGAGTGGCACTGGGGTCTGGCAAGCACACCCGCGGATAGACAGGCATGTCCGATCAAAGATCCCTCCACCCTCGTCGGCGCGGGTCGACTTGGCCCGGCCTGCGCTTCACCACGCCTCGCAAGAGCGGTCAGCGCACCGGACGCACGGGAATCAATGATGCATCTGGATCTTGCGCACGGGTGCCTGGATTCGAGCCTCGCTGCCGTCGTCATAGATCAAGGTCAGCTCGACGCTCTCCCCGGGCTCTAGCCGCTGTTGGAGACCGATCAGCATGAGATGCAGTCCGCCGGGCTCGAGCTTGACCGTCTCACCGGCGCGCAACTCGATCCGATCCAGGCGCCGCATTCGCATCATCCCCTCCTCTTGGACATGGGTGTGCAGCTCGACGACCTCGGCCGCCGGGCTTTGCGCCTCGACCAAGGCGAGATCCTGGGCCGAGGTGTTTCGCAGCGTCATGAAGACCGCGCTGTTGGGCTGACCGGGGGGAACGGCCCGGGCATAGGGGTCGCCGAGGGTCACTTCCCCCGCCCGCACCCCGAGAGACAGACCCATGAGCAGGGCGGCGGCAACCAAGGACGAGGCTCGCATCATTGTCGGTAGCTCCCGATGTTGGGCTGGGCCGCGAGCAGACTTCATCCGACCTGCTCCTCGGCGAGCAGACCCCGAATCACCGCGCGGATCTCGGGCGGGGGTGTGGCATGATCCAGGGTTCGGACCAGACGGCCGTCGGGGTCGATCACATAAGTGTAAGCGGAATGGTCCACCAGATAACCCATCGCCGAATCCGTCCCCTGGTTGCGGCGGTAGGCGGCACCATAGAGCCTCGCCGTTTCGGCGATCCGTTGGGGTGTACCAGTCAGGCCCAGGATACTGGGGTGGAAATAGGCCGTGTAGTCAGCGAGTCGTTGCGGGTCGTCGCGCTCCGGATCGACGCTGACGAAGAGTACCTGGACCCGTGCGCCTTCCTCGGGCGGCAGCTCTCTGAGCGCCTGGGAGATGAAGGCGAGATTCGTCGGACAGATATCCGGGCACCAGGTATAGCCGAAATAGAGCAGCACGACCCGGCCTCGCAGGTCCGCGAGGCTGACCGGACCGCTCGCCGAGTCGAGGGTGAAATCCCCGCCGCCCGGCCGCGCGGCCAAGTCCAAGGGTGCGTGCCGCTCGCCCCCTCCCCCCGCGCCGTTCGGCTCCCACAACAGGAGCCAAACCAAGAGCCCGACCAACACCAGAATGACCCCGACCAGTCGATTCCTCGTCATGAATGCGATATTCGGCCGCCCGCTTGTCGTCGATCGATTCTCTCACGCTATGCGAGAAGGCTTAGAATCGCGATGATGGATATCAAGCACCGACCCGAGACCAGGCGCTTGCTCAGTTCTCGAGCCTGCGGCGACGAGCCGAGACGGCTTGACGCCGGCCAGCCCGAGTCGGTTCCCATCCTGGGCCTCAGCGCTCCCGCGACCCGACCATGGGCCGCCTGACGAACTGGTGGCGGTCCCGGGTCCTGGAGCGCGAGCGCAAGCGCTTCAGCACCCAGGACTGGGATCTGGTCAGGGAGCGTCTGCCCTTGCTGCGGCGGCTCAATTCCGCCGAGTCCGGCCGGCTCGAAGATCTCGCGCTCTTGTTCCTGCGGGACAAACATCTAGAACCGGTCCAGGGGCTCGAGCTCACCGA
Source organism: Chromatiaceae bacterium (assembly GCA_028277465.1). GTDB lineage: Bacteria > Pseudomonadota > Gammaproteobacteria > Chromatiales > Chromatiaceae > JANQGF01. The sequence goes on from JANQGF010000262.1 coordinate 1,948, forward strand.
CCCCATGCGTCTGACCATCGCCGTCCTCGCCTGCATGCCGATCCTGCGGCTCGGTCTCGACTGGTACCAGGGCTGGTACGCGGTCATCCTCTACCCAGACGAATTCGCCCCCGAGCGCGAGGTGATGGGAGAGGACGGCGTCGTCTGGGTCGAGCAGACGGCCAAGAGCGGCGAGGCCTGGGAGCAGGGTCCGGTAATCCTCTCCTGGGCCGACGTCGAGGACAGCCTCAAGTCCGATGGCTACAACGTCGTCATCCACGAGTTGGCCCACAAGCTCGACCTGCGCGACGGGGTCGCCAACGGCTGTCCTCCACTCCACGCCGAGATGTCCGCGCCGGCCTGGAAGGCGGCCTTCTCGCCCGCCTACCGCGACCTGTGCAGGCGCGTCGAGGCCGGTGAGGAGACCTCCATCGATCCCTACGCGACCGAATCGCCAGCCGAGTTCTTCGCCGTCGCCAGCGAGGCCTTCTTCGAGCGACCCGGGCCGCTCGTCCAAGCGTATCCGGCCGTCTATGCCCAGCTCGAGGCCTTCTACCGACAGAATCCATTGGGGCGCAGCTGACTATCAGAGGGGTGCGGGGAGCGGGATGAGGCATCGCCCATGATCGCAGGAGCCGCGGCGGCCCGCTCACCCGACCGCATCCGCCACCACCCGTGATGCGGTGGATGACGGCTCACAGGCCGTCGAAGAAGTCCACGGCCCCGGTTTCGAGTGAGTATTCCGCGCCCACCACCAAGAGCCCCTCATGACTGATGAGTGACTCGATGATGGCCGAGCCATGCCGCAACCGGTTCGCCGAGGCGCTCACGTTCGCCCTGACCGCCGCTCGTTGCAACGCCGCACGATCATGCCGCAGCTTCGTGCTCAGCAGGCCTTTGACCGCTGGCTCCACCCGGTCGACGATGGAGGCGATGTTCCTCGAGGCACTGGACCCGCCATCCAGCAGCGCGTCGAGGGTGGCCTCCACCGCGCCGCAGCCGGTATGACCGAGAATCACCACGAGTCGCGTTTGGTAGCGCGAAGCCGCGAACTCGACACTGCCGACCTGCGACGGCGCCACGACATTGCCGGCCACCCGGATCACGAAGAGATCGCCGAGCCATTGATCGAACACGATCTCGGCCGGAACCCTCGAGTCCGAGCAACCCAAAATGATCGCGAACGGCGATTGTCCGGCCGCGAGCTCGACAAGCTGTTGGTGCGAAATGGTCTTGCCGACGCTACGTGTGTTCGACATGAAGCGACGATTACCCTCGCGCAGACGCGACAGGGCCTCGGTGGCGGAAATGGGATTGTCCATATTGAACTGCTCTTCAGGGGATCTTGGAAAATTGCGATCCGCGCAATTTTCCACTACGCAAGGCGAAAATGCGATTTCCGCGTTGCTTCGGGCACCTTGAATGCTTCTAGGTGCCCTTAAGGCGGTCAATGTAGGGACGGCCCATCCAGGCCAAGCTTGGCGAGGATCAAGAGGGTCCGCCGGCGGGGCTCGGTCAGATCGAGCCCCTGGGCATCCAATTGTTCCAGCCGCTGCACGGCCTGGGTTGCGAGCTGCTCGACCTGAGGGGTCTCGAACAATCCCAAGGCCGCCTCGACCTCGGAAGGCGACGCGCTCAACAATGAGGGCAAGAGCTCGTCGGGCGCGATGGACGATTCCGGATGTAGCAGATCGGCCGCCAGGGGTTGCTCCAACAGTCGAAAATGGATCTCGCGCGCCTGGGCTTCGTCCGCGAGCTCGCGCCGTGCGAGCGGATCTTTGGCCGCGACCCGCTCCAGCGCCTGCATGATGAGACCGATCAGCCGAAGGATCGCGCTTCGCTCCCGGCGATGGTCTTCGGGTAGCCCGAAGGACTGCTCGTAGCGGCGCTCCAGGGATTCCTTGAGCTCCAGGAGGGGCTCACTGCCGGCGTCGGGGGGCAGATCGACGGCCCGTTGCACCAGTGCTCGCAAGCTCTCGCCGAATGCCTCCATCTCCTCGTGATCCGACTTCTGCGCCGCCAGCAGCTCTTCCGGCGCGATCCGACGCGGCGGCCAGGCGAACAAAGGGTTCTCGTGAATGCGTCTGAGGTGCCGCTCGCGGCGGCCGGGTCGGTGGTTGAAAGGGAGCTCCATGATGCAGCAGTCGGATTACTTGTAGAGAGGCTCACGACGGACACCAGCGCCCCATCTTCAGAGACCTTCAGCACTCGGGCTGAGGGCCTCGTAGAGCGCCGAATAGTCCTGGTCACCGAGTCCCTGGCCCTCGGCCCGGGTGCAGGCCGCTTCGATCGCCTGAATCAGTGCGGTATCCAGCCCGGTCTGCTCGGCAACCTGGCGGAAGAGCCGGACATCCTTGAGCAGATGCTTGAGCGGGAAATTGGCTGCGCCATAGTCGTGGCTCAGGTACTTGTCGAGCTTCTTGTCGAAGGTCTTGGCATAGAGCGCACTGGTGCGCAGCAACCGCATGAATTGCTCGACCTCGATCCCCTCGCGTCGCACCAAGCCCAGACTGAGGGAGAAAGTGGCGGTGAGACCGGCGATCAACTGGTTCATGGCCAGCTTCATGGCGGCGGCTTGACCGATCTCGCCGATCCTTTGAGGCGCCTGACTCAGGTCTTCGAAGACCGGCAGGCAACGCTCGAAGAGATCCGGATCGCCCCCGGCCATGAGAATGAGACGACCCTCCCGGGCCTCTGGCAGGCTGCCGAGCACCGGGGCCTCCAGGTACTCGCCGCCCTGTGCCGCGACACGGCCGGCGATCGTACGGCTCTCACGCGGCGCGATGGTACCCATCTGTACCAGGATGCGCCCGTCGAGCGCATCGGCGTCGCCGCCCTCGAACAGGGTCGCCAGGATGGCCGTCGCATCGCTCAGAAGCAGAAGCGCCAGATCCGCCGCGGCGATCGCCTCGGCGGCCCTCGGTACCAGCTCGAGTCCACGCTGGCGGGCGAGCCCCGCGCGCTCGGAACCGCGGTTCCAGCCTATCACCCTACGTCCTTGCCGCTTGAGACGCAGGGCTATCTCGAGACCCAGCAGGCCCATGCCGAGCACGGCGATCTTCATTGCGCAATCTCCGGAGTCTAGGACCCTCGCTCGCTCGCCGAGCGCCGAAGCATCTCCATCACGGGCGCGGTCTCGGGCCGAACGCCGCGCCAGAGCCGGAACGACTCGGCCGCCTGCTCGACGAGCATACCGAGGCCGTCCAGGGTCCGCTCCGCGCCGCAGGTCCGTCCCCAGCGGCTGAAGGGCGTCTCGACATCGCCATAGAGCATGTCATAGGTCCAACCGCCTGGGGCCAGACAGCCCTCGGGGATTGCCGGCACGCCACCGGCCAGGCCGGCCGAGGTCGCGTTGACGATGAGCTCGAAACGCTCACCCGCCAACTCGTCCAGACCGCAGCCCTGCACCGGACCGAGCGGGGCACCGAGCGCAGCCAATGCAGACGCCTTGGCCGCAGTTCGGTTGGCGATCAGCAATCGATCCGGCCCAGACTCGAGCAAGGGCTGGAGCACCCCACGCGCCGCGCCGCCGGCACCCAACAGAAGCACCCGAGTGCCCGCGAAGCGAAAGCCCTGGTTGACGGCCAGGTCCCGGACCAGGCCGACGCCGTCGGTATTGTCCCCGCGCAGCCGGCCGTCCGTCAGCCGGATGAGCGTGTTGACCGCACCCGCCGTCTCCGCCCGCGCGCTGCGCTCGTTCGCCAGGGTCCAGGCCGCCTCCTTGAAAGGCACCGTGACATTGAGCCCCAGACCGCCGTCGGCGAAGAACCGATGCACCTCGCCCGCGAAGTCGGCCGGGTCCCCGAGGACCCGACCGTACGCCAGGTCCTGCCCGGTCTGGCACGCGAACGCGGCATGGATCAGCGGGGACTTGCTATGGGCGATGGGGTTGCCGATGACCGCGTAGCGGGAGGTCATGGATTATCCAGCCTGATCTCGAATCAGCGCGCGCAGAACTCAATCCGCCAACCAGCGCGCGACCTCCTTGGCATAGTAGGTCAGGATGCCGTCGGCACCCGCCCGCTTCATGGAGACCATCGCCTCCAACACCACCGCCCGCTCGTCGAGCCAGCCGTTCTGACTGGCGGCCTTGAGCATGGCGTACTCGCCACTGACGTGGTAGACGAAGGTCGGCGCACCGAACTGGTCCTTGATCCGCCGCACGATGTCCAGATAGGGCATGCCGGGCTTGATCATGACCATGTCCGCACCCTCCGCGAGATCCAGTGCGACCTCGTGGATGGCCTCGTCCGAGTTGGCGGGATCCATCTGGTAGGTGTACTTGTTTCCGCCACCCAGATTGGCGGCCGAGCCCACCGCGTCGCGGAAGGGGCCATAATAGCTGGAGGCGTACTTGGCCGAATAGGCCAGGATGCGGGTGTGGACATGGCCAGCGCCCTCGAGCGCATTGCGCACGGCGCCGATCCGGCCGTCCATCATGTCCGAGGGCGCCACGATCTCGGCGCCCGCCTCGGCGTGGGAAAGCGCTTGACGCACCAGCACCTCGACGGTGGCATCGTTCATCACATAGCCGGAGTCGTCGATCAGTCCATCCTGACCATGGGTCGTGAAGGGGTCCAAGGCCACGTCGGTGATGATCCCCAGCTCGGGTGTGGCATCCTTCAGGGCACGCACGGCGCGCTGGGCGAGCCCATCGGGATTGAAGGCCTCGGCGGCGTCCAGCGACTTGGCCGACATGGGGGTGACCGGAAAGAGCGCCATCGCGGGGACGCCCAGCCGCTGCACCTCACGGGCCTCCTCGACCAGCAGGTCGATGCTCAGACGCTCCACCCCCGGCATGGAGGGCACCGGCTCGCGCTGCCCGCTCCCCTCCAGGACGAAGACCGGGTAGATGAGATCATCCGGGGTCAGCTTGGTCTCGCGCATCAGGCGGCGCGAGAAGGCGTCGCGGCGCATCCGGCGCATCCGGGTGACGGGATACGCGGTACGGGGTGTGTCTAGGTCGGCCATGGAATAAGGACCTCGCGGCGGATCCGGGGCGGCCGGGCCCATCCCGGCGCTTGGATGCGGCTAACATAGCTCAGGAGCTGCGGCGGCTCCAGTCTCACCGCCTCTTCGAGGCGCGGTCTGCGTTCAGACGCCTCGTCACTTGCCTGAACCGGTGCCGGCCAATCGCCCCGACCCTCGTGCCCTCGCCTCGCCGCGCTTGATCAATGCCTCACCCCAAGCGATCCCGACCCGCTCGACGTATCGATAGGTGTAGATCGACATGGTAGCGAGCAGCAGGACCGTCACCAGAAAGGACAGCGCGAACGCCGAGGTCCGATTCGGCATCTGATCGTACAGCCAGTAATAGACTGGCGCGAGCGCGAAGACGAGCGTGGGATGGAGTAGATAGAGCGAATAGCTGACCTTCCCCAGACGCACGGTCAAGGGGTTGACGAGCAGGCGCAGAGGTGTCAGGCCCAGACCCAGGATCAGGATCGCGTAACAGACGCCCTGCCAGACATGGCCATCCCAAAGAAGGCGATTCAGGTGACCCGTGAGAAGCGCGGTATAGAGAAAGACGAACAGGACCAGAAAGAGCAGCCCGTACTGGCGCTTGCGTTCCGCGCTCATCACGACCAGGTGGTCGAAGAAGAGACGGTACGCCAGGATGCCGCAGATGAAGAGCGGCAGATGATGGAGGAACCCATGCCGTTTGACGTCGGCGATCTGCTCGGCGGTGAGGTAACCCGAGCTCACGCCGACGTGATCGATGAAGAAGGTCCAGCCCTGTGCCAGCAGCACGGCCACCAAGAAGAGCGTCGCCGCCGCGGTCAGCGTCCGGATGTAGTGATGCAAGATGGGAAACAGGAGATAGAAGAGGATCTCGACACCGATGGTCCAGCTCGCCCAGACATAGCCGCGGATATGATCCGGAAAGAGGTTGAAGAACAGCGAGGCATTGATGAGAACCGTGTCGAGCGAGTGAAAACGGTCGTACAGGAAGATGTCCCTGATGTAGTACAGAAACATCATGACATAGAACAATGGCGCGATGCGCAACAGGCGACGAAGATAGAAACGGCGCGTCACGCGGGGTTCATGACGGCGGGCGTCCAGCGAGTAGGAGAGCGCGAATGCGCTCAAGACGAAGAAGAGACTGACGCCGGTGCCACCATGGCTGGCATAGAGCCTGATCCACTCTGGAAGCTGGAGATCGGGCTCTGGTATCAAGACCATGTGGTAGACGACGACATAGAGGGCCGCGAAGCAACGGAGCGCGTCGAGGAAATCCAGCCGGATGAATGGCTCGACCCTATTCGCCATCGCTACCCTCAGCGCCCGCGCCGTCCAGCCAATCCCGCACCGGGAGAAAGCACTCGTAGAGCTCGGACTCGGGAGTCCCGGGCTCGGGTCGGTCATCGTACCGCCAGCTCACCTCCGGCGGCATGGAGACCAGGATGGACTCGGTACGCCCCCCTGACTGGAGCCCGAAGAGCGTCCCGCGGTCATGGACCAGATTGAACTCGACATAGCGGCCGCGCCGGTATTTCTGGAAGGCGCGTTCGCGGTCGCCATAGGTCTTGGCCCAGCGCCGCTCGACGATGGGAAGATAACCGGGAAGGAAATGATCGCCGACGCTACGCATCAAGCCGAAGCTGTGGTCGAAGCCACCCTGGTCGAAGTCGTCGAAGAAGATCCCCCCGACACCTCGGGGCTCGTCGCGATGCTTCAGGTAGAAATAACGGTCGCACCATTGCTTGAAACGCGGATAGAGGTCCTCGCCGAAGGGGGCGCAGGCATCGCGTGCATTGCGGTGCCAGTGCCGCACGTCCTCCTCGAAGCCATAGTAGGGCGTGAGATCGAAGCCACCCCCGAACCACCAGACCGGTGCCGCCCCCGCCTTCTCGGCGCTGAAGAAGCGAACGTTCAGATGAGAGGAGGGCACATAGGGGTTCTGCGGGTGGGCGACCAGGGAGACGCCCATGGCCTCGAAGCCGCGCCCCGCCAGCTCGGGCCGATTCGCACTGGCCGAGCTCGGCAGACGCTCACCATGCACATGCGAGAAGTTGATCCCGCACTGCTCGAAGACCGTGCCCGCCTGCATCACCCGGGTGCGGCCACCGCCACCCCCGGGACGCTCCCAGGTGTCCTCCCGGAATCCGGCCCCACCGTCGGTCTCCCTCAGGGCATCGCAGATGCGATCCTGAAGCTCCATCAGATACTGCTTCACGGCCTGGATATCGGGTCGAGTCGGCATTGGGTCGGCTCCTTCGGGGTGGCACAATCGTGAGCGTGGAAGGTACGCGATGCGTACCCTAGGAGCCTATCCGACTTAGGCTGAATCGGCTGCGGAAGCGGGAGAAGGGTCCCTTTCGCCCCGGTTTCTCGCGACATAGAACCCAGGATGCGCCTCAAAACCGGAACGAAATGGCCTCGCTCTCCCACTCCCTCGCGTCGATCCCCCTAAGTCGGACAGGGTACTAGTACCCCGTTCCACCTTATTTTGCATGCTCAGCGCGGCGAGAAGCGGCCAGATGCAAGGCGCGTGGGCGCAGGAATAGTCGGCTCTATTTCAAGCGCGCGCAACGCCGCAGCTGGCCGCTTCTCGCCGCGCCCACGGGGAGCCCCCCAAAGGCGCCAAGGCGGCGTTACCGCCCTTGGCAATA
>JANQGF010000366.1 GCA_028277465.1 Chromatiaceae bacterium
ATCAGTGACGCCGGCCTTCGCGAGGTGGATCATGTGGTTTCCCCATTCTGCCAGGCACGTGCCGTTGCCAGCCGAGTTCGAGTGTATTATTTTTGCAACAAAAGCGAGATAATGGTTCGAACAGCTCGAGTTCTCTCGATTCCGAATCTGGGTTCGGTTGGTCCATCATCCCTCACGCACAGGCTCCTTGTCTCGACTCGAGCCGTTTGGCGCAAGACATTGATGCAAGAATCGAACGTGGTCTTTTCAGGACCATTTCATAGCCGAACCTCTCTTGTCAACCCCTGACGGCAGTGCTGTTTTCGCGCCGATGCGACGAAGACTCAACAGTGGTCCCGGCGCGAGCCCGGCGATGCTCCTGCCGGCGCTCCGTGAAGGCAGACGTCAATCCGGTGCCATCTGGTATGAGAATTTCCGGCAATCGCCGAAGGGGTCCGCGCCACCCCTTGATCGCATTTGAGCCCCGGCGGTCGCTATACTCGGAGGGCGGATCTCTTCCGGTCTCGTCGAAGGGGGCTCGACATGGAACCGAACACATCAAACCTTCCGGTTCGTACGCTCATCGGTGGATTCTTCCTTTCGCTTCTGGTGGCCTGTGCCACCCCTTCGGGTGACAGTGAGCATGGGGTCGGGCAGGCCCAACTGACCCCGATCGCGCCTGGCAAGGGGATCGACGAGTTCGTCCTGGTCGATTGTCTGCTGCCCGGTCAGATCCGCCAGCTCGGTACCCGCATGACCTACCTGGCGCCGCGTCGGATGGTCAAGACCACCAAGTCCGATTGCGGCATTCGGGGCGGTGAGTTCATCCTCTTCGATCGGTCCGATTACCGCAGTGCTTTGCAGACCCTGGTGCCGAAGGCCCAAGCCGGGGACCCGGTCGCCCAGACCTATGTGGGCGAGATCTACGAGAAGGGGCTGGGGCTGCCCTCTCCGGACTATGGCAGCGCGGCGACCTGGTACCGCAAGGCAGCGGCACAGGAGCATCGCCCCGCGCAGACCAATCTGGGGTCGCTCTACGAACGGGGATTGGGTGTTCCACGCGACAAGGCCCAGGCCTTGGATTGGTATCGCCGCGCGTCCGGACTGACCCAAGACCGGCTGATCTTCGAGTCCAAGCTCAAGGCCGAGCAGGCGGCGTTCAGGCGCGAGATTGCAGTGCGCAACCAGGTTGCCACGGCGTTACGTCGGCAGCTGAGGGCGCTCTCGGCCGCTGGTTCGAGCCGCTCCAGCTCGCCTGGGACCAGCCGCAGTGCCGAGCAGGCACGGCTGCGGCGTCAGGTCGAGAGCCAGCGTCTCGATGCCGAGAGCGAGGCCGAGCGCAGGCGCAAGGAGCTGCACGCGCTCGAACAGCTCGAGCAGAGCGAGGCAGCCAGCGGCAAGCCCGCCGATTCAGGCAAGGCCGCACAGCTTGGCAAGCTCGAGCTGTCGCGAAACGAGGAGTATCGCGCCTTACTGGATACCTCCCGCCGCTTGTCGCAGGCCGAATGAGCCTTTCGGGGGACGGCGCGGTCGAGGCTCACTGCTCGCGGGCCTTGGCGGGGCCGTCCCGGGCCACCCGGAAGCCGACGAAGTTGTAGCGCGACTCCGGGAAGTTACGATTCCGGTAGGCGGAACGCACGGCGCCCGGCCCGCTGTTCCAGGCGCCGCCTCGTAGGATGCGCGGGCCATCCGAGGCGCTGGGCGCACAGGCACGCTCGGCTCCGTCATAGGTGGCGTCGTACTCGGAGCAGGTCCATTCCCAAAGGTTTCCGAGCATGTCGCTCAGGCCCCACGCATTGGGCTCGAAGGCCCCGACCTCGGCGACCCATTCCCGGTTGTCGTTGCAGGGAAAGCCGTCTGCCCAGCCGTGTCCGGCATCGGCGGCGTTCGCGTGGCGGCAGGCGCGATCGTCGAGTGCATCGCCCCAGTAGCGTGCCGTGTCGGTGCCCGCGCGCACCGCATACTCCCATTCCGCCTCGGTCGGAAGGCGAAAGGCACCACCTGTCTCTCGGTTCAACCAACGGAGATACTCGCGGGTGTCGTTCCAGCTCACGCAGCTGACCGGATCGCGATCACGGGTCGCCTGGTATTTGTTGGGATTGCGCCAGTCGGACCAGGGCCGATAGTCCCAGGGATCGGATGCATCCTCTTGATCCAGCGACCAGCAGCCTTCCATCCCGCCCACGCCACGTTCGGCATCTGTCCGATAGCCGGTGGCCTCGACGAAGCGCCTGAACTCCGCGACCGAGGTCTCCAACCGAGCGAGCCAGAAGTCCTCCACACAGGCTTGATGGCGGCGCTCATCGGCCTCCCGTCCCGGCTCGGTCTCGGGGCTCCCCATCTGGAAGCAACCGCCGGTGATCAGGACCATCCGCGGCGACAAGCCGCGCCGCCGGCTCAGGTCCTGCTGGAGTTCCGCGAGCCTGGGGTGGTCGGGGTCGATCGCATGCAAGTGCGCCAGTGCCGTCTCCGCCCCATCGAGCCGATAGCCCTCGAGCAATGACTCGACCTCCGTGGCGACGCGACTCGTGATCTCCTTGATCCGGTCCGTCGCCTCCTGCCGGTCTGAATCCAGTTTCAGAACCTCCTTGTAACAGGTGACCGCTTCGACGCTGGTCTGTGTCGAGAGCCCTGCCGTCGGAAAGCTCAGCTCACAGTCCTGCAGCCGTGCCGCGACTTGGCTCTCTTGCTCGCGCAGCTGCCCGATTTCGTCCCGAAGCGCCAAGAGATCGGGGTGC
>JANQGF010000297.1 GCA_028277465.1 Chromatiaceae bacterium
CACCAGTCACATCGCCCGGCGATGCTCCTGGTGGCGCTCCTTGAAGGCGAGCCTCAATCCGGCGCCATCTGGTATAAACATTTCCGGCAATCGCCTAAGGCGATTGCCGGGAATTCTCATGCCAGGTGGGATGAGAATTGACAGAAATCGCCTTAGGACCGACCGGGTCCAGTCTTGAACCAACGACGTTGGAGCAGGGATCCAGATTCATGCTGACGATCATGGCGATTGGCGCCACCCCGGAAGATGAAACAGGTGCCGCTGCAGACGGCGCGGGCTCACCCTCACCCCGGCCCTCTCCCTCGAGGGAGAGAGAGATGCAGCGCGCCGGCGGCGTGAGCTTCAGGGTAAGAGCTCGATCCCATGGTCGCGGATTCACCCTGATCGAGGTCGTGATCGCGGTCGCGATCGTCGGTATCCTCTCCGCCATTGCGATACCCAGCTATCTGGGTCACATCAAGCGCGCCCATCGAGCCGAGGCCAAGACGGCCTTGTTGAGCGGCGCCCAATTCCTGGAACGCAAGTTCACCGCCGACGGTTATTATCAGTGTAGCGATGGAAGCCGATGCGATGTGGAGGATGTCGAGGATGTCTACTCGCCTCGCCAGACCCCGGAAGCCGGCGATGCCCGTTACGATATCGGTCTGAATGACGGCGAGACCGATGAAAACACCTTCTTGTTGGAGGCCGTCCCGACGGGCAGCATGACCGAAGACGAATGTGGAACCCTGTGGGTCAATCATCTTGGCCGAAAGGGTGTGACGGATGCTATCCTCGATGTCACGAGCTGTTGGGGTCGATGAGATAGCCGTCCGCCGGGCTTGTGTGCAGAGTTCAGAATCCCGATTCGACGCCATTGCTCGCTGTCTGACCGATGAGGCGATGACATTCGCTCGCGTCGCTACTTGGGAGTTGGATATTGCGACCGGTCGTGTTCATGCCTCTCGGGCCTGGTCCGAGATCTGGGGGCTGGGCCCGGGCGAGGAGAACGACCTCGACGCTGCATTGGGCCGGGTCCATCCCGCGGATCGGGAACCGGTGGTCGAGGCCCTGCGCGCGGCTGCGGAGACGGGTGAAGCCTTTCAGGTCCGTTTCCGGATCCTGCGTTCCGACGGTCTGGTGCGCTGGGTCGAGAGTACCGGGCATTTGGAGGCGGTTGGTCCTGGTTTGGCGGGCCGGATGTATGGCGCCATCATCGACATCACCGACCGCCGTGATGTGGAGCAAGCACTCGCGCGCTATGCGGACCTGGTTTCGGCCTCGCCCGACCGCATTGCCTTCGTCGACCGTGGATGTCGGGTCTTGGCGGCGAACGACGCCTTCCTCAGGGCGGTTGAGCGGCCGCGGTCGCAGGTCATCGGACGTGCCTTCGGGGATATCGTCGAAGACCGCAGCCTGCGGGATCTGATTTACCGTAGCTTCGGGGCTTGTCTCGATCGGGGCGCGATCCTCGTCGAGGATGTCCGCGAGTCGGCTCGTTGCGGCGGGTTCTGCGACCTGGAGGTCCGACTCTTCCCGCATTACGGCGACGAGGGGGTCGTGAACGGCGTCGCGATCACTCTTCGGGATGTCTCGCGTGTCCGCGAGGCGGAACGACGCTTGCTGCAATCCGCGGCGGTCTATGATGCGACCTCCGAAGGGGTCCTGATCACGGACGCCAGGGGCTCGATCGTCGCCGTGAATCAAGCCTTCACTCAGATCACCGGCTATACCCAGACCGAGGTGTTGGGGCACAAGCCCAGCCTGTTGGACTCCCAGTGGCATTCGCGGTCCTTCTTTTTCGGCATGCTGCGCCTGGTGTTGAGGTACGGTTATTGGGACGGTGAGTTCTGGAACCGGCGCAAGGACGGTGAGATCTATTTGCAGCGGCTCAGTGTTCGCAGGGTGCTAGACGGAGGCGGGAAGCTCGTCAATTTCGTCGCCGTCTTCGCCGGATGTGGTGCCTCGAGCAAGCGGCCCGGCCGTATCGAGCAGCTGTTTCATTATGATCCCCTGACGAAGCTCCCCAACCGACTACTGTTCGAGTCGCGGTTGGAGCACGCGATCGAGATCGGTCGTCGGCAGGAAGCTCCGTTGGCCTTATGTCTCTTCGACCTGGATAGCTTCTCGAACATCAACCGGAGTCTGGGACATCAGATTGGGGACGAGCTGCTGCGGGCGGTGGCCCTGCGGCTGCGCGAGGTGGTCCGGCCGGCGGACACCTTGGCGAGATTGCATGCCGATCTCTTCGGGCTGCTCGTCGAGACGATCCGTCATGCCGACGAGGTCAGGGCGATCGCCAGGCGTCTCCAGGCGAGTCTGGTGGCACCCTTTTCTCTGCGCGGCCATGAGTTGTTCGTGACCGCGAGTGTCGGGGTGACCTTCGATGCTGGTCTAGACGCCGAGCCCCGCGCCATCCTCACTCGGGCAGAGTCGGCGTTGCGTCTGGTCAAGCGCCAGGGCGGCAATGGCATGCGGGTCTCGACGCCGGAGCTCGGCGACCCGGCACGTGAGGAGCAGTGCCTGGTCGATCGGCTTCGCGAGGGGCTTCAGGCGGACGCCTATGCCTTGCTTTACCGCCCTCGGGTCGATATCGGAACGGGCAGGTGCCAAGGCGTCGAGGCCCTGATTCGCTGGAATCGGCCCGAGCTGGGCGCCTTCCCGCCGGAGCACTATCTGCCCTTGTTGAAAGACGGCGGATTCATGGTCGAGCTCGGGCAGTGGGCGCTCCAGGCCGCCTGTCGTCAGCTTCGCGACTGGCTCGAGCGGGGTTTCCCGCTCGCTTCGCTCTCCATGGGTGTCTCGGAGGCGCAACTCATGCGTGGCGACCTGGTGCGCACGCTCGGACGGCTCCTCGAGGACCATGGTCTGGAGCCGAGTCGGTTGGAGTTGGAGGTCAGCGAGTCGCTATTGCTGAAGCACCTCGAGCAAATGACCGAGGTTCTGCACGGGTTGGGCGGGCTTGGGGTCAGACTCGCACTCTGCGACGTGGGCGCGAGCTGGATTGCTCCAGCGGTTCTGCAACGGCTTCCGATCGCGACCCTGGCGATTCATCCGGCCTTCGTCGAATGTCTGCCCGATTCCAAGTTCGATCTCGCCGTGGTCCAGGCGCTCATCGCCATGGGCCAGGCGCTGGGACTGGGCATCCGGGCCGACGGTGTCCGCACGGAGGATCAGCGGCTGCTGTTGCAGAACATCGGTTGTGCGGAGGCGCACGGCGACCTCTTCGCGGAACCCCTCCCGGCCGCTGAGTTTGAGCGCCGGCTGGAACCGAGATCGGCGCGACGGCCGTCCACACCGGTGAAGAATTGAGCCCAACCGCGTCCAGAGCGAGATGCATCGTCTT
>JANQGF010000301.1 GCA_028277465.1 Chromatiaceae bacterium
GGCGTTGGCACTGGGCGGACAGAGGTTCGCCGTCGAGGTCAACGCCGAGCTGGTCCCGCGCAGCCGACTTCACCTCCGGCCTCTCGAGCCCGAGGATCGGGTCGAGATCATTCATGCAGTCGGCGGGGGGTGAGCGCAGTCGCCGATCCCCTTCCATCGAGATCCAAGAGCAAGTACGCATAAAGCACTTCTATGTCTACCGAGAGTCACAACCCCGATCGTCTCACCATCGCCGGCAAAGAGTACGGCTCGCGCCTGTTGGTCGGCACCGGCAAGTACAAGGATCTGAGTGAAACCGCTGGTGCCATCGCGGCCAGCGGGGCGGAGATCGTCACCGTCGCGGTGCGTCGCACCAACCTCGGTCAGACCGCGGATGAGCCCAATATCCTCGACGTTCTGTCGCCGGATCGTTACACCATCCTGCCCAACACCGCCGGCTGCTACGATGCCGCGGCCGCCGTGCGAACCTGCCGCCTGGCCCGTGAGCTGCTCGATGGTCACAAGCTGGTCAAGCTCGAGGTGCTGGGCGATGAGAAGACCCTCTTTCCGGACGTGATGGCCACGCTCGAGGCGGCCGAGGAGTTGGTGGAGGATGGCTTCGACGTCATGGTCTACACCAATGACGACCCGGTCGTCGCCCGGGAGCTCGAGGCCATCGGCTGCGTCGCCATCATGCCCTTGGCGGCACCGATTGGGTCCGGACTGGGAATTCGCAATCCGCTCAACATCCTCACCATCGTGGAGAACGCCGCGGTCCCCGTGCTGGTGGACGCGGGCGTCGGCACTGCCTCGGATGCCGCCGAGGCCATGGAGCTGGGGTGCGACGGAGTGCTCATGAACACGGCCATCGCGGCTGCCGATCATCCCCTGCTGATGGCCAGCGCCATGCGCAAGGCCGTCGAAGCGGGGCGCGAGGCATTCCTGGCCGGGCGCATGCCGGCCAAGCGTTTCGCCTCGGCGTCCTCGCCGATCGAGGGATTGTTCTTCTGACCCTCATGGCGGTGCGTTATTGGCCGGAGATGGAGGTGATGCATCGCCCAGCTGCGGCATCGCCCCCCTCCTCTCAGGTCGAGGTTGGATCGAGGGGTAGGACGGCCGGTCGTACGACCAGCCAGGGCATGGAATCGGGACCGCGGGCGCGCGAGGGCATCGAGACCGCGAAGGGTGCGGCGGCGTCGGTACGGCTTCGTCCAGTGCGCAGCTTCGTGCTGCGCGAGGGCCGGCTCACCGCCGGACAGGGGCGTGCCTTCCATCAGCTCTGGCCCCAGTTCGGTCTCGATTGGGGCCCAGGGACCGCGATCGAGCTCGACCGCCTGTTCGGCAACCCACGTCCAGTCGTGCTCGAGATCGGGTTCGGCAATGGCGAGTCACTTGCGGAGATGGCAGAGCGCGATCCCGGCCGCAACTGGCTTGGCGTCGAGGTCCATCGGCCCGGCATCGGACACCTGCTGCTCGAGATCGAGCGACGTGCTTTGCGGAATCTTCGAGTCATGCGTCGAGATGCGACCGAGGTGCTCGCCGAGGGAATCGCGCCGGCGGCGCTCGACGCCGTGCAGTTGTTCTTTCCCGACCCTTGGCCGAAGCGACGCCACCACAAGCGCCGTCTCCTGAATCCGCATCTGCTGCCGATCCTGGGTCGGGCCATCCGACCGGGTGGGACCTTCCACGCGGCGACCGATTGGGAGCCTTACGCCCAGGAGATGCTCGAGATGCTGGAAGCGGCATCGGATCTGTTCGACAACGCGGCGGGCCAGGGTCGATTCGCTCCGCGTCCCGCGCTGCGTCCGCTGACCAAGTTCGAGCGCCGTGGCGAGCGACTGGGCCATCGGGTTCGCGACCTGGTGTTTCGCCGCCGCTGATGGCCGGCCTGCGGCTCGAGGGGATTCGCCATTCATTGCTGGAACCGGTGGACCTGAGCCTGGCGCCGGGCGGACTGGTCTTCCTGTCCGGGCCTTCCGGCTCCGGTAAGAGCCTCTTGCTACGTGCGATCGCGGATCTGGATCCGAACCAGGGTGAGGTCTGGCTGGGAGCGGAGACCCGTTCCGCCATGGCCCCGGCGCTGTGGCGCCGCCGGGTCGGTCTCCTGCCGGCGGAGTCCGCCTGGTGGGCGGAGACGGTTGGGGAGCATCTACCCGATCCCGAGACAGGGGTCGCACCGGATCGATCGGACGTCGCACACTATCTGAACCATCTCGGCTTAGGCACCGAGGTCCTCGACTGGTCGATCGCGCGTCTCTCTACCGGCGAGCGCCAGCGGCTCGCATTGATCCGGCTCCTGGCGCAGCGCCCGGAGGCACTGCTGCTGGACGAGGTAACCGCCAATCTGGATCCGACCAACCGTCGGCGGGTCGAGGGCCTGATCGACGACTATCGACGCAACGAAGAGGCGCCCGTGCTCTGGGTCAGTCATGACCCGGACCAGCGCGCCCGGCTGGGGGGGCGTTCCTTCGTCATCCGAGGGGGACGCTTGGAGCCCGAGCCTTGAACATGATCCATCTGAGTCCCTGGGACCTCGGACTGGCATCGCTCCTGGTGCTGCTCTTGGCCGGCATGTCCTGGCGGCTAAGGCTCGGTGTCGAGGGTCGGGTCCTGATCGCGGCAGCGCGCAGCACCCTGCAGCTCATGCTGGTGGGTCTGGTGCTCAAGATTCTCTTCAACCAGACCAGTCTGCCATTGATCGGGCTCATGGCTCTGGTCATGCTTTCGGCGGCGGGCTTCGAGGTGATGCAACGCCAGAAACGCCGATATCTCGGGCACTGGGGTTACAGCATCGGGGTCTTCTCGATGTTTCTCTCCTCCTTCAGCGTCACCCTTCTCGCGCTCACCGTCATCATTGGCGTCGATCCCTGGTATCAACCCCAGTACCTGATTCCACTGCTCGGGATGCTGCTGGGCAACACCATGAGCGGCGTGGCCATCGCGCTGGACAATCTGACCCGCCATGCCTGGGAGTCACGCGGCCCGATCGAGGCCCGGCTCTTGGCCGGTGGGACCTGGGAGCAGGCCATCGAGGGCGTTCGCCGCGAGTCGCTGCGCTCGGGGCTCATCCCCATCGTCAACGCCATGGGAACAGCAGGTCTCGTGAGCCTGCCAGGCATGATGACGGGCCAGATCCTCGCCGGCGGTCCGCCACTGGAGGCGGCCAAGTACCAGTTGATGATCATGTTCCTGATCGCCGCCGGAACGGGACTGGGCTCGATGGCCGCGGTCTGGATCGGCTCGCGACGCCTGTTCGATGAACGCCACCGCCTGCGGCTCGATCGGTTGCGCGTTAGCGAAGGGTCTAAACCACGTCCAGCGTGAAATGGGTGATCTTCACTCTATTTGGTCGTGAGGATTTCTTCGGCCTCCGTGGAGACGCGGTCTGAAATTTCTATTTCTCAATATTGGTGAATCCCGCGTCGACCGGCACCCGCAGATAGAAGAGATTGAGTTCCTGCCCTGCGATATGGGCGAGGAAGCGATCTGCCTCCTCATCTGTGACCACGAACCCTACCTCCACCGGAAGGTCGCCTGCGAGCTCGAAGAAGTGCTCCTCATGCAGTCGGCCGTGGCGGCCGAAGCCGGCGATGGCGCGAAAGGCCGAGCCACCGTGGAGGCCGAAGGACTGTGCCTCTTCCAACAGCCATTCGTAGACCAGTTTGCGCCGGTGGCGACGGTTCTCCGCCACATAGAACTTGAGAAAACAGCCCTGCATGGTCGAGCTCCTCCGGAAGTTCGCGTCAAAGGATCATGGACGACCCAGCAGCAGATGCGCCAGACCCATCCCGAGTGCGGTCATGCCCAAGGCGCCCGCCAGGTGCGCCGCAATCGCCCCAAGCCCCCAGAGATACTCGCCCCGGGCCAGCAGATTGACCACCTCCGCCGAGAAAGTGGAGAAGGTGGTGAGACCACCGAGGAAACCGGTGACGATCAGCAGGCGCGCCTCCGGCGGCAGACCCGGGTGGCGGGCGAGCCAGGCGACGGCGAAACCAATCAAGAGACCACCCAGCAGATTGGCCACCAGGGTCCCCAGGGGTAGGGTCGGAAAGAGTGGATTGAGACGACTGCCCAAGAACCAGCGCAGCAAGGCGCCCAGGCCGGCGCCCGTGAAGACGGAAAGGAGGGACAAGAAGCTCATACCGCGATAGCGCCGGATCGGTTTGTTCGGCTTAAACTTTCATCTTTTTTCATCTCTTAAGACGAAGCATTCGGCCGAGATGGCCCGCGCTCGGCCTCCGCGGGACTGACCCTACCATGGCATCAGCAACCGCAGGGGTGCAACCGCGAGCCCCACGGCCAATGCCAGGAGACAAGAGACCAGGATCAGGCGTAGCGCCCGGCGCAGGTCGTCGTTATCCAGGTCGGCCGGCCAATCGGGGTCGCCCATGAAGCTGGTGGTTACCAACACGCCGCCGTAGTGGATCGGGCCGACCAAGCGCACCCGCAGGGCCCCGGCGCAGGCGGCCTCGCTCCAACCCGAGTTGGGGCTGGGAAGCAAGGCGTGATAGGTCCGGGCGGACCGCCAAGCGAGCCGCGGGTGCAGCGCGAGGAGCGCGGCCGAGCTGGCGATCAAGGGGACCGAGAGCCGGGCGGGCAACCAGTTCGCCAGGTCGTCCGAACGCGCCCCGGCCCAGCCGAAGCGGGCGTAACGGGCGTTCCGATACCCGACCATGGAGTCCAGATTGGAGATCGCCTTGACCAGGATGAGCCCGGGCATCCCGAAGAGACAGAGTGCCCAGAGCGGGGTCAGCACCCCATCGGTGAGATTCTCCGACAGGCTCTCGATGGTGGCGCGCACGATTCCGTCGCGCTCCAGGGTGTCGGTGTCACGGCCAACCAACAGGCCCAGACGCCGGCGCGCCGCCGGTAAGTCATCGAGCCGGACCAGGATCTGCCGGCCCTGTTCCAACAGGTCCCGGGCGCAGAGCAGGCTGTAGGCGAGGAAGAGATCCCAGACCACGGCCAGCCAAGGGTGCACCAGACCCAGGCCGGTACGCACAACCAGCCAGGCACCCAGTGCGCCACCGACCACCAGCAACCAGTGCAACACCCCACCCAGACGCCCGTTCAGCCCGAGGCCGAACAGCAGGCGTTCCCAGGCGAGACTCCAGGCACCCAGCAGGCGGATCGGGTGGTAGGGATAGACCGGGTCACCGAAGAGCGCATCGAGCAGGCAGGCGACGAGGATGAGTGCGAGGTGCTCAGTCAGCTCCATTTACTTGTAAACCCCTCGACGACCGCCAACGCCGCCAGTCCGCCGGGCTCCAGATCATGGCGCTGACTCAGGATCTGGCGGAATTCGGCGAAGCGCTCCGGTGCCACCGCCACCGTCGCGGCCAGCAGACTGGCCTGGTTGAGGATGGCCTCACGCGCCACCTCGGCATGCAGGACCCCAGCCCGCGCCAGGTCGATGCTCTCGGCCAGGCCGTAGGCAGCGGCGGCGCTCTGAGGATCGTAGACGATCGCAAGCAGATTCTGGATGAAGAAGGCAGCGGTGGGACCATCCAGCTCGGTCTCGGCGCAGCCGCGCAAGGCCGCCTCGTCGCAGCCGTAGCGGCCCAGTGCACCACAGACCGAGCGCCGCAGCTCGGCGCAGACACCGTTCTGCAGCAAGAGACAGCGACTCACCGCTTCATGGGTGGCCCGGCCGAGCAGCTCTCCCAGGGTATTGTGACCGCCGGCCCAATGCCGCTCCCAGTCGGACCCGCGCGCGAGCGGGGCAGCGATGGCGAGCTGGTCGGTCCCGGTGCCGGTCGCCAGACTGGGTGACTGCAGGCTGGGCATCCTCAGGTCCAGGACGGCCGCGCTCTTGCCCTCGGTGACCATGGTCGCGGCGCGGACCAGACAGGCGGGCGTGCAAGGTTGGTTGACGAAGACCAGGTTGACGATGGTGCCGGCACCCGCCTCCGGCGGTGGCGGAACGCCGCCCTCAGGCGCTCGAGCACGAGGCAGGCTGCCGTCCCGATGCTCGTGCCACGCGGCCGGATCACCAGCCCGGGTGGCGTTGCCGAGGACCCCGGCGGTCGCTGCCACCGCCACCCTGAGCTCGGCGAACTCGGCCTGCGCCAGCACGGCGCACTGCATGTTGGCCGCGGTCGCCATGATGGCCGTCGACTCGGGCGGCAACCGGCCTTCGGCGCAGGCTCGCCGGTGTTCGGTCTCGACGCCGAGCCACTCCTGCTGCCGACGCGACGCCCCCTGACCGATGCCTTCGCAGTTCTGGTGGTTGGCGACATGGGTCAGATCCTCCCTCAGCCCTCCGTTGACCCGACAGGTGCTCAGTACCCGGTGCGGGCGCTTGAAGGCCGCGGAGAGATAACGCCCCTGCCGGTGCAGCAGGTAGCAGTCGGTTTCAGCAAGCAGCATTCGGGGTCTCAGCCATCAAGACGGGTGGAAACGGATCGCGGAATGGATTGCCAAACAGAGTGTCGAGGCTCCGGAAGTGCCGAGCCTCCAGAACCAAGGGAAATAACAGACACAGATGAAGAAACGCAAATGGCTGTTGCTCGTCCTCGGCCTCATTCTCTTCTTACCCCTCGTCGCGATCGCCGCCTGGATCGTCACCGAGACCGCCATCCAGGCCACCTCCAGTTCGGAGTTCTGCTCCAGTTGCCACACCATGCAGCCGTTCGTCGAGACCTATGCCCTGGACACCCACGGCGGCAGAAATCCACGTGGCCTCGCAGCCGATTGTGTCGATTGTCACCTGCCTCACGAGAGTCCCGCCCGCTACCTGGCCGCCAAGGTTGCGACCGGGATTCACGACGGCTGGGCTGAGCTGGCTGCCCTCTTCCGGGAACCTGATTGGATCGCGGGACTGGATCAGCGTGGTGAGTATGTCTACGACTCGGGTTGTCTCCTCTGTCACGCACGATTGCAAGAGGCCGCGGACCAGCAACCCACTGCGGTCTTCGCCCACCAGACCTACTTCAACGGCGATGGCCGCCTGCAGTGCGTGACCTGCCATGCCCACGTGGGTCACAAAGACCTGCGCACGCGGCTCTCTACGGGCGCAGGGGAGTCCGCGACCGCCGTTCCGCACCCAGGATCGACCCAGGAGGACCAGCCGTGAATCTCTGTCGTGTCACTTTGATGCTCCTCGGCTTCATTCTGGTAATCGGGGTCTCTAGCGCCGAGGAGGGCGATGTGCAATCCGGCCAGCGGATCTATGCCGAAAAGATGTGCAACCTCTGTCATACGCTGGCCGGCGAGTCCGGACCCATGGCCGAGCTCGGTGGCCCGCTCGACCAGATCGGCGCGACCCGCGACGCGGCATGGATCAGGCTCTATCTCAAGGACCCCACCGCTGCCCTGCCTGGGGCGCAGATGCCCCCGGCGGAGCTGACCGACCAAGAGATCGCCGATCTGATCGCCTTTCTGCTGTCGCACAATTGATTCGGCATAGGCCTTCGAGGGCGCCTCATCCCCGCGCATGGCGAACAGCGTGTTGAGCCCCTCCAGCAGAACCGTAGGCTGGGGTGAGGGACGAACCCCAGCATCTCCGTTCGGCGCCGAAGAGCCCACGCGGGAAGACGGCCGCCGGCCTGGTTCGGTGGCGATTCCGGCGCGAATCCGTTCTTCTTCCTCTGGGCTTGGGACGTCGAAGACCCGACCAGATTCAGATTTGACTTGCATCGTCTCGAACCTCTCAATGTCGGGCTGGACACCCAGGTTCTCAGGCTTGATGTCGCGCCGGGGTGCGCCTACCTGCATCAGTTAGTGCACGAAGAGATCGAACCCCCGAAGCGTATCGGCCACTCCAGATTCAGGCGGCCCTCGTCGCGTGGGCGCTGGTTCAGGGTCTTGTGACCGGCACGGTCCGTCACTCGTCCAGAGTCGTTGTGTCGC
>JANQGF010000335.1 GCA_028277465.1 Chromatiaceae bacterium
GTTTCTTCGGGCACCCTTGCCTTCGCCTACATGTTCCCTTCTCCCAAGGGCCATGGCTGGACTTGCACCAGCTAGCCGACTAGCATGCCGGTCACACGCCGCTCGCTTCGCTCGCAGCACTTTGGGCGGTCGGCTGAAGGCACTCGTTAGCCCCAGAGCCAAAATGCTATCCAAATAGAGAACCGATTAGATCGCCGAAGAAACCGGCGCTTTCGGTTGCGACCTCAATGCCTGCTTCTGAAACGCCTAAGCATAATTCTCCTGCCATGTCGATCCCGCAGCCTATTTCTTCAATTGCTGCGACTCCCGTTGCTCCGGCAACTGCATGGGCAAGGGATCCCGCCCCGAACAAAATGGCCGCACCCGCTCCTGCGGCTACGCCAACCTGTACACCTTTCCTGATCAAGGCGGCTTTGAACGCCAAATAATAGATGATTGCTTGCAAGAAGCCCTCCCCGCTTCCATATTTGTTCACTCCCTGCTGGATTTCTTCTTCGCTCATTTTATCAGTGACCTTTTCAAGTTCTTTGGTCACCTTGCTTGGGTTTTTTGAAAACTCATCGAATTCACGTTCGAGGTCTTCATCAGTCATGTTCTCAACGATTCGCTTAAGCTCTTCTTTGCTTGTAGCCATGTTTCTCTCCTGATCTCAGGTCAATCTGATTCGCTTTCTTGAACAGCATTCAAATTGACGTTGAAGGTTTCTGTCCATCAGGTTTTCGACGATTTCCTTCAGTCTTGTTTGATAGTAACCATATGCACCTCCTGTTTTATGAGAAAACCAATTATTATGTTTTCTAAAGTCCCATGCGTATCCTCTTAAGTAATTCTGGTATATCGTCATGCTGTTCGTACCAAATACTCCCGACCCCAAAAGACAAAGCATCTTTTTCCTCAAATCTTTCCGCAAATTTCGTAAGGTCCTCCGCAACTTCATCTATACTGATTCCTATCCTGTTGTTTTCGTTAACTATTTCACGGTTTTCATCCAGAAATTCCTGAAAGCGTTCTTTGACAACTTCCTTGTTAAATCGTCTCCTAAAGCAATAATGATGAATTTCATCATCGCCCCGCTCATTTCGTGAAATGTCAAGCAACCGGCGAAAGTTCGGGTCAGAAAAGGACAAGCCTATAAAAACACAGTTGAAATCTTTGTACTTATTGATTTGAACAAGGTTGCTCCAACCATAAACATCGTTGTATTGCTGGTGATACCCGTCTTCGCTTAACACAACTTTATTCTTTGAAGTAAGTTTCCCTTCTTGGGGTAAATATCCGTGAACATGGTAAACAGGAAGCTCATTTCTTTTGTATTTCATTCCGCTACTGTAAATAGATGCAAATGGGATATCCACATCGATATTCTTTAAACATTCCTCAATAAGGTCGTCGTAATTGTAAGTAATTATCGAATCTAAGTTTGGACTCCGGCCTGCTGCAATACAGAACTGGCGTATTTCACTTAATAAATCAGAAATGCTACGTTGCTTTAGCTCCCCATATAAAGCATCACGAATTGCGTTTTCAAAAGCCAGGTGTGATTTAGGACCTATTTTACGGAAATGATTGTTCAGGTATCTAGCAGCAATCAGAGAGTTCGGCTCGAATATATTAGTGAATGTTCTAGCTATAACCCCGGCTTTCTCATCAACCTCACCAGAATCCTCCTCCGATTTGTTGCCCTCAGACTTTAATGTGATCAATAATAACTTTTGAAGCAAAGTATTCCAGTCTGGAAGGCCGTATGCAGCTGATACACCCGCACCTAGTACCATAACTAGTCTTTCATTCTTGTACCACTCGGCTACCTTAGATAGCTTTACCTTTTGCGTTCGCTCACGAAATTCGCCAAAGATCTTAGAAGATTCTAAGTATCTAAAAAAGGGTGACCTGGCGAGCTTTGTTATTAAATCGGCACTTAAACGTAGTTCTGTCGACACCATGCGAGTCCCTATTCACTGGCTAACGCCAGCCATAACCGGACCCAAAAAGCAGAGCGACGAAGGAGCGACGCTTTTTGAGGTCCGCGTTTATGGTCTTGTTAGATGCTTGTGCCAAATGATGCACCACCTTTATAACTAACATAATACCGCCCACACTCACTAAAGGGCTTTAATATCTTTTTTATTTGATTCCTGTTGTAGCCAAGCCTTGATAGTGACCAATACTTATTTTGAACTAGTAAATAGTTTAAATATTCTTCGAGAGTGGCATGAATTCTTGAATGACTGTAAAAAGTGCCTAAAGCTGGTTTTTTGTTTGGATATAAAAACAACCAAATGGCTTTTTTTGACATGCCCTCAAACAATGACAACCATTTATCTCCATATTCACTGATGAATTTTTCATTAAGTTCGATATGTAATTTGCGCATTTGGTCCGTTCTTCTATTTTCTTCGTCGCTGGGCGTATAACTCGGTAATGGAGGTTCTCCTTTATTTCCAAACTGATCCCTGCCAGTGCGATGCAGTAATACTCTGTTTTTCATGCTCATGTTATTTTTCTACCTGCATCTAACGACCGAGCTCAGTTGGCCTCAAAAGCATAGCGACGATAGGAGCGACGCTTATGTGAGTCAACTGAAGAGGGCCTTGATCATCGTTTGGTCCAAAACCCAGCATAAGCGTAGGGATAGCGGCGCTCTTGACTTGTAAATCAGTACCTTCCGCCATGGCGCCTCGCTCACGCCGGCCAGGTGGACCAAACGATGATCAAGGCTCTGAAGAGCTTGTTATGCAAATTACTTGCACCACTATTTTTTATTAGGTTTAACAACCATCGAGATGCATTCTTTTAGCAACTCATTTTCTGCTTCCAGCTTTTCAGTAAAAGCATCATCCTTCAAGTAGATTGTTGGCATAGGGAAACTTGATTTATACAAATGGCACTCGGCGGGTCTATCTGATGAACGATCTAGAAATACCGATACCTCATCTCCATTACCAACAAAATCATTTGAAATTTTATACGGTACATTTTTATGAACGACTACGGTTAAGTCATGTTCACCTATGCCACGAATATTCATTTTGCATAGGCCTTGCTCCGCAAGCTCTCTTAGCTCTTCCGCGTGCTTTTTATCCACAGGCATTACCTCGTTTAGGCCAAACCCACATGGCTTGGCTATAAAGTTGTATAGCTTAACTGTTAGGGCATTGATTTTAGCGAATAATTCTTCTGGAAGGCACGGTTTTACCGCAAAATCATCCATTCCTGCCTCGTAACATGCTCTTTTGAAGGAATCGTTGGCCGTGTAACCTATGATTGGAAAGTAGTTGACTATTTTTCTTATGATTTTTGTTGCTTCAACACCATTCATTTTCGGCATTTCAACATCCATGAGACAGAGGTCATACTTGCCATTGTTCCTCTTGGCATACTCAACTGCCTCCTCACCATTTGAAGCTAAATCATACGAATACCCCCAGTGTTCCATTAACTCCTCGTGGATCATTTGAATTATTTGGTTGTCTTCTGCAATTAGAATATTCACCCCTTAATCTCCATTTCCTTTTACGCATAACAAGTGATTATCTGGTTTCGGTATAACTCGTCCATGTCAGTATTAGTTGACAAGCGTCATCCCGGAACGACCGAGGATCGTAACCGGATAACATCCCGAGCGAGGGAGTTATCCAGTTTCTGGATATCACCCCACCCAGGTGGCGGCACATGGAGGGCCGGCAGCCTGCGCACAAACATTCGCGATGCCGGCTTCTGGACGTTGCTGCCCTTCGCTTAGCTCCGATGCCGGAGTCCGGTAGAAGTGTAGACAAGTTAGCCGGGACACGCTCCAGCGACGTCCGCTTCTGGCCGGTTGCTGCCGTAAGGACCAATCCCACCGCGTTGCAACGCCGCCAGGCGCCGCGCGGGGCGTGCACCGGGGACCGTAGTGGCCTTCACTTAAAGGATTAGGTCGCATGAAACGAGAGAGGTCATTTCTATCCATGACCTTGCGTGAAGCACAAGCGTTCAACTGCCGTTTCTAAGGTCACGGCACTGAAATCGACCAGGAGTTGGCGGCCGCACTCGACCGGCATTATCCTGACGACCTGGGCCGCGGCTTCAAGCCGGGCGACGCCATGACTGGCGCGACACAGAAGGCAGGCCTCGCGACGAGCCAGGTGGTGTGAGAGTTGACAGGAATCGCACAAATCCCGGGTGCGGGAGGTGAAGATCCATGGCGGACGCAAGATTCGATCTCAACTTCGATGGCACGGTGGCACCGGGTGCGGATCCGGCGACCGTCCGCCGGCAGCTAAAGTCTGCCTTCAAGCTCGACGAGGAGGGCCTGGCACGTCTCTTCAGCGGCAAGCCGGTGTTCGTCAAGCGCAACGTCGACACCTCGGTGGCGACCCAATTCGAGCGCATCTTCAGCCGGGCCGGGGCCATCCTCCGTGTGGTGCCGATCCAGGAGTCCGGCGCGACCGCTCCAGCGCCAGGGAGCGATGGCGATGGGCCAACGCCCACCGCGCCCCCCGGACTCGGGCTTGCGCCCCTGGACAGCTTTATCGAGACACCCCCCGAGGTTAAGATTGTCGAGCCGGATACCAGCCATCTGAGCCTCGTCCCAGGTCCCGACTGGAGCCTCGAGGACTGCGAGCCCGCGGCCGACGCGTCCGAGATGCCGGACACCAGCCATTTGACGCTGGCCGAGCGGGACACCCGC
Source organism: Chromatiaceae bacterium (assembly GCA_028277465.1). Taxonomy (GTDB): domain Bacteria; phylum Pseudomonadota; class Gammaproteobacteria; order Chromatiales; family Chromatiaceae; genus JANQGF01. The sequence continues at coordinate 4,670 of JANQGF010000335.1, forward strand.
CCCGATTCCAAGGAGAGCGGCGACTGACGCCAACCCATGAGCAACGACTTCGACCACATCGTCATCGGCGCCGGGATCAGCGGTCTCGGTGCGGCCCACTTCTCGGCCCGCCGCGGACTCGGTACCCTGGTTCTGGAATCGAGCGAACGCATCGGCGGCTGTATCAACAGTCAGCGGTTCGAGACCCTCTCCGGCTTCTGGACCGAGGCCGGCGGACACACCTGCTTCAACAGCTACGGCAATCTGCTCTCCATCCTGGACGACCTGGGGCTCACCAGCCAGGTGCAGGCCAAGGTCAAAGTGGGCTACTCGCTCTGGAAGGACGGCCAGCGGCGCTCCATCCTCTCCGCACTGCATCCGTGGGAGGCCATCGGCTCCATCCCACGCATCTTCTGGGCACCCAAGGCCGGGCGAAGCGTTGCCGACTATTACGCGACCGTGTTTGGTCGCCGCAATTACCGGGACCTGCTCCGACATGCCTTCCAGGCGGTCATCTGCCAACCGGCGGATGATTATCCGGCCGCGGCCCTGTTTCGGCGCAAGCCGCGCCGCAAGGAGGTCGTCAAGGCCTTCACCTTCGCCGAGGGTCTCTCGACCATCCCGGCCGCCATCGCCGCGCAGGAGGGCATCCAGGTGCGCACGGGGCAAGGGATCGAGGCCATCGAGCCGCAGGAGGATGGCTTTCGGGTGGTTACCCAGGAATCCGGCGCGATCCACTGCACCCATCTGACCCTGGCGGTCCCGCCGAACGCCGCCGCCGCACTGCTCCCCACCGGGTTCGAGGAGGCACGCGCCGCCATCGCCGGGATCGGGATGGCCGAGATCGAGACCCTGGTCCTGGTCTTCCATACCGCTGATCTCGATCTGCTGCCTCTAGCGGGTCTGATCGCGGTCGAGGACGCCTTCTATTCCGCCGTCTCGCGCGATTTCCTGCCCGACGAGACGCACCGTGGCTTCGCCTTCCATTTCCGCCCCGGGGTCCTGGACCCGGAGGCCCAGGTCACACACGCCTGCAAGGTGATCGGCGTCGGCACGGACCGGATCGCCGGCCAGGCCTGGATTCGCAACCGCCTGCCCGCGTTACGACAGGGCCATGAGGACCTGGTGCGACGCCTCGACTCGGCCCTGTTCGGCAAGCGTCTCGGCGTGACCGGGAACTGGTTCATTGGGGTCTCGATGGAGGATGCCTTGACCCGGAGCCGTAGCGAGTCGGATCGACTCTTCGGCGCCTGAATCCCATTCGCTTTGCACTTGGACCGCAGGGCCGGATCCACTGGAGAGAATGCACCATGCGCAACTGCATCATCGCCTTGGGCCTCGTCTTTCTCGCCTCGTCGGCGACCGCCGAGGTCATCGGCAGCGTCTCCACCAAGTTCAAATGGATGGGCCCGAACGACAAGATCGTCGTCGAGGTCTTCCAGGACGAGGAGGTCCCAGGCGTCGTCTGCTATCTGAGCCGTGCCAAGACGGGCGGGATCTCGGGTGCGGTCGGCGTGGCCGAGGACACCTCGGACGCCTCGATCGAATGCGCCCAGATCGGGCCCATCGAACTAACGGATGCGGTGCGCTCGGGCAAGCGCGATGGCGATGAGGTGTTCAAGAAGCGGACCTCACTGCTGTTCAAGAGCCTCCAGGTCGTTCGCTTCTATGATGCGCCGCGCAACACCCTGATTTATCTGACCTATAGCGACCGCATCATCGAAGGCTCGCCGAAGAACAGTGTCACCGTGGTCCCGATTCAGCCCTGGACCACTCAGACCGCACAGTAACTCGCGATCTGCGCACAGCTGAAACCGCGCATAGCCGTGCCACCCTGGAAGGCCCGATACCAGCTCACGGTGGCGGCCAAGGCCTGCTCCAGATCCCAACGCGGCTCCCAGCCCAACTCGCTCCTCGCGTCGGAGGAATCCAGCTTCAGATAACGGGACTCGTGCGGTCCCTGGGGCTCAGGAGCCACGTCGAGTGCACCCTCGCCCCAGAGCCGGATCAGAGTCAGCAGTTCCAAATCTAAGACCATGGTGTTATGAAGGACTCTTCAAAGAACCTACTGGCAGAGTCTATTGGTCCTCAAGCCGAACTCCACGCGCGTGAAGTGGACCGCGACGACGGTGGTTGCCTCGATTCGCGAGGCGTTGTGCGCCCTGCCGGATGCACGCAAGGGTGGCAACAACCAGCGCTACGCGATGGGCGATGGCGCACTGGGTGCCTTCTCGGTGTTCTTCATACAAAGCCCATCGTTTCTCGACTTTCGGGTGCGGATGCAGAAGGCGCGGGGGCGTAACAACGCCTGCTCGTTGTTCGGGGTCGAGCAGCTCCCGAGCATGCAGCAGATTCGCACCGCCGAGCCTTTCCCGACGATCACCACATGACCCCCAAGCCACTAAGCTTCACCATTCTGGGAACGGGCGCGCTGGGCGGCTTCTACGGATCCAGACTCCTCATGGGCGGGTCGGTGGTCCGTTTCGTCGCCCACAGCGATCTGGAGCTGATTCGCGAGCAGGGACTGCGCATCGAATCGCCGCTCGGCAACCAGCACCACCTTGCGGTCGAGGTCTACTCATCCGCCGACCCCATCCCTGCGAGCGATGTCGTCTGTATCGCACTCAAGACCACCCAGAATCATCGCCTGCCGGAGCTGCTCAAACCCCTGGTCCGGGAAGGCACCCTCATTCTGAACCTGCAGAACGGCTTGACACTGGAAGAGGAGCTGGCGGAGACCTTTCCGCAGACCCGGATTCTCGCAGGCCTGTGTTTCCTCTGCTCCAACAAGGTCGGCCCCGGGCATATCCGACACCTGGACTATGGACGCATCAGCTTCGCCGCCCTCGACGAGCGCGCGGGCGCCTGGATCCCGCTCCTGATGGAGACCTTTGGCGCGGGGGGAATCGAGGTGGAATCGCTGCCCTCGCTCCGACTGGCCCGCTGGCAGAAGCTCGCCTGGAACATCCCCTTCAACGGGCTCTCCGTCCTCCTGGGGGCGGAGACGGACGCCCTGGTGACCGACCCGGACGCGCGCCGCTTGGCCAAGCAGCTGATGGATGAGGTCGCCGCCGGCGCGGCGGCCTGCGGCGTTCCCTTCGATGCAGGCTTCACCGGCAAGCTCATCGAGGCCACGGAGCGCATGACGACCTATGCACCCAGCATGCGACTGGACTATCTGGCCAAGCGCGAGCTGGAGATCGAGTACCTCTATCTGAGACCCCTGCGGGAAGCGGCCAAGCGCGGCGTCCAGCTGCCGGCGATCGAGGCCATCGCACGTCAGCTGAGCTTCGTCGACCGGCGAAACCGGGCCGACCAGGGACATGGTTAGAGATCCGGTCCGCACAGCGGACCCTACCGAATCACGAAATGTAGGGTCCGCTGTGCGGACCGAATCGCTCAGTCCGGCGGAGAGCGCTCCACCACCGCATGCAGGACGCCTGCAGCGACCCGCGCCTCTATGCGCGTCCCCGCCGGGGCCTGGTCCGGCGCCCGCACGATCTCACCATCTGGCATGCGCGTGACGATGGCGTAACCCCGAGCCAATGTCGCCAGTGGGCTGCGGGCCTCGAGTCCGGCCAGGGATCTCAGTAGACGCTCGCGGCGGTGCTCCAGGAGCTCTGTCTGCGCCCGGATCAGCCGCTCGCCCAGCCCGCTCAGCGCGACCCCTGCCAGTTCCAGGCGCCGCTCGGGTGAGACCGCGAGGAGTCGGCCGACGACCGGGCCGAGACGGGTGCGGGCGCGTTGCAAGGGGTCCGCAACCAGCGTGGCGAGCCGTTGCTGGAACAAGTCCAGCCGCTGCGCCTGCTGCTGCAGTCGGTAGGCGGGATGCAAGAGTGTCAGATGGCGCAAGAGCGCGGCCAACCGCTGGCCGGCCACGCCGAGTCGGCGCTGCTGTGCCGCCGTGGATCGGCTGATCAAGCCAGTCAGTCTCTGCTGGAGATGCTCCGCCGAGGGGGCGACCAGCTCGGCCGCGGCCGAAGGGGTGGCCGCCCGTCGATCGGCGGCCAGATCCGCGATGGTGAAGTCGATCTCGTGACCCACGCCGCTGACCACCGGGATCGCGGAGGCGCGAATCGCCCGAGCCAGGGCCTCTTCGTTGAAGGCCTGGAGGTCTTCCAGCGAGCCCCCGCCCCGAGCCAGGATGAGCACGTCGCATTCTGCGCGGGCGTTGGCGAGGTCCAACGCGGCGACGAGCGATTCCACGGCCCCCTCGCCTTGGACCTGCGCGGGATAGATGATGGCCGGCAAGGCACTGCAACGTCGCGCGAGGACCGACACCAGGTCGCGCACCGCCGCACCCGTCGGCGAGGTGATGAGACCGACCTGACGCGGGAAGGCCGGGAGTGGGCGTTTGGCCCCCTCATCGAACAGACCCTCGGCCGCGAGCCGCTGTTTGAGCCGCTCGAACGCCAGCCTCAGGGCACCCTCCCCGTCCGGCTCCATGTGCTCCACGACCAGTTGGAACTCGCCCCGCGGCTCGTAGAGCGTGACCCGAGCGCGCACCAGAACCTGTTGGCCGTTCGCGGGTCGAAACGCCAACAATCGCCGCTTGGGTCGAAACATGGCGCAACGGACCTGCGCGGCCTCATCCTTCAGGCTGAAATAGATGTGCCCGGAGGCGGGTTGCGCCAGATTGGAGATCTCGCCCCGGACCCAGAGCCGCGGGAAGCTGCCATCGAGGACGGAACGCACCTCGCTGACCAGGCGCGCGACACTGTAGACGTCGCGGGAGAACCGCACCCCCGACTCGGCCAGGGCCATGCTCGCACCCCCTGGGGATTTACTGTCGGCCATTGAAATCCTATACTGATTGGTTATTTTTCTTTCCTTCGAAGCGATTCGCGGAGCCTGATCCTCATGCGCCTGATCCAGGAAGCACTCACCTTCGACGATGTCCTTCTCGTTCCGGCACACTCCAGTGTGCTACCCAACGAGGTCGATTTCCACACCAAGCTGACCCGCGAGATCGATCTGCGGATTCCACTAGTCTCGGCGGCGATGGATACGGTTACCGAGGCCCGCCTGGCGATCGCCATGGCGCTCGAAGGCGGCATCGGCATCGTCCACAAGAACATGGGCGCCGAACGCCAGGCCCGCGAGGTACGCGCCGTCAAGAAATATGAAAGCGGGATCATCCGCAATCCCATCACGGTCTCGCCCAACACCAGCATCGGCGAGGTGGTGCAGTTGACCCATGCCAACAACATCTCCGGCGTGCCCGTGACCGAGCATGGCAAGCTGGTCGGCATCGTCACCGGCCGCGATCTGCGCTTCGAGACGCGAATGAACGAGCCGGTCTCGAGCATCATGACGCCTCAGGAACGCCTGGTCACGGTCCTCGAAGGCGCCAGTCGCAACGATGTCGTGAGTCTGCTCCACCAGCACCGGATCGAGAAGGTGCTGGTCGTCAACGAGCGTTTCGAGCTGCGTGGCCTCATCACGGTGAAGGATATCCAGAAGGCGAAGGACTTCCCCAAGGCATCGCGCGACGCCCAGGAGCGACTGCGCTGTGGTGCTGCGGTCAGTGTCGGCAGGGGCACGGAGGAGCGCATCGACGCGCTGGTGGAGGCCGGGGTCGACGTCATCGTCGTGGATACCGCGCACGGTCATTCGCAGGGTGTGCTGGATCGGGTGAAATGGATCAAGGCCCACTACCCGGAGCTGCAGGTCGTCGGGGGGAATATCGCCACCGCGGACGCCGCCCGGGCGTTGGTGGAGGCGGGCGCGGACGCGGTGAAGGTCGGGATCGGGCCGGGCTCGATCTGCACCACCCGGATCGTCGCCGGCGTCGGCGTCCCTCAGATCACCGCCGTGGCCAACGTCACCGCGGCACTGGAGGGGACCGGGGTGCCGCTGATCGCCGATGGCGGTCTGCGTTTCTCGGGCGATGTCGCCAAGGCCATCGCCGCCGGCGCCCACAGCGTCATGATCGGCGGTCTCTTCGCCGGCACCGACGAGGCCCCGGGCGAGGTCGAGATCTATCAGGGGCGTTCCTACAAGTCTTACCGTGGCATGGGCTCGCTGGGCGCCATGGGCTCGGGCGAGGGCTCCAGCGACCGCTATTTCCAGGAGGATACGGACAAGGAGAAGCTGGTGCCCGAGGGCATCGAGGGCCGGGTCCCCTACAAGGGCAGTCTGCTGAACGTGGTCCATCAACTGGTCGGGGGTCTCGGATCCAGCATGGGCTATACGGGCTGCGCCACGATCGAGGAGATGCGCTCCAAACCGGAATTCGTACGGGTCAGCACGGCCGGCGTCCGCGAGTCGCATGTGCACAATGTACAGATCACCAAGGAAGCGCCCAACTACCGCATCGACACCTGATGTGCCTCATGTCGCTTCTCGCATCGAGTGCGGAGACTCATGACCAATATCCATGCTGATCGCATCCTGATTCTGGATTTCGGGTCCCAATACACCCAGTTGATCGCGCGGCGGGTCCGCGAGGCGGGGGTCTATTGCGAGCTACACCCCTATGACATGGAGCCAGAGGCCATCCGCGACTTCGCACCCAGCGGCGTCATCCTCTCCGGCGGACCACAATCGGTCCACGAGGCCGAGACGCCGCGGGCCGCACCACTCCTGTTCGACCTCGGGGTCCCGGTGCTGGGTATCTGTTACGGCATGCAGGCCCTGGCCGCTCAGCTCGGCGGCGAGGTGGTCCCCGCAAACCAGCGCGAGTACGGCTATGCCCAGGTCCGCGCGCGCGGCCATTCGCCCCTGCTGCGCGATATCGAGGATCACACCAGCCCGGAGGGCTATGGTCTGCTCGACGTCTGGATGAGCCATGGCGACCGGGTGGAATCCCTGCCCTCCGGCTTCCACGTCATCGCCGAGACGGAGAATGCCCCCCTGGCCGGGATCGCCGACGAGACCAACCGCTTCTACGGTCTCCAGTTCCACCCGGAGGTGACCCACACCCGCCAGGGACAGAGGATCGTCGAGCGGTTCGTGCACGAGATCTGTGGCTGCGGACGGCTCTGGACCCCCGACAACATCATCGAGGACAGCGTCGCCAGGGTCCGCGACCAGGTCGGCAGCGACAAGGTACTGCTCGGACTCTCGGGCGGCGTCGACTCCAGCGTGGTCGCCGCACTGCTCCACCGCGCCATCGGCGACCAGCTCACCTGCGTCTTCGTGGACAATGGCCTACTGCGTCTCGGCGAGGCCGATCAGGTCATGCGGACCTTTGCGCGGCACATGGGGGTGCGAGTGATTCGGGTCGATGCCGAGGACCGCTTCCTCGGCCGCCTCAAGGGCGTCGCCGACCCCGAGCAGAAGCGCAAGATCATCGGCAACACCTTCATCGAGGTCTTCGACGACGAGGCGACCAAGCTCGAGGGCGTCAAGTGGCTCGCCCAGGGCACCATCTACCCGGATGTCATCGAGTCCGCCGGCGCCAAGACCGGCAAGGCCAAGGTCATCAAGTCGCACCACAATGTCGGCGGACTGCCGGAGGAGATGAACCTGGCGCTGGTCGAGCCACTGCGCGAGCTGTTCAAGGACGAGGTACGCCGCATCGGCATCGAGCTGGGCCTGCCCTCCGAGATGGTCTACCGGCACCCCTTTCCCGGTCCGGGACTCGGGGTGCGGATCCTCGGCGAGGTCGAGAAGGAGGCCGCCAAGACCCTGCGGCAGGCCGACCACATCTTCATCGAGGAGCTGCGCCGGACCGATCTGTACGATCAGGTCTCGCAGGCCTTCGCCGTCTATGTCCCGGTCCGCTCGGTAGGCGTGGTGGGAGACAACCGCCATTACGCCCAGGTCATCGCGCTGCGCGCGGTCGAGACCGTCGATTTCATGACCGCCCGCTGGGCCCATCTGCCCTACGACTTTCTGGATCGGGTCTGCCGGCGCATCGTCAACGAGGTCCCCGGCGTCTCCCGCGTGGTCTACGACATCACCGGCAAGCCGCCTGGCACCATCGAGTGGGAATGAGCGACCCTGCACGTCCGGCGTCGGCGTAGGGTACGCATCGCGTACACTCCAGGCTCGCCCTTCAGGGGAGGACAGCGATGACAGATAACGTCGAGAATCTGGTCTTGGAACATCTGAAATCCTTGCGTAACGAGTTACGGGATTTCCGCACACGTCACGACCAGGATATGGATGATCTCAAGTATCGCTTGACGAGTATCGAGCGTGGGCAGGCGAGCATGAAGCACGAAACCGCCGATCACTACGAGAATTACGTTCGACAACAGGTCAGTCTCGATCAAGTCATCAAACGGCTCGAGCGGATCGAGCGCCGATTGGAGCTTTCGGAGAATTGAGCCACGTCCTTGGTGACGATTGTGGCTGCACGCGAACGCAGAGCCTGTCCACGAAGCTAGGATGACCAGCCAAGCCGCCTGGCACCATCGAGTGGGAATAAAAAAAAAGCCCCATCGCCACGACGGAGCGATGGGGCCGGTAGGCAGCGCCTATCTCGGTTGAACCGAGTGTCTACTTGATGGCCATGAGATTGCGGACATGGTCGATCTCCTGCCCCGTCAGGGAGTAGGAGGTCATGGAGACGCGGCCCCCCTTGGCCTCGAACATGGTGAAGCCGGCCTGCGAGGAAAAGACCTCGACATCCCAAGGCGTCTCTTCCCGCGCGTACCAGGGCGCACCGGCGTTACCAGCGGTAATGTGCCAGGTCGGGTACTTGAAAGCCGGGTTGGCCGAGTACTGATCCAGCTTGCCGTCCCCGTCCAGGTCATCGCCCGGATAGACGCCGACCGGTGTCTTGTGATCGATGCGAATGCGATGATAGCCGTGTTCGTCACCGGACAAGACCGCCGCCACCTTGCTGCTGGTCTTGGAAATGTGCATCCAGAACTCGTTGCGGGCCTCGATGATGCCGAGGGCCTCGGCCTTGAGCTTCCCGTTGCGCTTCTTGGTATAGGCGCGCACCTTGTTATCGCCTAACCACCACATGGCGTCGTTCACGTGGCCGCCGGCCGGGAATACCGGCTCTTGGGCGTAGAGGAAGATGAACTTGACGCTGTCGTCCTTCTCGGCCTGCTTCAGTTGCTGTTTGATCCATGCCAGCTGGTCGTCCATCATGTAGCCTTCCGGCGAGCCGCCGTAATTCGGGACCTGACTATTGGTCGTCCACCAATAATTGTTGTTGAAGGCGATGAAGAGCACCGGCCCGTACTGGAACCGGTAGACGTTCTCCTTGTACTGCGGACGACGCTTGTCGCTCGGCTCGGGGCCGTTCGTGGGATTCCAGAACTCTTGGGCGAAGACGGCCTCGGCACTGCGGGTGGCGTAGGGCCATTTATCGAGAGAGAGCCCCCAGTAGGAGCCGTCGTCCCACACGTTGAGCAGCGTCTCGTGGTTGCCCATGGCTGGATACACAGAGTGACTCCGCCAGAAGCCCTCCATGGACTTCTTCCAGCCTTTGAGCTGCACGCTGAAGTCCTCCTTCGAGGTCGTGTAGCCGTTGATCAGGTCCCCGCCGAAGATCGCCAGTTGGGCGCCCTTGTCGTAGGCCATCTCCACCACGCGGCTGAAGACCTCGTGGTTATGACCCATGAAGGCCTCCTTGCCGGTCGGCCCCTCCCGACTGTCGCTGAAGAAGGCGAATTTGACGCTGCCTTCGCCTTTCATCGGGGCCGAATGGAAGGAATACACGCCTGAGCGCACTTCCTCCGCCTTGGCCGCACAGCTGACCTGATATTTGTACTTCACACCGCCAGGCTTCAGTCCACTGACCTCGATCTCGTGGCGCTTCGCCGCTGCACCGCTCGCAAAGTCCTTTCCGCCGACCGTGGCGACACAATCCGCCTTCTTGTTGGTCTCCACACTGATCAGCGCCTTCTCAGGATCATCGCTGTTCAAGTGGTTGATGAATGGCCCCTCGATGAGGGTCAGCTGAGCGACGGCGGCCTCATCCTCACCGGTGCCCGTGAAGCTCATACGGCCGTCATAGAATCCGTAATCGTCCAGCACGACCCGATAGCCGATCGTGGTGGTCGGGCAGTCGGCGGCCTTCTTGCACTGGCCGCCGCTGAGCCATTCATTGGCATCGTACTTGTCCGAGAAGAAGCGGTCGGTTTCAACCACGCCCATACCGGGACCGATGAGACCCTGGCCCTTGGGGTCCTCGCCCAGGGTGAAGCAACTCCGGTAACGCGCGTAGTCGTAATCGGCAGCGCCCGGATACCCGGGATCGCCGTATTCGAACGGATAAGGCCCAGTGCAGATCTTACCGGTCAGCTTCTTGTCCTTCAGATCGAGGATCATGCCCTCGCCCGGGTAGGATCCAACGACATTGTGGAGCTGCTTCCAGCTAATGGGATTACGAATCGACTGATCGATGGGATCCCCGAATCCGGTCGGCACGACGACCGGCAGATCCTGTTTGCCCTCCGGTGCCTCCAGCTCGCCGTCCGTCACCGCTGCGTCGTCGTTCGCGACCAGCGCGGTCGGCGCACCCAAGAGGGCTGCGATCGTGGTCGCCAACAATCCCTTCCTAAGCTGTTGTCTCATCGTCACTCTCCGGTTGTCTTGCAAAGTCCGCGTCAAATCAACGAGCCCTGACTTTGCTGTCCGCATACAGGGCTCGACATACCTGAAAGGAATGAGCGTCCTCGAGGTTCCTCGCTGCACTTTTATTTAGGAAACCAGTCAGAAGAGACCAGCACATAGGCGAGAGCGATCCCTCTCGGAACACTGCATCCGCGGGTGGCAAGCTACCGAAACAATGTTTCTTCTCATTAGCGAAGGTGTGAAGTTTTCTTAACCGCAGTCTTTCCTTTCGATGACGAACAGGCGGTAACCCATGGGATCTTCGTCAAGTGGATCTCAAGACGGCTGGACACGCCTCTCGATCCATGTCCCATGATCGCAATTCAAATGCAGCCTCTCCGTCATTCTCATTCGGTATAGTCGCCGGCCTAGTTCCTGCCTGATTGCCGTTAGACCCGACCTACCCCGAAACCAATTCACGACCGGGGGCCCAGAGTCAACGGCCTTTCTCGGTTTGGCAGTCCATTTCGCATGGCATGAGGTAGTGGCCCGATGGCTAGTGATAGCGGTGGCGGGATAAAAGCGCAGCTTAGTAAGGTCTTATCTGGCTCAGCAACGCGTGAAGTCACAGCGCCGGAATTGAGGCCGAGACGTCAGGTTCGCACTGCTCAAGACAAGCGCGAGGAACCTGCCACCAAGCAGCTTGGCCGGACCAGCACGGCGTCCGGCGGCAAGACAGTTAAGGCGCCTGGCTCTGATCTTCCGACCTTTCTGCTGCATTGGGTCTTGGTCGCAACCCTGCTGGTCAGCCTGGCGACCGGTCTGCGGATCGCTGCCGACGCAACGGATGCCAGCTGGAGTCGCGCGCTTCAAGGGATCCTGCCGCAGGGCAATGTCATCGTCTGGCACCTTTGGTCGGCCTTCCTCTTGATGCTGACCGGGGTGGGCTATCTGGTCTTTCTGATCGCGGCGCGTGTCACCGGCCGGGTCGCCCTGACCGGACAGCACCTCCGCTTGCTGCGCGGCCCAAGCCCTGTAGCCCGTTGGCAGGCACTGACGCTCTTGCTCTATTGGGTCGGTTTTGGGCTACTGTTGTTGGCCACCATGACCGGGATCTACCTCTACTTGGAGGGCCACCTGATTCCCGAACGTGCCGTCGCCTCGTTGCACCGCGCCGTCGCCTGGGGCCTCATCGGGTATCTGTTCATACACGTCTTGGCTCACTTCGTGCAGGGCGGCTGGGTCAAGCTGTTGCGGATCTTTCGACCGCGGCCCCTGCGGCTGGGAGCTGGTTTGCTCGGCCTGCTCGTCGCCCTGATCGCCGTCGGGTCTCTCTACCGACTCGACCAGGTGACCCGCGTCGGGCTGACAGTCACTGCGGTAGACCAGCCACCGGTCATCGATGGCGATCCGGATGACCCGGCTTGGCGGGCCACTGAGCCCGTCACGGTCAATACGGTCCGCGGGACGAACCTACCGGGTGGCGAGACGCGCGTGACAGTGAAGGCGCTCCATGATGGTCGGCACGCCTATTTCCTCTTCACCTGGCCCGATTCCACCCGAAGCCAGAAGCACCTGCCTTTGGAGAAGACTCGGCAGGGCTGGCGCGTCATGCAGACCCAGTTCGGGATCAGCGACGAGAATCGCTTCTACGAGGACAAGTTCGCGGTCATGCTGGCGCGGTCGGGGGGCATCGCCGGAGACGGCTCCATCCATCTGGGGACCAGACCGCTCGCCGGCAGGCCTGGCCCGGCCGGCGGCCGTGGTCTGCACTATACGACTGACGGCGGCATCCTGGATGTCTGGCATTGGAAATCGGTGCGCACCGGCGACGGCATGGGGATGGCCGATGACAACTACTTCGGCCCCCCCATGGAGCCGCGCGGCGGCGGACGCTATACGGGCGGCTACACCAAGGACCCCGGATCGGGGGGCGGCTTTCGGATGAACTGGGAGTCCTACGAAGACGGGCTGGTGGTTCCGCTGCGCCTACCGAAGGATGCCTCCATGCTGGCCCGACTGGAGCCAATCGACCTCTCACCGGACGTCTCCGACTTCGGAGACTGGTGGCTACCCACCGAAGACACCCTTCCCTATCGGCCCGAGCTGGACCAGTATCCTGCGGGAACCCTACTGCCCTCCGTCCTGATCGACGCGCCCTTTCAAGGTGACCGCGGCGATGTTGCGGCCCGCGCCAGCTGGAAGGACGGAAGCTGGCGTTTGGAGCTCAGGCGACTGCTCGTCACGGGCTCGGAGTACGACATCGCGATTGCCGAAGGCACCTTCCTCTGGGTCGCAGTCTTCGACCGTACGCAGACCCGTCATAGCACCCATCTGCGTCCACTCGTGATCCGTTTCCGAGACCCGGACGCGGACCGGCATACCGGAGGCTGATTGCGCCCCCAAGGATCCAGTATCTGCATGGAGAAACGAGAGCGGAACAACCCGAGCGACGACCGAAACCGAGTTGGATCTGGCGACTGGCGCCGCCGACATCTCCACGGGACCGGAAACGTCGACCCTCGGGCTGGAACCGGCCAAGGACGACATGATGCGTCGTGCACCCCGCGGTCGCGACTATGACATGGCAGGCCAAGTTGCTGGATCGGAGGAGACACCTGTGGAACGACGATGCTTCACATGCAACCGCGTTCGTATCGGCTCCTTGCGGCGCAGGCTGCGGTCTGCGTCACTAGTACCCCCGAACAGTGGCGCCCCCAGGTTGTCAGACGAGACCTCGCGGTCTCGATCACCGGTTCGCCCGATCCCTTGAGTCGGCATCGCGCATCATGCGGCAGCATCACGTGGGAGCGGCGCCCCGCCGCGATCGCGCGCTCTTCGCGGCGGGGC
>JANQGF010000353.1 GCA_028277465.1 Chromatiaceae bacterium
ACCGTGCGCAGCGCGAGGATCTGAAGCGCAAGCGACAAGGGTAGCGCCAGCAACAGGACCCGCACCCGGGGCAGCGGATCTGGGTCCGGCCAGGTTGCCGTGTCAGGGCCTTCGCCGAGGCTCGATGGACCACCCGCCCGTGCGGGGGCAGCGGGCCTCGGACGCTGGTTCCAGCGCAGCGCCAACAGGGATCCAGCGCCGATCCAGCACAGCCAACTGGCGTAGAAGGCGCCCAGGCTGATCTCGTTGCCATAGAAGACCACCAGTGCTTCGCGAATGAGGACCGCCTGCAGGATCTGCGCGTAGGCCCCAAGCGCGAGGATGGCGAGGAATAGCCTGAGCGGTGACGGCATGGACTGGAGATCGAAACCGGGTTGGTTCAGACCTCGTCAGAATAGACGCCAGGCGGGTAATCGCCAGGGCCTCACAACCCCAGCTCCCGCCACCGCGCCTCGATGCGCTTGACCGACACGGGAAGCGCCGTGCCGAGCTGCTGAGCGAAGAGCGAGACCCGCAGCTCCTCGAGCAGCCAGCGGATCTCGTCCAGGCGCGGATCCAGACGACCCGCGGCGCGCGCGGCCTCGGCCCGCTCGCGCCAACGCGACTGGAGGTCGGCCATCTCGGCCATCCATTGGCGGTCCCTGCCCGGGGCGTGGGCCAGGCGGCTGAGACGCTGCTCGATCGCCGCGAGATAACGCGGGTAGTCCTGCAGGTGCTCGAAGGCGATGCGCTGGATGAAGCCGCGAAAGACCAGTACGTCGAGCTGGGCACGAATGTCCAGCACGGACGGCATCCAGTTGATCTGGGTCAAGCCAGAGAGCCGCTTGCGCAGGTCTTGATAGGCGGCAAGGATCCCACCGATCAAATCGGAGACCTGGTGCGCGGTGTTGGTCAGGTGTCGCTTGCGCTCGGCCAGACGCCGCTCGAAGACCGCTTGCGCGCGGATGGGAGGGAGTCCCGTGACGAAAGTCAGATCCAGAATGCGTGCCACCAGCTCGTCCGCCAGGTCGCCCTCCTGGGCAGACCCGGAGACCGCCGCAGGGTTCGGCCCCGCATCCGGGGCAGCGGGCGCCTTGGCATACTGCAATCGCATGCGGCCCAGGTCCGGTAGATCCTTGCGCAGACGGCGCAGATCGCCACCCAAATGCAGCATGATCAGCCGTCTGAGACCCTCGCGCTGGGCCGCCCCGGCGGCCTCCGCCGAGTCCAGAACCCGAATCGCCACACTGTCGCCGCGGTCGACCAGGGCCGGATAGCCGCGCAGACGGATCCCCGCTCGGGTGAGCTCGATCTGCTCGCGCAGATCGCCGAAGTCCCAGCGTGTGATCCCCTCGCGCTCCAGCTCGCCGGTCGGGAGATCGGCGAAGCCCTGCCGAGCCCGCTCGCCGAACTGGCGCTTGAGCCGCACCGGATCGTCACCGAGGGCAATCCGCTTTCCCGACGCGTCGACCAGCCCGATCTTCATCCGCAAGTGCTCCGGGATGCCCCTCGGATCCCAGGCGTCCTCCGGGATCTGGATGCCGGTCAATGCCTTGAGCTCCTCCCCGAGCGCCTGAATCAAGGGCCGCTCGGAGGGCGTGAGACGGGCCGCCAGCCGGGCGGCCGTGTCCGGGATCGGCACCAAGGACCGGCGGATCTGTTTGGGCAGACCCCGCAGCAGTGCCGTGATGCGCGCCTCGATCAGGCCCGGGACCAGCCACTCGAGCCGCTCGGAGGAGACCTGGTTGATGAGTGGCAGCGGAACGACCAAGGTCACCCCATCGGCGGCCTCACCCGGCTCGAAGCGGTATTCGAGCGGCAAGGTGGTCGCACCCACTTGTAGGCTGTCCGGGAAGTCCAGCTCGGTCACCTCCGCGGCCTCGCGCCGCATCAGGTCCGCCAGACGCATGTGGAGGATCTTGGGATCCTCGCGGGTCGCCAGGCGCAGCCACTTCTCGAACTGCGGGCTGGAGTAGATCCCGGGCGCTACCCGCTCGGCATAGAAGGCGTAGATGGCCTCCTCGTCGACCAGGATGTCGCGCCGGCGCGATTTGGACTCCAGATGATGGACGTATTCGATGAGCTCCTGGTTGTGGCGCCAGAAGGGCGCGCGCGTCGCGAAGTCGCCTTCGGTCAGGCCGAAGCGCAGAAAGATCTCGCGCGACTCGGCAGGATTGATCGGGCCATAGTTCACCCGTCGCCTGGTCACCAGGGTCACCCCGAAGAGCGTCACCTTCTCGTAGGCCGCGACCTGCCCCGACTTGGATTGCCAGTGCGGCTCCGAGTAGCTGCGCTGGATCAGATGCCGGCCGGCTGCCTCGATCCAGCCGGGCTGGATCTTTGCCGCGGTACGCCCGTATTGGCGGCTGGTCTCCACCCGCTCGGCGACCACGATCCATCGGGGCGACTTGGCGAAGAGCCCCGAGCCCGGGTGCACGAAGAAACGGCTGTTGCGCGCGCCTTGAAACTCGCGATCGCCCTCGCGGAAGCCGATGTTGCACAACAGACCGGCGAGCACCGCGCGATGGATCTCCTCGAAGCTGCCCTCGGCGCGATTCTCCTTGAAACCCATCTCCAACATCTGCTCGCGAAGCTGAGCATGGGTGTCACGCCACTCCTGGACCCGATTCCAGGACAAGAAGTGTCGCTGACAGAGCTTGATGAACTTGTTTCTGGAGAGCTCCTTGCGCTCCTTCTCGATGAAGCGCCAGAGATTGAGATAGGCGAGGAAGTCCGAGTCCGGGTGAAAGAAGGTGGCATGGATCTCGTCGGCGGCCTGCTGTTTGTCGAGCGGGCGCTCGCGCGGATCCTGCACGCTCAAGGCGGCGGCGATGACCAGGATCTCCGCCAGACAGCGATGCTCGGCCGCGGCCAGTAGCATGCGCCCGATCCGGGGGTCGACCGGAAGGCGGGCGAGCTGTCGCCCCAGAGGGGTCAGATCACCCGTCTCGTCGATCGCTGCCAGCTCCTCCAGGGTGCGGTAGCCGTCGGACACCAACCTGGCGTCCGGTGGATCGACGAAGGGAAAGCGCTCGATGGCCCCGAAGCCGAGCAGCTTCATCTGCAGGATGACGGAGGCGAGATTGGTCCGCGCGATCTCCGGCTCGGTGAACTCGGCCCGCGCCTCGAAGTTGTCCTCCGTATAGAGCCGAACGCAGACACCCGAGCCGATCCGTCCGCAGCGCCCCATGCGCTGATTGGCCGAGGCCTGCGAGACCCGCTCGACCGGGAGGCGCTGGACCTTGCTGCGATGACTGTAGCGACTGATGCGCGCGAAGCCGGGATCCACCACATAGCGGATACCTGGCACCGTCAACGAGGTCTCGGCCACATTGGTCGCCAGCACGACACGGCGGGTGCTGTGCGGCTGGAACACCCGCGCCTGCTCCCGCGGACCCTGGCGGGCGAAGAGCGGCAGGATCTCGGTCGAGGGGGGATGCTGCTTGCGCAGCGTCTCGGCCGTCTCACGGATCTCGCGCTCGCCGGAGAGGAAGACCAGCACATCACCGGGCCCGACCCTGGCCAGCTCGCCGACCGCATCCGAGATCGCCTGCTGCATGGCGTCGTCGCGCTCCGAGGCGTTCTCATCTGCCGGCGGGCGGTGGCGGACCTCGACCGGATAGGTGCGCCCCGAGATCTCCAGGATGGGTGCCGGCCGGCCCTGCGGATCGGCGAAGTGCGTGGCGAAACGCTCGGGGTCGATGGTCGCCGAGGTCACGATCAGCTTGAGGTCCGGACGTTTGGGCAGGATGCCCTTCAGATAGCCGAGCAGGAAATCGATGTTGAGGCTGCGCTCGTGAGCCTCGTCGATGATGAGGGTGTCGTACTCCTCGAGGAGTCGGTCGCGCTGGATCTCCGCCAGCAGGATGCCGTCGGTCATCAGCTTGATCGAGGTCTCGGGCCGCACCCGGTCATGGAAGCGCACCTTGTAACCGACCAGGTCGCCAGTCTCGCCGCCCAACTCCTGGGCGATACGACTGGCCAGACTGCGCGCGGCGATGCGCCGCGGCTGGGTGTGACCGATGCGTCCGGCGAGACCCCGGCCCAGCTCGAGACAGACCTTGGGCAGTTGGGTCGACTTGCCCGATCCGGTCTCACCACAGAGCACGATGACCGGGTGACGGGCGATCGTCTCGGCCACCTCGCGGCGGCGCCCGCTGACCGGCAGCTCCTCCGGGTAGCGGATCGTCGGCACCTGCTGCCTGCGTCGGGTCAGCAGGGTCTGTGAGTCATGCAGGGTCTGCCACACTGAATGCAGTCCCTGCTCGTAGGATTGGCCGGACCGAGCCCGCTTGCGCAGCCCCCGCAGACGCGAACGCAGGATGCGCCGATCCCGGATCAGACAAAGCTCGACGTCGTGGTCGGAGGGAAACTGGGACGGATTCAAGACTGACCTGACATGCGTGAAGAAGACCGAGTGCCGACTCCGATCCGGCCTTGGATCCTAGCCGATCGCCGACGTTCATCTGTCCCTTGGGACCTGCGATGTATAGTATCCCGATCGGATTCGATGCATCCCCTGCGGATCGGATGCGACCAGCGTCCTTCAACGCAGGCTAGACGAACCACGGCCAAACCATGTATCAGGCGTTCTACGGCTTCACTGAAGAACCCTTCCGGCTCAGCCCGGATGTCCGATTCTGCTTCACGCACCGCAGCTTCGCCAAGGCACAGGCCTACTTCAAGTATGCCCTGCAACGTGGCGAAGGCTTCGTCGTCATCACCGGCCAACCGGGCACGGGCAAGACCACGCTGATCGATGCGCTGCTCGCCGACCTGACGCCGCTGCGCATCAGCACGGTCAGAATCGAGGGCTTCGAGGTCGAGGCCGAGGATCTGTTGCGCCGCGTGTCCTATGCCTTGGGTCTCGAGGCGAGAGGGCTCGACAAGGCCACGCTGTTGGAGAAACTGGAGCGTTGCCTGGAGGAGAGGTCGCACCAGCATGGCCGAGTGCTTCTGGTGGTCGACGAGGCGCAGGCGCTGCCGGGCGGTGCGCTCGAGGCACTGCGCCTGATCACCAACCTGCGTGCCAACCGCCACCCGGCGGCACAGATCTTTCTCGTCGGGCAAGAGGCCCTCAAGGACCTCATCCGCACGCCGGCCATGGAACAACTGCGTCAGCGGATCCTCTGCTCTTGTCATCTGGATCCCTTGTCGCTGGACGAGATGAGAGACTATGTCGCCCACCGGCTCCGCCTGGCCGGCTGGCGAGGCGATCCCATCATCGAGGCGGATGCCCTGCGCGAGATCCATCTGGCCAGCCAGGGGATTCCACGGCTGATCAATAAGCTGACGGACCGCCTGCTGTTATTCGGCAGTCTGGACAAGCTGCATCGTCTCGGCGCGGCGGCGGCCGGCGCCGTTCTGGCGGAACTGAGAGACGAGCTCCTGATCGGCTCGGCCGAGCTGCCGGATCCGTCCCTGGGGCCCGGGAGCGCCCAGGGCAAACCGATCGCCGCTATCGCGCTGGAAGAGTCACCAGAATTGCCCCGGGAGGGGCAGGACCAGAGGTGGCGCGAGCCCTTCGACGAGGTCGCGAACGGCCCGGAAGGGGTCGACGAGGCGATGCCTTCTGGTGCCGGCTCGGGCACTCCTGGTCACCCCCCCGCGGCCCCCATTCCAAGAGGGATGGGCGAGGGCCAGCTGTCTGGCGGATCGCGCCAACTCGCGGACGAAACCGCATTCGCGCACAGCGAGGCGGATCGCGCAAGCACCCCGCAGCGCAGACGCGCTCGGCTCGAATGGGCGCTGATCGCCTTGCTGACGCTGTCTCTTGGTGGGACGGTGCTCATGCTGCAACCGGATTGGGCCCGATCCGAGATCGATGGCTATTGGCTGCAGCTGAAGGCCTGGTTGACCGAATTGACGCAGCCGGTGTCATTGCCGACCTCACCCGAACAGGTTGGCCCGACCGGGATGCCGCCCGCGGCCCCAGGACCCCTGACCGATCGGCCCTCCAGCGAGCGACCGGGCCCGGCGCCCGAGATGCGTGACCCGGCGTCCAGGTCCCTCCCAGGGGCGACGACCTCTGGCGCGACCCTGTCTGCGCCTCCGAGCCCAGCCGAGACGGAGAGGCCTGCGACCGACGAACCACTCGACCCGGACGCATCGACGCGCATTGCAAGCGGACCGACACCCGTCACCGCGATGGATGAGCCGAGTCGGCCACAACCAGAGGCTAGCCCGGCAAGTGAGATCGAGCCAGACATCGAGTCGATCGAGCATGCGGTGATTGGTCTCGTCGACTCGGCCGACCGCCCGGTCGTTTCGAGCCCTCCCGTCCCCAGTAGGCCCGACCCCGTCACCCGAGAGACGACGCAAGTCGAGCCGGCCGAGCCGACGCCCGAACCCACCGACGAGCCCGTCCGCGAGGGGGAAGCGGACTCCGCGCCGACCCCACTCGAACCGAGGAGCGAGCCCAGTGCGATCCTCGCCTTGCAAGAGGAGCTGCAACGGCTTGGGTTCGATCCCCGACGGACGGATGAGGGCCTGCAGATCAATCTGCGCAATACCCTGGTCTTCCGATTCGATAGCGCCACGGTACCCCCCCAGGCGGAGCCCATGCTCGGTCGGTTGGCTGGGCTATTGCGCCGGTTCGGCACCACCAGCGTCCAGATCATCGGTCACACCGACGACGTGGGGGATGCCGCCTACAATAGAGACCTCTCGGTTCGTCGAGCACGCGCCCTGAAGGATTATCTGGTCGATCAGGGCATCGACCCTGATCGCATGATCGCGATCGGACGGGGCGAAGAGGCCCCGCTCGTCCCGCTCGACGCCATGGGCGCCGGCATGGAAGAACGTCTGGAGAACCGACGCATCGAGCTGCTGATCGCCGACTCTGCCGAGTGAGCCTCGGGTTTGCGGTTCAGGTCGAATCCGAGATCTCGGCAACCGAGAAATCGAAGTCCATCTGGACAGTCGGCGGCTGGACATAAGGGCCCTGGATCAGATCCACCCCGGCCCGAAAGAGACGCGCAATGACCTCGGGCCCATCCACGCCGGTCGCGATGATCTTGTCCCCGCAGCCCTTGGCCGATTGAATCAGCCAGGCGATGGAACCCGCCTCCGGCCCCTGGACGACCCGCCGACCGATCCGCACGAAGGTCGAGGGGATGGCTTGGAGCACTCGCGTGCTCCTTTCGCTGAAGTCGATGCCGTTGAGACAGATCCGTATCCCCAACCGGTTGAGCTGACCGGCGCGTCTGATCGCGAGCTCCAGATTCCGATCCGCCTCCTCCACTTGGAACTGCAGAATGGGCCGCACCCGGACGAGGTCCCGAGCATTGATCTCATCTCTCAACCAGCCGACCCAGTCGTCGTCCACCAAACCCGCGAATGACTGATGCAGAAAGAGCTGGGCGGGTCGTCCTGCAGCCAAGCGCTCTCTCATGGCGTCCAGACCAGCCGTCAGGAGCCAGTGATCGAGACGCTCGGCAACCCCACGCCGGGCCGCAACGGGTGCGAAATCGGCCGGCGAGAGAAGCTCCCCATCCAGCATGAGCAACCGCGGCGCGACCTCATAGCGCTCACCCGGCAGCTCCGTCAGGGCGACGATGGGCTCATAGAGCAATCGCAGGTTTTCCGCGTGGATGGCGTCCAGGATGGTCGATTCGCGCGCGGCGGCGTCCGCCTGATCTGCATGGGGCTGGTAGTGACCGATCTCGAAGTCGCCGCGCCGCAAGCCCTGTCGTGCCGCCTTGCCGGCCCGCGAGAGCAGAGTGACCGAATCGCCACAGCCCTCGGTCAAGGGATACCAACCACCCCCGACTTCGGCACCAGAGTGACCAGTGATCAGTGCTCTTGCCACCTGATGGGTCA
Source organism: Chromatiaceae bacterium (assembly GCA_028277465.1). GTDB lineage: Bacteria > Pseudomonadota > Gammaproteobacteria > Chromatiales > Chromatiaceae > JANQGF01. Next base: position 7,801 of record JANQGF010000353.1, read on the forward strand.
ACGTCTGGGCGAACTCGGCCAGCGCCTGACTGTCGTCCCGGCGAGCCAGCACCGCGACCGCGCGGTCACCGACGCGAGCCGCCAGATCGTCCGGACGGACCCGGGCGGCGACCTCCGCGGCTATCCGCTCCATGGCCTCCTCATCTCCTGACAGCTCCAAGTAGACCAGTGCGCGCTGGCCCGTCCGACGGCGATCAGTCACCTGCTCCTTGGCGTCGGACCGACCGGAACCGGTCTGGCCGATCAGTCGATCCAGACGGTGCAGGAGCCGTTCCCGGGTCGCCAGACCCGTCGCCCGATCCATCCCGCCGGACCCCTGGTAGCGCTGCGCCCGCTCCCTGGCACGTTGGAGCCCCTGCCGGACCGCGTCCACCAGTTGATCTGGCCCAATCGGCTTGGCGAGGAAGTCGTCGCCGCCGATCCGCAGAGCCGCCATCTGTTGCTCGGGATCCAGCTCCGCGGACAGAAAGATGATCGGGAGATCGGCGAACCGGTCATCCTCACGGATGATCCCAGTCAGCTCGATCCCCGAGATACCGGGCATATGGAGATCCATCAACACCAGGTCCGGCGTGAACTCCTCCAAAGCGCGCATCACCGCGAGTGGATCGCTCACCCGTTCCGTCATCAAGCCGGCACCTTGGAGGACCCGCGCGGCGAAGAGCGCGGCCACCGGCTGATCGTCGACGACCAGCACCCGATCCGCGGCCTGGCTCCGAGCGCCCACGAGCCGCGCGAGCCGGTCGGCCAGTTCCTCGGCCTCCTGGGGGATCAGTAGATAGGCCTCGGCCCCGGCCCGCATCGCGGCGAGCCGGAAGCGAATGTCCTTGGTATGGGACAGTACGACCAGTGGCGGCCGCGGATGCTGTTCGGCCGCGATACGGCCCGACAACCAGCCCAAGTCCTCCGGCTCGGTCACAGCGCGGGTATCCAGGAGCAGCAAGGCGGGGACCTCGTCCGCGAATCGGGTCATGGCAGCAACCGCCTCCGCGAAGGACTCGCAGCGGATAGAGCGCTCCGCCAGAGCGGCCTCGAGCGCGCGAGCGGCTTCCTGGTCCGAGGTGAGAAAGAGGATCACCCCCGAAGGATGGGTCTCGTGGAGCATCTGGTTCATCTTGGTCTCGTTATCGATCCGCCAGGTCGGCGGTCGTATGCTGTCATCCGGGTCCGGACGGCCGGTACCGAGCCAGTCTCTGGTGGAATGGCGAGATTAATCCATCGCGGAACAGGCCATTGCCGAAGACCCCCGGGAGAAGCTCCTTCGTGTGCGCACCCGGATTCTGCCATAGCGTGCATCCTTGCATCCACATGGGCGTCGTGCCTGGATCAGGGCATCCGAAATGAATCAAATGCTTGCGCCTTCGCGGGCCGCGAAGTGCACCGAAGGCTCGCAAGTCCAAGGAAGGATATAGCCTTGTCCCTCGTGCACGCCCGTCAGGGCTTGGATTCCGTAGACTCGGCGGAGATTCTCCGGGGTCAGCACCTGTTCGACCGGGCCCAGGGCAACCCGCTTGCCCTGGTGAAGAAGCAGTAGGCGATGGCAGAAACGGCTCGCGAGTGTCAAGTCGTGCAGCACGATGATGAGTGTAGTACCAAGCCGGCATTGGGCCTGAAGCAGCTCCATGACGCGCAGCTGGTGCATGGGATCCAAGGCGGCGACAGGCTCGTCGGCCAGCAAGAGCGGCGCCTCGACCGCCAGCAACCGGGCCAAGCGCGCCCGCGCGCGCTCCCCGCCGGAGAGCTCGTCGATTCGGCGTGCGCGCAGATCCCAGACCTGGGTGGCCTCGAGGGCTCGCTCGATCGCGAGTCGGTCGGACCGGCTCGGGCTCCCGCCACCCGGCCACCAGCTCCCGCGATAGGGGTGTCGGCCGAGCGCCACCAGGTCCTGGACCGAGATGGGCCAGTGGACCCGGTCCTCCTGACTCAGATAGGCCAAGCGTCTCGCCCGGTCTCGTGCGGCTATCCGCTCCAGCGCACGCCCTTGCAGTAGGATCTGGCCGCGATACGCCAAGAGCTGGGCGATCGCCTTGACGAGGGTGCTCTTGCCTGCGCCATTGGGCCCGATGAGTCCGAACAGCTCACCACGTCGGACCCCGAGCGATACATCACGCAACAATCGCTTTCCGGCAAGCTCGACCTCCAAACCCTTGATCTCGAGCAGAGTCACAGCATGTCCTTCCGCGAGCGCAGCACCAGGGCGAGAAAGAAGGGCGCACCGACCAGGGCCGTCACGACCCCGAGCATCAGCTCCCGCGAGGTGTCGATGAGCCTCAATGCAATGTCGGCACCCAGCACCAGTGCGGCGCCCCCGAGCGCGCTCGGCAGAAGCAGCCGACCCGGCCGGTACTGCACGAAACGACGCAGCAGATGCGGGACCACCAGCCCGACGAAGCCGATGGTCCCCGTCACGGCAACGCAAGCGCCAACACTGAGCGCGGTGCCGGCGATCACCAGGACGCGCAGCCGCACCAGGTCGACGCCCAGGGTGCTGGCCTCGGCCTCGCCGAGGGCGAGCACCTCGAGCGCTTGGCGTGCGCCGAGCAGGAGCGCGATTCCGGCGAGGACGAAGGGCAGACAGAGCCGCACGTCGTCGAAGCTGCGGTCGCTGATCGAGCCCAGGAGCCAGAGGACGATGTCTTGAGCATCCGTTGGATTGGGGGCCAGATTGAGCGCCAGCGAGGTCAGGGCGCCGGCCAGGGCCGAGAGGGCCACCCCCGCGAGGATGAGCGTCAGGTTCGAGGAGCCGGCGCGGGTCAGGCCATAGAGCGCCAGGGTCGCAAGCAGCGCGAAGAGCATGGAGGCGGCCGGCAGGGTCCAGAGGTTGACTGCGCTCAGGCCGAAGTAGAGCGTCAGCACCGCGCCGAGTCCGGCGCTCGCCGAGATCCCGAGCAGCCCGGGCTCGGCGAGCGGATTGCGCAGCAGCCCCTGCAGCGCGGCCCCCGAGGCACCGAGCGAGGCGCCGAGCAGCCAGGCGAGCACGACCCGCGGCAGACGGATCTGCTGCACGATCAGCCGCTCCTCCTCCGCACCTGTGCCGAGCAGACCGCCGAGGACCTCCCCGAGCCCGAGCGGAGCAGGTCCGATGCCAAGCGAGACCAGGCTGAGCGACAGCAGCAAGACCAGCAGGAAGAGATTCAGCCGGGCCGAGGTCGAGTTGGGCATCAGGGCCGCGAACCGGCGAGTCGGTCGATCCCGGCCAGGATGCGCTCGGCCACCTCGACCAGCTCCAAGCCGCCGCAGCCCCAGACATTGCCCGGCAAGCGGATCGCGGGCGTGCGTTCGAGCAGGGCGCGCATGAGCGGGTGACGACCATAGGCCGAGCGGGTCGGAGTCCGGGCCTGATCGAAATAGCCGAGCAGAAAGAGGTCGGGCGGCGTCAGGATCAGCTGCTCGAGCGGGAGCCGTCCCCAACCGGCATGACCCTGTTCGGCAGCCAGGTTACGCAGACCGAGCAACCGCAGCAGGTCATCGACATAGGTGCCTGTGCCGGCCGTTCCCCCGCTCGGGCGCAGATAGAGCACGCGCAGCGGCGGAGAGCTTGCAGCGAACGACTCCATCCGCCGTGCGGCCTCGGCGGCCTTGCGCTCTCCCTGCTCGGGCCGCCCGACCAGGCCAGCCACCTCGCGCATCGTGGCAAGTGCATCCGTCCAATCCTTGGGGTAGGGCAGGGCGACGACACGGATTCCGCGTGTCGCGAGCAGATCGCTATGGCGCCTGCCGGCCCAGCCCTGATAGACCAGGGCCAGGTCCGGTCTCAACTGCAGCAGCTCCTCCACCTGACCCCGATTGGGTGGGTAGGGCTGCGCCTGCTCGGCGAGCGGAGAGAGACGCGGATCGCGCCCAGCCTGCGACACCGAGACCACCTGCTCGGGCGCGGCGACACTGAGCAGCACCAGGTCCGCGCAGAGGTTGGTGCTGGCCACGCGCGGCAATGGCTCCCCAACCGCGGTGAGGACCCAGCAGAGCAGCAGCGACGGCATCGGCCCGATCCAGCGACGCGGCCTGCCGATGCGTCCCGGCCTTGTCGCGATCGAGCGTCCATTGCCTATCCGGCTCACGTCAGGGGGATCCCGATCCGGCGCAGATCGATGGCGAAGCCCCCGGTCACCAGATAGACCGCCGCACAGCCCGGGCCGAGATGGCGGACCAGTGCGCCGAGCCGGTCACGGAAGCGGCGCCCAACAGGGTAGGCGGGGACGATCCCCCAGCCGGTCTCCTCGGCCACCAGGATGGACATGGCCGAGACCTGGGCGAGAAGGCCGACGAGCCGATCGGCACGGACCTGCCAGTCGGCATCCTCGAGCTCGATCAGATTGGCGATCCAGGTCCCGAGGGAGTCGATCAAAAGGCATTTGTCACCGCTGTCGTGCTCCTCGATCGCGTCCTCCAGCAGGATGGGCACCGCGAGGGTCCTCCAACCCGCGGGTCGGCGGCGGCGGTGCAGCGCGATGCGCGCACACCATTCTGCGTCGCTCGGGTCCTCCCGGGCGGTGGCCACATAGACGACCGCTCGGCCCGACTCGGCCGCCAACCGCTCGGCCCATTCGCTCTTGCCGCTACGCGCCGGGCCTGTGACCAGAATCGGCCCCCGCGACTCAGGGATCATAGCCCAGCACGGGTGCCAGCCAGCGCTCGGCCTCTTCCACTGTCATCCCTTTGCGCCCGGCATAGTCCTCGACCTGGTCCCGCTGGATCCTGCCCGTACCGAAATAGCGTGCCTCCGGGTGTGACAGGTACCAACCCGACACGGCCGCCGTCGGCAACATCGCATAGCTCTCGGTCAGGGTGAGCCCGATGCGCCGGTCGGGCTCCAGCAGCCGCCAGAGCGTTCCCTTCTCGGTGTGATCCGGGCAGGCGGCATAACCGGGCGCCGGGCGGATGCCCTGGTACTTCTCGCCGATCAGCTCCTCATTGGTCAGGGCCTCGTGCGGCGCATAGCCCCAGTAGCGGGTGCGCACCAGCTGGTGCAGACGTTCGGCGAAGGCCTCGGCGAGCCGGTCGGCCAGCGCCTTGAGCATGATGGCACCATAGTCATCGTGATCGGCCTCGAAACGAGCCAGCCGCTCCTCGATGCCGACACCCGCGGTCACGGCGAAGGCCCCGATCCAATCGCGCTGACCGGAGCCAGTCGGGGCGACGAAGTCGGTCAGACAGAGATTCGGCTGATTGCGTCCGGGACTGCGATGCATCTGCTGGCGCAGATGGTGCGCGGTGGCGAGCGGCTCACTGCGTGATTCGTCGGCGTAGAGTGCGATGTCGTCGTCGGAGACGGCATTGGCGGGGAAGAAGCCCAGGACACAGCGGGCGGTCAGCCAACGCTCGCGCACCAGCCCGTCCAGGAACGCGCGCGCGTCTCGATAGAGATCGCTCGCCTCCTTGCCGACGATCTCGTCCTCCAGGATCGCCGGGAACCTGCCGGCCAACTCCCAGGCATTGAAGAAGGGCGACCAGTCGATGTAGGCGACCAGATCCTCGAGCGGATAGTCATCCGCGACGGCGATCAGGGTGTCGCCCTTGCGCTCGAGCCGCAGCGAGAACCCGGCGGAGGCCGTGAGATCCGCGTCCAACAAGCCCGGCCGTGGCGGCACATAGGCGGCCCAATCGATGGGGACCTTGTTGGCGCGGGCCGCGACCAGAGACATGGACTTGCGGGTCGCGCCCTTGACCTCTCGCTCGGCCCGGATCCGGGCATAGTCCGCGCGGATCTCGGCCAGGTAGCCCGCCCGCTGGCCCTCGCTGAGCAGCTTGGAGACGACGCCCACGGCGCGCGAGGCGTCCGGGACATAGATGACCGGCTGCTCGCGTTGCGGGGCGATCTTGACCGCGGTATGGACCTTCGAGGTGGTCGCGCCGCCGATCAACAAGGGTAGCTCCAGGCCCTTGCGCGCCATCTCCTTGGCGACATGGATCATCTCGTCGAGCGAGGGCGTGATGAGACCGGAGAGCCCGATCACATCGACCTGATCCGCGCGGGCACGCTGGAGGATGGTCTCGGTCGGGACCATGACGCCGAGATCGATGACCTCGTAGTTGTTGCACTGCAGCACGACGGCGACGATGTTCTTACCGATGTCGTGCACGTCGCCCTTGACCGTCGCGATCAGGAAGCGGCCGTTGCTCTTGGCCGCACAGCCGGCCGCCGCCTTCTCGGCCTCCAGATAGGGCAGGAGATAGGCGACGGCCTTCTTCATGACCCGCGCCGATTTGACCACCTGGGGCAGGAACATCTTGCCGGCACCGAAGAGGTCGCCGACCACATTCATGCCTGTCATCAGGGGTCCCTCGATGACGTCCAGCGGCCGGTCGGCGGCCTCGCGGGCCGCCTCGGTATCCAGCTCGATGTGCTCGGTGATGCCCTTGACGAGCGCGTGCTCGAGCCGCTTCTCGACGGGCCAGCCGCGCCACTCCCGGTCTTCCTGCTTCTCGGCCGCGGCGCCCCCGCCCTGGTACCTGGGGGCCAGATCCAGCAAAGGCTCGGTGGCATCGTCCCGGCGGTTGAGGATGACGTCCTCGACCGCCTCGCGCAGCTCCGCGGGCAGGTCGTCATAGATGGCGAGCTGACCGGCATTGACGATTCCCATGTCCATGCCGGCCTCGATGGCATGGTAGAGAAAGACGGCGTGAATGGCCTCGCGGACCGGATTGTTGCCGCGGAAGGAGAAAGAGACGTTCGAGACACCGCCCGACACCTTGGCATGGGGCAATGTCTGCTTGATCTGGCGCGTCGCCTCGATGAAGTCGACGGCGTAGTTGTCGTGCGCCTCGATACCCGTCGCGACCGCGAAGATATTGGGATCGAAGATGATGTCCTCGGCCGGGAAGCCGACCTTCCGGGTCAGCAGTTCGTAGGCGCGGGTGCAGATCTCGACCTTGCGTGCCTGGGTGTCGGCCTGCCCGGCCTCGTCGAAGGCCATGACGATCACCGCCGCACCATAGCGGCGGCAGAGTCGTGCCTGTTCCAGGAAGCTCGCCTCCCCCTCCTTCAAGGAGATCGAGTTGACGATAGGCTTGCCCTGCACGCACTTGAGCCCAGCCTCGATGACCTCCCACTTGGAGGAGTCGATCATCACCGGGACCCGGGCGATGTCGGGCTCGGCCGCGGCCAGGTTCAGGAAGCGACGCATGGCGGCGACCGCGTCCAGCAGACCCTCGTCCATGTTGACGTCGATGACCTGGGCACCATTCGCGACCTGCTCCAGCGCGACGCTCAGGGCGGTGTCATAGTCCTCTTCCTTGATCAGACGCCTGAAGCGGGCGGAGCCGGTCACATTGGTCCGCTCGCCGACGTTGACGAAGAGCGAGTCTGGGCCGATTGCCAGCGGCTCCAGACCGGAGAGCCGGCAGATCGGCTCGAGCGCAGGCGGCACACGCGGCGCGACACCGGCGACGGCCTCGGCGATGGCGCGGATATGCTCGGGCGTCGTCCCGCAGCAACCGCCGACGATATTGAGAAAGCCGCGGCGCGCCCAGTCGCCGACCTCACGCGCCATCGCCTCCGGGCCCAGATCATAGCCACCCAGCTCGTTCGGCAGACCGGCATTGGGGTGGGCCGAGACCCGGCATTCGGCAATGCGCGCGAGCTCCTCGACATAGGGCCGCAGCTCGAAGGGCCCCAAGGCGCAGTTCAGACCGATCGTCACCGGCTCGGCATGTCGCAACGCGTTGTAGAAGGCCTCGGTGGTTTGACCGGTCAGGGTGCGGCCGGACTGGTCGGTGATGGTGCCCGAGAGCATGATCGGTCGCTCGACCCCATCTTCGTCGAAGACCTGCTTGACCGCGAAGATGGCCGCCTTGGCGTTGAGTGTGTCGAAGATGGTCTCGATCAGGATGAGATCCGCCCCGCCCGCGATCAGACCGCGCGTCGACTCGGCATAGGCGGCGACCAGGGTATCGAAGCTGATGTTGCGGTGGCCCGGATCGTTGACGTCCGGCGAAATGGAGGCGGTCCGGTTGGTCGGTCCGAGCACGCCGGCGACGAAGCGCGGCCTATCGTCAGTGGAGAATTCATCGGCGCACTCGCGGGCCAAACGGGCGGCGGCGACATTGATCTCGTCGGCCAGCTCCTCCATCCCATAGTCGGTCATGGCAACGCGGGTGGCATTGAAGCTGTTGGTCTCGATGATGTCGGCGCCCGCCGCGAGATAGTCGCGATGGATGTCGGCGATCAGGCCCGGGCGGGTCAAGACCAAGAGATCATTGTTGCCCTTGAGGTCGCTGGGCCAATCGGCGAAGCGCTCGCCCCGGTAGTCCGCCTCGGTCAGGCCGTGGCGCTGGATCATGGTCCCCATGGCGCCATCGAGGATCAGGATGGAATGCTCGAGGCATTCACGAATGCGGGTGCTGGAATCGGTCATCGCGTGCTCGCAGGTGGTGGCCCGACGTCTTGAACATGGCTCGAATCCTCTGACAAACAGTTACACGTCAACCTGATCTGACGCGACTCTGCTCATGGCCGTCCCAGAGGCGGGGTCGCTCCAACCATTTCTGAATGAAGCTCCAAGAGGCGTGATAGCCATCGTGCGGGAGCCGACAGGCGGAGCAGTCCTTGCGCTTGAGCCCCTGCTTGTCGACATAGACCTCGTAAGGTCCAGGACACTCGTAGGCAATCAGAGGACAGTAACAGAAGAGACAGTTGAATTCGCGCCTGACCCCCCGATGGCAGGGGTAGAAAGGGCACTCCCGATTGGTGAAGCCCTTGAAGGCCTCGTTGGTGATGTTGTTTTTGGGCTGCATGGAGGATGGGTAGGCTCGAGAAGGCTGGGTGAACCGCAGCTCGACGGTGAGGTCCTTGAGCGCTTGCGGCGGTGCTTAGGGACGATTCAGAAACAAGTGGTGCAACTTGAACCGCCGATGTTGGGCACGCTTCGCTTTGCCCAACCTACGGGTGTTTTAGCGCCGCTCATTCCGATCCCCCGCCCTTCTTGCGAATCCCAAGACGTCTCATCCGTTCCCACAGCGACTTGCGGCTGATGCCGAGCAGCTCGGCGGTGGCACTGACACGACCGGCATTGGCATCGAGTCGGCTCTCGATATAGCGACGCTCGCAACTGGCCAGATAGGCGTCGAGGGATTCATCCTCCGGTTCGGTGGGCCCGGCGTCGAGCCCGGGCTCGAACAGGTCCAGGGCGTGCAGCCGGTCACCGTCGGCAAAGATGCAGGCGCGCTCGATGGTATGCCTCAGCTCCCGCACATTGCCGGGCCAGTCGTGGGCGATGAGCGCCTCTTCTGCGTCCATCTCCAGGCTGCATTGGCGGACACCGCGCCGCTCGCCGCACTCGGCCAGGAAACACCGGGCGAGCCAGAGGATATCCTCGCGGCGCTCGCGCAGCGGGGGTATTCGAAGCTCCACCACATTGATGCGGAAGAAGAGGTCCTCACGGAAGCGCCCCTCCGTGATCAGCTGCGCCAGGTCCTGGTGGGTCGCAAGCAGGACGCGCGTATCGACCTGGATCGGCGCACGGCCCCCGACTCGTACCACCGCCCGGTCTTGCAGGACGCGCAGCAGCTTGGCCTGCAGGGCCAAGGGCATGTCGCCGATCTCGTCGAGGAAGAGCGTACCCCCGTCCGCGCGCTCGAAGACGCCGGCGTGGGTCTGATTCGCACCCGTGAAGGCGCCTCGCTCGTGCCCAAAGAGCTCGGACTCGGCCAAGCTCTCGGCCAGCGCCGCACAGTTGACGGCCACGAAGGGACCACGGCCGCTCAATTGGTGTAGCCGCCGCGCCACCACCTCTTTTCCGGTTCCCGTCTCGCCGCGAATCAGGACCATGGCGTCGAGTGGCGCGATCCGCTGCAGCATCCGTTCCACGCGCGCCATGGCCGCTGAGCCTCCGAGCGGACCGTCCCGACCAACCTTGGTCGCATTGGCCACCGGTCCGATCAGGTCGTGCACACGGGCGATCAGGCGGTCCAGGTCGAAGGGTTTGGTGATGTAGTCCGCGGCCCCGAGCTTCAACAACTCGACGGCCCGGCCAAGATCGCCGAAACCCGTGATGAAGATGAAGGGCGGCAGCACCGGACGGCGTACGCGCAAGCGCTCGAACAGCCGGTCGCCCGACATGCCCGGCAACCGGATGTCGCAGACCACCGCGGCGAAGGGCTCGGCCGACAACCGCGGCTCGGCCTCCTCGGCACTGCGGAACCAGTGCGCGTCCATTCCTTCGAGCTCGAAGCGATCGGCCAGCGATTCACCCATGATGGGATCGTCCTCGACCAGACAGAGCCGGCTCACGCCGAATCCTCCCGAGGCTGCAGGGCCGGCGCAGGCCGAACCGCCGGCTGCCTGTCCGCTCGATTCGCCTCCTCGCGCAAGTACGGCAACCTGACCTCCACGCGGGTACCAGGCGGGTTCTGGTCCTGGGCGCGCGGCCCCACCTCGATGCTGCCCGCCAGCTGGCTAATGGTCTGGTAGGTTACCCAAAGCCCGAGCCCGTGACCGCCGGTCCCGGAATAGAAGGGCTGAAACAGCCGCTGCACATCCTCCGGGTCGATCCCGGGTCCATCGTCCTCGATCCGCACCAAGAGATGGCCCGCCTGCGCCGCGCAGGTCATGAGCACCCGCCCACCGTCGGGCGTCGCCTGGATGGCGTTCAGCAACAGATTCATCATCACTTGGCGGACCGCCGAGGACGGCAGCGGCACGCGTCGCTCCAGGCTGCATTGCCACTCGAGTCGGATGCCTTTCTTCCGGACCTCGGCACTGATGAGCGTGTGCAGATCCTGCAGATCCGCCGGCGTCAAGGGATGAGACTCGACCCGCGCCTGCACCAGGAGCGCCGAGACCGTGGACTGGATCTGGCGCAGGCCACGCTCCAGCAGGTCCAGCGTCTTCTCGGCGACCCGTGGATCCGTGCCATGCCGCTTGAAGGTGCTGATGGCGTTCAGCATCCCTCCCAGCGGATTGTTGATCTCGTGGGCCACACCGGCAGCGACCTGGCCCACCGCCACCAGGCGCTCGCTGTGCTGCATCTCCTTCTCCAGCATGCGTTTCTCGCGCAGCCCCGCCAGCATCTCCTCGAACCCCCGCGCCAGGGCACCGATCTCGTCGTGACTGCGGATGCCCCTGCAATCGATCTCCAGGTCGCCTTCCCCGACCCGCTGCATGCAATGACGCAGTCGCTCGATCGGCCGCACCAGCTGCTTGCCCAGCAGCCAACCGAGACCCAATAGGAGCGGCAAGAGCAGGAGGCTCCAGCCGATCGCGGTCTGATAGAGGGTGATGAAATGCCGGTCGAGCGAAGACAAGGGGTAGTCCACCAGGACCGCGCCCAGGTGAAGACCGTCACGCTCGACGCGCGCGGCGCTGATGAAACCAGCGGCACTCTCCAGGGTCCTGGTCCCCTGCTCCGGTGTATCGAGGAGCCCGGCGATCAGGGCCAGACTGGAGCCGAGCGCCCACGCCCCCCGGTCGTCCCCGGCGAGCCCGCCCTCGGTGGAGGCGAAGATCTCGGCACCCTCGTCCAGCACCACGACCACCGGCGGGACCGGCGCTGGCAGACCGCGCGCGAAGCGCGCCAGCGCCTCGTCGACCCGCCGCGGATCGTCCGCCTGCATGTCCCAGTAGATGTTGCCGGCGAGACAGGCCGTCATGCGCTCCACACTGGCGATGCGGTCCGCCTTGAACTCGCGATAGCTGCTGTGAAGAAAGAGGAGCGTGAGAAGCGCCACGCTCGCCACCGAGAGAATGGCGAAAGCGAGCGTCATGCGCAGACGATAACCCATCGCGGTCCTCCTTCAAGCCTCGGTCGCCGGATCTGGCGTCCGGCTTCGAGTAGCAATGGCCACGCACAGGATGACGGACATCCTGGAAGAACGCCGATTATTGCCCATCCTGGCCACCATCAGCACGCCATTCGAGGACGCCGTTACCGAACGGTAACCCCTAGGAGCCCGTCCGACTTAGGCTGAATCGGCTGCGGAAGCGGGAGAACGGCCCCTTTCGCCCCGGTTTCTCGTGACATAGAACCCACGATGCGCCTCGAAACCGAAACGAAATGGCCTCGCTCTCCCACTCCCTCGCGTCGATCCCACTAAGTCGGACAGGCTCCTAGCCGCCACCATCAGAATGCTGTTACCAGGCGGTAACCCCTTCGGCGCGGCGATTCGGTCCCACCGCATTCTATCGGCCCGAGGGCAAGGCTTACCCTCCTCAACGCAGGGCAATCCAGCACGAGACTCGCCAGCCCCCTGCCGATCCAAGCCTTTGTCAAGACTCGACCTACAACCAACCGAGCACGGCCACGGGCGTCTTGGCGGCATAGGCAGGGGCGGTCAAGCCGAGGTGGTTGGCACGCGGGCTGCTCTACGCAGGGCGCAAACCTGTCCTTGTGTCAGCCAACGAAAACCGCCTCGGGAGGCCAACCATGAAGACCATCCTTACCGCCCTATTCAGTTTCCTGCTGGGTGCCGTCGTCCTCGCCGCCGTCGCCGGTGTCACCGCCAACCAATTCATGATCCAGCAGACCCCGAGCCCACTCGCTTTCGAGGACACCGTCGAGGCCATCAAGCACAGGGTCACGGAGAAGGGTTGGAAGCTACCGAAGATCTACCGGCTGGACCAGACGATGGAGAAGCACGGCTACCAGGTGAACCCGGTCGCGGTGCTCGAGCTCTGTCATCCCGAGCACGCCTACAAGATCCTGAGCAACGACGACTCGCTCATGGTCACCCCCTTCATGCCCTGCCGCATCTCGGTCTTCCAGCGCGACAATGGTGAGGTGATCATCGCGCGCATGAACAGCGGCGTCATGAGCAATCTATTCAACCGCGATATCGCATCCGTCATGGGCGTCGCGACGCAACAGGTCGAGGGGATCATCGCCTCCGCCACGCTCTCCACTCGAACCGTCGCGCAGCGGGATTGACGCCTCGAGTCGCGATGACAGACCCGAAAGGCTGGGGCCCCGGGTGACCCCGGCCCTCCTTGCGAAAAGCATGTGGTTCAACGGGATGCATGGCGCATTCTTGCCAGCCATCTAGTCGGCGCGCCGGCGGTGCGAGCAACTTATGCGGAATAATGACAAGATAGCGCCCTCCAAGTCGCTTTTGGACGAGGGATTTCGATGTTGCTCCTTCATTCCCCCACCTCGCCTTATGTCCGCAAGGTCACCGTCCTGTTGCATGAGATC
>JANQGF010000385.1 GCA_028277465.1 Chromatiaceae bacterium
ACCAAGATCATTCAGAAGTACACCCAGTTCGATGCCGGCGGGACCCAGACCGAGGCCACCGACAAGGGCTACGACCTCAAGACGGGTAAGCCGACCTGACGTTCTGGTGTTGATTGCCCCGGGGAGAGAGAGTGGATGGATCAGGGTCTCCCCGGTAGCTGGCTTTAGGCGATTGACAGAAATCGCCTTATACCGCGGAGGGGCTGGACAGGCGGGAGTCGATTCGCGTCGGGATTCGAGGTTCAGGCCGGTCTTCCGCTGTACCGGGAGCAACATGCAATGCACTTGATCCTGGATTGTCTTCTCTGTCTCTTGTGCGTCTCCGCGGTATTTTTCGTCAACGATATCATGGGGCCAGTCGGCACGCCTCGGGGCCAGAGTCCGACTGATACAGAGACCGAGGAGCAGAAGGAGCACAGTCGATGCCACCCGGAACGGACTACAGTCAAGGCGCCAGACTCATTGGCGTGACGACGCCGTTAGGCGAGGACGCGCTCTTGCTCCAGGGCATGAAGGCCAGTGAAAGGCTCAGCTCGCTGTTCGCGTTCGAACTCGATCTAGTGAGCGAGGACGACGGCATCTCAGCGGCCAGTCTGTTGGGTCAGCCCGCGACCGTTCGGCTGGAGATGCGCGACCAGGACCGGCGTTTCTTCAACGGCTATGTCAGCCGTTTCTCGCACCAGGGGTTCCAGGGCAGGCTCGCACGCTACCAGGCGACCCTGGTCCCTTGGCTGTGGTTTCTGACCCGGACCTCCGACTGTCGCATCTTCCAGCAGATGACGGCGACCGACATCATCAAAACGGTCTTTCGCGACGCGGGCTTCACGGATTTCGAGGACCGGCTGAGTGCCGAGTATCGGACCAGGGAGTATTGCGTCCAGTACCGGGAGACGGACTTCGATTTCGTCAGCCGTCTCATGGAGAAGGAGGGTATCTATTGGTACTTCCTCCACGAGGATGGGAAGCATACCCTGATCCTGGCGGACGCCTACAGTGCCCATCAGGCCTTTCCCGGCTATGAGGAGATCCCTTATCACGCAGCGGATCTCGCCGCCGAGCGCGACGAGGATTTCATCTTCGCCTGGTCGCAGTCCTCGGCGATTCGCCCGGGCGCCTTCGTCCAGGATGATTTCGATTTCAAGAAGCCCAGTGCGGAGCTGCGCTCGGCTGCCGAGAGGGTCCGCCAGCATGCCCATGCGGACTATGAGATCTACGACTATCCGGGCCAGTACATGGCGGTGGGGGAGGGCGAGCGTTACGCGGGCGTGCGCATGGAAGAGCTCCAGAGCGACCACCAAGTGGCGCAGGGCGAGGGCTTTGCGCGCGGTCTGGCGGTGGGCCACCTCTTCAAGCTGACCCAATATCCGCGGGCCGATCAGAACCGCGAGTATCTGGTGATCTCCGCCCTGCACCAACTGCAGACGGACGAGTTTCAGACCACCAGCTCACCCGGTGGCGACATCCTCCACCAGGCCAGTTTCACCGCCATGGACGCCCAAGAGCCCTTTCGGCCCGCACGCGTCACCCCCAGGCCCGTGGTGCAAGGTCCGCAGACGGCCATCGTGGTGGGTCCCCCCGGCGAGGAGATCTGGACCGATGCCTACGGTCGGGTGAAGGTGCAATTTCACTGGGATCGCTACGGCGAGATGAATCAGGAGAGCTCCTGCTGGGTCCGCGTCTCACAGCTTTGGGCTGGTGGACGATGGGGGAGCATGCATATCCCGCGTGTTGGGCAGGAGGTCATCGTCGACTTTCTGGAAGGCGACCCGGATCGACCCATCGTCACCGGACGTGTTTACAATGCGGATCAGCCGGTACCTTATGAATTGCCCAAATACGCCGGTTATTCGACCCTGCGCTCGCACACCACCAAGCAGGGTAGCGTTCGGGACTTCAACGAGCTGCGCTTCGACGATCGCAAGGACAAGGAGCAGGTCTTCCTGCATGCGCAGCGGCGGATGGACCTGCGCGTCAAACGCAACAAGTACGAGACAGTCCAGGGGTCGAGCAATACCCAGATCGGCGGCGGTCATGTGCTGACCATCGGGAAATCGCTGGACCTGCACGTCAAAGAAGACATCTATGCGCGGTCCGAAGGCCAAATCGACCTGGGGACGGGTGGCGGTCTCTTGGTCGATATCGGTGGTGGCGCCAAGCTCCATGTCGAGCAGGACATGCAGCAGAATGCCACCAGTATCCTGCTGGAGGGCAGGACCCATGTCACCCTCAAGTGCGGTGGCAGCTATGTGAAGGTGGGACCGGATGGGATCACCATTCAGGGACCGAGCGTCCGCATCAACTGCGGGGGCGGCACGCCTGGTGCAATCGGGTTCGACATCACGGATCCGCTGGATGCGGCGGGGGCCGACACGGGGGTTCCCGGTTATCTCGACAACCTGCCGCGTGGCCGGGGTGGCGGGCGTCGACGCCGACACGTCGACCCCGAGCGTGCCCGCGCCATCACACGCAATCCTGACGGTTCGGTCAATTACGGGGGTGCCGGCATTCGGATCTCGGGTTCCGACTCATTCGTTCGGAGCACCATCGGGACCCTGGATTCGCTGGACGGTACCCAGACCGGCCATGCCCTGATCGACAATCTTCAGAGCAATGGGCATGTCGCCTCGATCGAGGAGAACAGCGCCGCGTCTGCGTCTGGCGGTGGTGGCCTGACGACCATGACCTCGCCCAATGGCTGTCCCGCCGGCACCCCCGTGAACATGGGCAGCGGCGGGGTCCAGACATCCGACGGCTCGGGCTCGGACAGTGTCGTCAATTGGCAGCCCGGGAACAATGGGCAGTACACGGATGACGAGGGCAATACGCACACCCAGCCCGACGAGGCCCTTTTGGCTCATGAGCTCATCCATGCCGATCACAATGCACGCGGACAGAACGGCTCGGCCACGCCAGACCCGGCCGATCCGACGGGGAATCAGGAGGAGTCGCGCACCATCGGCATCAATGATCACGCCAACGAAGAGGTCAGCGAGAACAACGTCTTGCGAGACATGGGCGAGGATTGGAGGCGGACGGATCATGATTCGTCGGCACAGACCGTCCCTTGAGCGGTTCGGAAACCGGCCGGGTCGGGTTCTGCGGACTGGTCTGCTGCTGGTGCAGCTTGGTGGAGGATTGACGATGACTGAGAACGCGCGCGGCGTGGAGCTCGATGTGCAGGTGCAGGCGCAGAAAGACACGGAGATCAGGCTCGCCTACGAGCTTCGCAATACGACCAGGGCTCGGATTTTCGTGTTCGATCACATCTTGTATTTCGACTCGAAAGGTGCGATTAGTCTTTCAAATACAGGTTCTTACGTCTTCTTCGATCATCAGGAGACGGCGCGGATCATTCGTGGGTTCATTGCGCCTCCGATGTACATGTCGGTCGCGCGTCGGCCACCTATCGTGGCGTCCGCGGTCGATCCGGGGTGGGCGAGTGCCGGTCTCATCGAGCTGCCGCTGCCGCTCGCGGAGACCAATCCTTATTTCCCGCCGCAGACGTGCGATCCGAGGGCTGCGCGGCCTATCTCGCGCCTGCGGCTCCAGGTCGGTTGGGTCGAGGAGCGCGAAGGTTTGAGGACCGGAGTCTTCAAGGTCGATGAGAGGTCGCTGGTCCGTCTGCTCGGAGGCTGGGGCACGCCCCTGCAACGTGTCGCCCAGACCGATATCGGGGTCACCGGCGTGGCGATTTGTGTCCACTCCGATCCCTTCGATCGTCCGCAGCTTCAGCAGTGAGAGGAGATCGAGATGCCCCAAGGTCCGGCTGCGCGTCTATTGGATTCGGTGACACATCCGCTGCCCCCGGTGCTGACTGGAGGCCCCGGGAGCCCGAATGTCCTCATCGGAATGCGTCCCGCCTGGCGGGGCCTGCCACTCGCTGCGGTGGCTGCATTGCAGTCGGCCAAAAGCACGGCCGATGCCACCATCGCCACGGCCGTTGCCACGACCGCTGCGGCGGCCGGCACACCAGGTGCGCCCGCTGCCTATGCGGCGGAGCAGGCCGCGAAGGCCTCTGCTCTGGCTTCCATGAGCTCTGCTATCACCGCTGCCGCGGCCGGAGGGACGGATATCCATGGTTGCACCACGCCCTCGCCTGTCCCGCCTCATGGTCCAGGCGTCGTGATCAATGGTTCGGCGACCGTCCAGATCAACAATCTGCCGGCCTGCAGGATGGGAGATACGCTTCTGGAGGCCATCGGGCCGCCGAATGGCGTCACCAGCGGGGACCCCACTGTTATCATTGGAGGTTGACAGCGTCGGAGTCCAACGGGGTATCGCTACCCCGTTCCAGTCTTTGAGGTCTTCTGGATATGGGAAACGCCGTACTCAAGCGTGAGGTCGACGAGCTCAGGGAGTACATGAAGGAGCTCAGTTATCAGGCGATGCGGACAGAGATGTCTTTGAATCGTCTCTCCGAAGAGATGCGCGAGTTCAAGGATGAGATGCGTGAGTTCAAGGATGAGATGACCGCATTCAAAGAAGAGTCGATCCGCGACCGACGCCAAATGAACAAGCAGTGGGGCGAGCTCGCGAATCGGCTGGGGACCTTGGTCGAGGATATCGTCGCGCCCAATCTCCCTAGGATCGTGCTCGAGCTCTTCGGTTGTGAGCGACCGGATCTGTTCGCGGTCCGCGTCGTGCGTCGTTTCGGCGCGGAAACGCGTGAGTATGATGCCATGGTCGTCTGCGACACCCTGGTCCTGATCAACGAAACCAAGTCACGACTCTTGGACGCACACGTGGATTCGATTCTCGATACGCTCGGGGAGTTTCCAAGCGTCTACCCTGAATATGCGGACAGGCGCATCATCGGGATTCTGGCGACGCTCTATCCGGAAGAGAGCGTGATACGTCGTGCGTCCCGTAAGGGTGTTCTCGTCATGGGCATGGGCGATGACACCATGCAGGTCTTCAACCCGGAGGCCGTTGAACCCCTAAAGGACTAAGACGCTGCTTATCCCCCGCGCCGGCCATCCCTCGTCGGCATTGCCGACGCCGATACGTGTGGAATACAGGGACGCTCAGGGTCTTCTTCGAGAGCTCCAATTCACCAAGAGGGCGCTGATCGGGAGGGCTGAGGGCTGTGATCTGCGTCTCTTCCACCCCTTGGTCAGCAGGCGCCACCTGGTCCTCTTCATCGAGGCCGGGCGCTGGTGGGTGCGCGACCTGGAGAGCAGCAATGGCACCCTGGTCGCGGGCCGCCCCATCGGGAAGCTTCCCCTGGAGGGTACCACCACGCTGGAGCTCGGACTGGGGGGGCCGAGCCTGCGCTTGAACGTCCCCGTCCCTGTCGAGCCGTCGCGCGAGGCCGATCCAGCGGAGGCAATCGCCCGTCACTACTTCGACGAGCATCGTCCAGGAGGTGCAGGGGAACATACCTTGTTCATCCGCAAGGCGTTTCAGGACGCCAAGCGGCGCCAACGGGCGATCTATCTCGGGTCGATCGGGCTGGTCGGTCTATTATTGGTCGTGGTCGGCGGCTTCGCGCTCTTCCAGCATCAGCAGTTGGCGCAGACGACTCGGCTCGCCACGGACATCTTCTATGAGATGAAGGCGCTCGAGCTTCAAATCGCCAACCTGGAGGCCGGTATCGAGGCGGATGTCTCCGCGGAGCTGAAGGCGCAGGTGGCTGAATCCAAGCGCCGGCTGGCAGCGATGCGTGAGCGCTACGACGACTTCGTGGCCAAGATCCAGTCGGCCCGGCCGATCCGGTTGGGCTCCGAAGACCAACTCATCCTGCACATCGCGCGCGTCTTTGGTGAGACCGAATTGGATGTGCCCGATGCATTCGCGGCCGAGGTCAAGGCATATATCCGCAAGTGGCAGTCCTCGACGCGTCTGCGCCGCGCCATCAGACGTCTCAATGAGAACGGCTATGGTCCTGTCATTACCCGTGCACTGAACAAGCAGGGTCTGCCGCCTCAGTTCATCTATTTGGCGCTCCAGGAGACCAACTTCCAGCCGCGCGCCGTGGGTCCCCCGACCCGCTATGGCCGTGCCAAGGGGATGTGGCAGTTCATTCCTTCGACGGGAAGACGCTATGGTCTGCAGCCGGGCCCGCTGCAACATCTCGGTCAATACGATCCCGAGGATGAGCGGCATGATGTGGCCAAGGCCACCGAGGCCGCCGCCAGATACCTCAAGGATATCTATCGGACCGACGCCCAGGCGTCCGGCCTGCTGGTCATGGCCTCTTACAACTGGGGTGAGGGCAACATCATCAAACGCCTGCGCCGGATGCCCGAGAATCCGCGCGAGCGCAACTTCTGGCAGTTGCTGCGGCGGCACAAGATCCCGAAGGAGACCTACGACTATGTCTTCTACATCGTCTCGGCGGCGGTCATCTGTGAGAACCCAGCCCTCTTCGGCTTCGATTTCGAGAATCCGCTGGCGTCCGGATGAAGTCCAAGCTCGATCGGGTCTGGGTCGGGCTGCTGGCCCTGTGCTGGCTCGCGGTGCTTGGCGGATGCCCCGCGGGACGGCTGCATCAGCAGAGGATCGAGTCGTTCGCGACCGCCCATGGCATGGTCTCTCACCTGACACAGGGTCAGGGATTCCAGCATCTCATCTATACCCGGGGCGATCTGGTCGCGGCGCGGCGGGTTCGCATCTATCTAGAAGGTGACGGTCTACCCTGGGTGAACCGACACCGGATTGCCCCCGATCCCACGCCGCGCGACCCCCTGGCCTTGAGGCTGATGGCACGAGATCCGCTGCCGGCGCTCTATGTGGGTCGGCCCTGTTATCACGGGCTGTCGAACGCGGATCGCTGCTGGCCCTGGCTGTGGACCCAAGGGCGGTACAGTGAAGAGGTCGTCGTCAGCATGCTGCGCGCTATCGAGCGGCAGCTGCCTCCCGCCGGGTCTCGGCGCCTCACGCTGATCGGTTACAGTGGAGGTGGCGTGCTCGCCCTGCTGATCGCCGAACGGCTCCAAGGGGTGGACAGCCTGGTCACCATCGCCGCCAATCTCGATATCGACGCCTGGGCCGATCGCCAAGGCTACAGTCGTTTGACTGGATCCTTGAATCCAGCGACCAGGCCCCCGCTCGAGCCCGGCATCAGCCAGCTTCATCTGATCGGGGAGCGGGACGATCGGGTTCCGCCGGCGACCCTGAGCCGCTTCCTTGCTCGAAACCCTGACGCGGGAGCACGCGTGTTTCGCGGTTTCGATCATCGCTGCTGCTGGGTCGAGGTCTGGCCGTCGATTCTTAGGTGATTGCCGGAAATGTTTATACCAGATGGCGCCGGATTGGCGTCTGCCTTCAAGGAGCGTCGGCAGGCGCATAGCCGCGCGATGTGACTGCTGGCGCGACACCGAAGGCGGGCGTCAAGACCAGCCAGGTGGGATGAGAATTGACAGAAATCGCCTTAGTAATGATTCAGAAACAACCTACACACCGTAGGTTGGGCAAAGCGGAGCGTGCCCAACAAGGGCGGCTCAAGT
>JANQGF010000412.1 GCA_028277465.1 Chromatiaceae bacterium
ATGCGGGCGAGCATCGCTTCCCCCTCGCCGAGCGGGTCGAGGCGCTTCCATTACGGGCCTTTGCGGGGTTGCCGAAACTATGAACGCATGGTCCGGGCATCCAGCGACAGACAGAAGCAGCGCCGTCGGTTGGCGGTGAGGAACGAACCCCGACAATCCCGGCTGCGTGAGGCGATCAGGACCGTAGGCTGGGGTGAGGGACGAACCCCAGCATCTTCGTTCGGCACCGAAAAGCCCACGCGGGAAGGCAACCGCCGACCATGCTGGGGTTCACTCTCGTTCACCCCAGCCTACGTTACTCGCGTTCACCCCAGCCTACGTCACTGCTCGTCCAACTAAAAACTCTTGCTGTAGGTCGCCATAGCAGATCTACAGAATCGAAACACTACCCTGGCGGGATAAGATGAGCGACAGCAGGTCGAGGCTCCGCACGGCGCCATTTGCATCCGCCGCATGTAGCCTGCCCACCGGGTCAGGGGGCGTCCTTTCCAGGCAGCTCGATTCCCAGCTCATGCCAGCGGCGATCGACATGCTCCCGAACGCCCTCGTCCATGCGGATTGGCCGCCCCCATTCGCGGCTCGTCTCCCCCCGCCATTTGTTGGTGGCATCGAAGCCGATCTTCGAGCCTAGCCCGGAGATCGGCGAGGCGAAATCCAGATAGTCGATGGGTGTCTGCTCTACCATGACCGTGTCCCGCACGGGGTCCATGCGGGTGGTCATGGCCCAGATGACGTCTGTCCAGTCGCGTGCGCAGACGTCGTCGTCGACCACGATGACGAATTTGGTGTACATGAACTGACGCAGGAAGGACCAGACCCCCATCATGACCCGTTTCGCGTGCCCCGGGTATTGCTTCTTCATGCTCACCACGGCGAGACGGTAAGAGCAGCCCTCGGGGGGCAGGTAGAAGTCCTGGATCTCGGGGAATTGCCTCTGGAGGATGGGGACGAAGACCTCGTTGAGTGCGACGCCAAGGATCGCTGGCTCGTCCGGTGGGCGGCCGGTGTAGGTGCTGTGATAGATGGGGTCGCGCCGATGGGTCATCCGGGAGATGGTGAAGACGGGAAAGGGTTCGACCTCGTTGTAATAACCCGTATGGTCGCCGAACGGACCCTCCGGCGCCGTGTCGTCCGGATGGATATGGCCCTCGAGCACGATCTCGGCGCTGGCCGGTACCTGCAGGTCGGATTCTTGACCATTGGCGAGCTGGGTCCGGCTACCCCGCAGGAGTCCGGCGAAGGCGTACTCCGAGAGGCTGTCCGGCACCGGGGTCACCGCCCCCAGGATGGTCGCCGGATCGGCGCCCAGGGCGACGGCGACCGGGAAGGGTATACCCGGGTGGGCGCGCTGCCAGTCCCGATAGTCTTGCGCGCCGCCACGGTGTGCAAGCCAGCGCATGATGACCCGGTTGCGACCGATGACCTGCATCCGGTAGATCCCCAGGTTCTGGCGCGGTTTCTCGGGACCGCGGGTGATCACCAGTCCCCAGGTAATCAGCCGGCCGGCGTCCTCCGGCCAGCAGTGCTGGATGGGCAAGCGGTCGAGGTCGACCGAGTCGCCGGCGAAGGCGACCTCCTGGCAGGGGGCGCTCTGCCGCACCTTGGGTGCCATGTCCAGGACCTTCTTGAAGATGGGCAGGGTCCGCCACGCCTCCTGCAACCCTTTGGGTGGAGCGGGCTCCTTGAGGAAGGCCAGTAACTGACCGACTTCTCGTAACGCCTCCACGGACTCTTCGCCCATGCCGAGCGCGACCCGGGCAGGGGTCCCGAAGAGATTGCCCAGGAGCGGGATGCTGGATCCTTTGGGGTGCTCAAAGAGCAGTGCGGGGCCACCCGCACGCAACGTGCGGTCGCAGATCTCGGTCACTTCCAGGTAGGGGTCGACCTCGACCTTGATGCGTTGCAGCTCGCCGCGCCGTTCGAGTTGCGCGATGAAGTCGCGGAGGTCTTGATACTTCATGAACCTCGATCTCGCAGGCCCGTGAGGCCGGGCCTTTGTCTAAGCCGCGATGCCTGAGTGCCGCAAGAGCGCGTCGGTATTGGGCTCACGTCCGCGGAAGCGTACGAAGAGCGCCATGGCATCCTCCGAGCCGCCCTTCTCGAGGATATTCTCGAGAAAGGAGCGACCGGTGTCGGCGTCGAAGACGCCCTTCTCCTCGAACAGCGAGAAGGCATCGGCGGATAGGACCTCGGCCCATTTGTAGCTGTAGTAGCCGGCTGCATAGCCGCCCGCGAAGATGTGCGAGAAGCCGTGGGCGAAGCGGTTGAACGCCGGGGGGCGGATGACGGCAACCTGGTCGCGGACCTCGTTCAGGATGGTGTCGATGCGTCCACCTTGATCGGGGTCGTACTCCAGGTGAAGGCGGAAGTCGAACAACGCGAACTCCAATTGACGGACCATCTGCATCGCCGACTGAAAGTTCTTCGCGGCGATCATGCGTTGGTAGAGGTCGTCCGGAAGCGGCTCGCCCGTTTCCCAATGGGCGGCGAAGAGGTCAAGCGACTCGCGCTCCCAGCACCAATTCTCCAGGAACTGGCTGGGGAGCTCGACGGCGTCCCAAGGGACGCCATTGATTCCGGCCACGCCGGGATAGTCGACCCGGGTCAGCATATGATGGAGCCCGTGGCCGAACTCGTGGAAGAGGGTCTCGACCTCATGGTGGGTCAGGAGCGAGGGCCTGTCTCCGATCGGTGGGGTGAAGCTGCAGACCAGATAGGCGACTGGGATCTGATCGCAGCTGGTGGTATGCATCCGATTGGTACAGACGTCCATCCAGGCGCCACCGCGCTTGTTCTGGCGGGCAAAGGGATCGAGATAGAATTGTCCGCGCAGGGCGCCGGAATCGGCATCGCGGATCTCGAAGAAACGCACGTCCGGGTGATAGCTCTTGAAGCCCTCGGACTCCTGGATCCGCACCTGGAACAGACGCTCGACGACCCCGAACAACCCCGAGAGGACGCGTGACACCGGAAAATAGGGGCGCAGCTCCTCCTGGCTGATCTGGTAGCGATGGACCCGCAATTTCTCCGAGCAATAGCCGACATCCCAGGGCTCGACCTCGGTCGCACCCAGATGCTCGCGGGCGAATGACTCCAGCTCCGCCAACTCGCGGCGCGCCTGATCCACAGAGCGTTCCGCCAGATCGTTGAGAAAGACCATCACGGCCTCCGCCGAGGGCGCCATCTTGGTCGCCAGCGAGCGCTCCGCGTAATTCGCGAATCCGAGCAGTTGCGCGAGCTCGTGACGCAAGGCGAGGATGCGCTCCATGAGGTCTCCGTTGTCCCACCGCCCGGCGTGCGGTCCCTGGTCCGAGGCGCGGGTGCTATAGGCCTGGTACATCTCGAAACGCAGATCCCGGTCATCCGCATAGGTCATGACTGGGAGGTAGGAGGGCATGTCCAGGGTGAACAGCCAGCCATTCTTGCCTTGCTGCTCGGCGTGCTGCCGTGCGAGTGCGCGGGCGGACTCGGGCAGACCGGCGAGCAGGGACTCATCCTCGATCAACTTGCTCCAGGCATTGGTGGCGTCGAGCAGGTTTTCGGAGTATTTGCTGTTGAGCTGCGACAACTCCTGATTGATGACCTTGAAGCGCGCCTTCTTGTCCGCTGGCAGATCGACCCCGGACAGATGGAAATCGCGCAGCGCATTCTCCAACAGCTTGCGTTGGGCCGAGTCGAGGTGCTCCTGGGCCGCGACCGCCTGATAGGCGTGGAAGAGGTCCACATTCTGACCGACCTCGGTGCCGTAGGCGCTGAGCTTGGGCAGACAGGCGTTATAGGCCGCACGCAACGCGTCGCTGTTGAGGACGGCATTCAGGTGTCCGACTGGCGACCAGGTTCGGCTCAGGAGGTCTTCCATCTCCTCGAGTGGCTCGATGAAGTTCTCCCAGGTCGGGATGGGAACCTCGCGTATCAGACATGCGTTCTGCTCTCGGCAGGCGGCGAGCCGCGCATCGATGGCGGGCTCGACATGTTCCGGACGGATCAGGTTGAAGGCCGGGAGACCAGTCTGTTCAATCAAGGGGTTGGACATGGATGGCTCGGGTTCTCGGTGTTCGGTCGTCAGCGGGCGGTTCGGGCCTCAGCCAGGAGGCCAGTGCGGATGATCGTCAGTCGGACTGAAACCCGCTGTTCTGACCGGGCGTGAAATAACCGCGCAGGGAGCGGAGCATGTCCTTCTTGGGTCTCGGCCTGAATTCGCGCGGGATGCACAAGTGATAGCGCCAGAGGTCATCACGGTAGCGTTCCGACTCCAGTCTGGAGAAGGGTTGCCAATCGGCGCCGGTCAGGGTGCTGAATCGTCCTGCGGCCCCGTAAGCGAAGACCTTGTAAGTGCCCCTGGGCGTGCAGCGGATCCCTTCGAAGGAGACGTTGCGGGTCCCACCGCGACCTTCGGCCACGAGGGTATAGCGGACCACTCCATCGGGTCCGACCTGCAGGTGTTTGCCGTCGACGAAATAGCGAAAGGGTCCCTGCGGGCCATCGAGTCGATACTCGATCAGGTCCGAATCCTTGGGCCAGGGGGGCAGGCGCGTCGCTGCCTCGCGCCACGGATCGCCGGGTCGGACGCTGGATGGCGGTGAGGGCTCCGCATCGGTCACGAAGGCGTTCTCCTGGGCCCAGGCCGTTGCGGCAAAGATCAGCAACAAAGAGGTCGACAGCGGACGCGCACATCGCGACGCGCCCTGCCAGCCACTCCGTGGGGCGTACCCCGGAAGCCGCTCAATCGCTGCTTCTGGATCCAAAGTGATCATCGGTCAATCCGATTTCTCGTCGAAAATGCAGGATGCAAGGGAGCTAACTCATCGTCGGTCGAGCCTGCTCGAACCCTTCGGGTAGGTCGGGGGCAGGGTGCGCCCGATCATATTCGTCAATGATTGCGGCGGTCGTGGCCGAAATCCATGCCGATCGCCTTCCCAGGCGATTCCAACGAGATCACGAGGTGAAGGAAAGGGTGGGACCACCGAGGCCTGGTCGCGGGGTCTCGGTGGCGTCCCGTCGCCGAGATCGGCACTGGAGTCGCGCTGCCGCCCTTCGGCCAACGAAGAAGGGGCACCCCTGTGCCCCCACTTCGGTTTCAGCCTCGAATGGCGTGCCGATCTCGGCGAGGATGGCCAGTCACGCGTGCCTCATCAGTTCACTCGGGGATCCAGCTCGCCCTTGTCGTAACGCTTGGTCATAGCCTCCAGAGAGTGGACCTTGATCTTGCTCGCGTTGCCGGCGGTGCCGAAGGATTCGTAACGCGCCTTGCAGATCTCCTTCATCGCCTTGGTGGCGGCGATGAAATACTTGCGCGGGTCGAAGTTCTTGCGATTCTCTGCCAGGTGCCTGCGGATGGCGCCGGTGGAGGCCATGCGCAGATCGGTATCGATGTTGACCTTGCGCACGCCGTGTTTGATGCCTTCGACGATCTCTTCCACGGGGACGCCGTAGGTCTCGCCCATGTCACCGCCATACTCATTGATGATTCCCAGCCAGTCCTGGGGAACGGAGGAGGAGCCGTGCATGACCAAGTGGGTGCTGGGGATCCGGGCATGGATCTCCTTGACCCGCTCGATGGCCAGGATGTCGCCGGTCGGCGGACGGGTGAACTTGTAGGCGCCGTGCGAGGTCCCGATGGCGATGGCCAGGGCGTCGGCCCCGGTCTTCTTGACGAAGTCCGCGGCCTCTTCCGGATCGGTCAGGAGCTGGCTGTGATCCAGGGTTCCCTCGGCGCCGATGCCGTCTTCTTCGCCGGCGGTTCCGGTCTCCAAGGATCCGAGACAGCCGAGCTCGCCTTCGACCGAGACGCCGCAGGCGTGGGCCATCTCGACCACCCGGCGGGTGACCTCGACGTTGTACTCATAGGACGCCGGGGTCTTGCCATCCTCCTTCAGCGAGCCATCCATCATGACCGACGAGAATCCGAGTTGGATGGAGCGCTGGCACACCGCGGGTGAGGTGCCGTGATCCTGATGCATGACCACCGGGATATGGGGCCACTCCTCGATGGCGGCGAGGATCAGATGGCGCAGGAAGGGCGCGCCTGCATACTTGCGCGCCCCGGCCGAGGCCTGGACGATGACCGGGGAATCGGTCTCGTCGGCGGCCTCCATGATGGCACGCATCTGTTCCAGATTGTTGACGTTGAAGGCCGGCACGCCATAGCCGTGCTCGGCGGCGTGATCCAGCAATTGGCGCAGTGAAATCAAGGCCATTAGATTCTCCTCATGTCGGAACGAGTGTGGATTGAAAATGGTGGGTGGTCAGAGGGCCAAGCGAAATGATAGGTCAAGGAGTCCGGCCGAAAAACCGTTTCTAGTCTTCGTTCAGTAATCTGTGCTCGCCGACCCGCATGATCTTCATGACGTTCGTCTGCCCTTCGACGCCCGAGCGATCGCCTTTGGTGATGATCACCAGGTCGCCGTCTCGGACCGTGCCGCGGCGCAGCAACTCCTCGATCACCTCGCGATTGACCTCATGGATATCGGTGCTGGCGACGTCGAAGCTTACCGGATAGACACCCCGGAAAAGCCTGACCTTCCGTCTGGTTGGTTGAAACCTGGTCATGGCGTGGATCGGGATCCCGGAGCTGATCCGCGACATCCATTTGACCGTCGAGCCGGTCTCCGTCAGGGCGGCGATTGCCTTGACGCCCAGGTGATTGGCCGCGTACATGGCGGCCATGGCGATCGCCTCGTCGACTCGACCGAAGACCGAATCGATGCGGTGTCCAGAGCGGGTCACGCTCTTCTCGGCCTCCAGACAGATGCGGTCGAGTGCCTCGACGACCTTCGCCGGATACTTCCCGATCGAGCTCTCCGCCGACAGCATGACCGCGTCCGTGCCATCGAGAACCGCATTGGCCACGTCGAAGACCTCGGCCCGGGTCGGGATGGGGCTCTGGATCATGGACTGCATCATCTGAGTCGCCGTGATCACGACGCTGTTCATTTCGCGTGCGCGGCTGATCAGCTTCTTCTGCACGGCCGGCAGCTTGGCGTCGCCGATCTCCACGCCCAGGTCGCCGCGGGCGACCATGATCGCATCGGCGGCATCGATGATGTCGTCGATTCCCCTCAATGCCTCGGCACGCTCGATCTTGGCAACGATTCCACCACGTCCGCCGGCCTCGTAGAACAACTCGCGAGCGAGCCGGACGTCATCGCCGTTGCGCACGAAGGACACGGCCAGGTAGTCGGCCTCGATCTCGGCCGCGAAACGGATGTCATCCTTGTCCTTCTCCGTCAACGCAGGTGCAGAGAGTCCACCTCCCTTCTTGTTGATACCCTTGCTATCGGAGAGTCTTCCACCGACCACGACCCGACAGTCGATCCGTCCATCGGCGACCGAGTCGACCCAAAGCTCGATGGCACCGTCGTCGAGAAGGAGCCGGTCCCCGTGTTTCAAATCTTCGGCGAGCCGGGGGTAGGTCGTGCCGACGCGCGAGGCATCACCCGCGTCAAGACCACAGTTCGCATCGATCGCGAAGGCATCGCCACGGGCAAGAATCACCCCACCATCGGCGAATCTGCCGATACGGATCTTGGGTCCCTGCAGATCGATCAGCACCGCCACCTCGGGTCCGGCCGCGACCGCGTAATCTCGGATGCGTTCTGCGCGCTCGCGGTGCCGTTCACGGCTGTCGTGCGACAGGTTGAGCCGGACCACGTCGACCCCTGCCGCGATCAAGTCCTGCATCACGGTGGGTCGGTCGGTCGCCGGGCCCAGGGTTGCGACAATCTTCGTGCGTCTCGGCATAGGTCGGCATCCCGTTTCCGGTCGTTGGCCCCCAGAGGGCAGGCTGGAGGCCCTGAACAGAGGCTCAATCAACCTTAGGCTCGCGCCTCGAGCATGGCCACTGCGGGCAGGGTCTTGCCCTCCAGGTACTCCAAGAAGGCGCCACCCGCGGTGGAGATGTAGGACACCCGGTCATAGATGTCGTACTTCTGGATCGCAGCGATGGTATCGCCACCACCGGCAAGGCTGAAGCCGGGGGCGGCGGCGATGGCCATCGAGAGGGTCTTGGTGCCCTCGCCGAACTGGTCGAACTCGAACACGCCGACCGGGCCGTTCCAGACGATGGTGCCCGCTTGGCCCACGATATCGGCCAATGCCCGAGCAGAATCCGGACCGATGTCGAAGATCATGTCGTCGTCCGCGACCTCGGTGGCCGCCTTGGTCACCGCCGGTTCCTTCTCGTCGAACTGCTTGCCGCAGACGACGTCGGTCGCAATGGGGATGCTGGCACCGCGGGCGGACATCTTCTCCATCAGCGCCTTCGCGGTCGGGATCAGGTCATGCTCGCAGAGCGATTTGCCGACCTTATAGCCGGCGGCAGCGAGAAAGGTGTTGGCGATCCCGCCCCCGACCACCAGTTGGTCGACCTTTTCGGACAGGGCCTCGAGCACCGTCAGCTTGGTCGAGACCTTGGAACCGCCGACGATGGCGACCATGGGACGGGCCGGATTGGCCAGCGCCTTCTTCAGTGCCTCGAGCTCCTCTGCGAGCAGCCGACCGGCGCAGGCGACCGGGGCGAACTTGCCTGCGCCATGGGTGGATGCCTGGGCGCGATGGGCGGTGCCGAAGGCATCCATCACGAAGACGTCGCACAGGCCGGCGTATTGCTTGGCGAGCGTCTCGGCGTCCTTCTTCTCACCCTTGTTGAAGCGGACATTCTCGAGCAGGACCAGCTCGCCCTCGGCGACCTCGGGCGGGGTCTCGAGATAGTCCGCAATCAGCCGGACCTCGCGGCCAAGCTTCGCACCCAGGTCGGCGGCGACCGGGGCCATGGAGTTCTCTTCGGAGAAGACGCCTTCCTCCGGTCGGCCGAGGTGAGACATGACCATGACCCTGGCGCCCGCCTCGAGACAGTGCTCGAAGGTGGGCATGGATGCCGTGATGCGGGCGTCAGAGGTGACCTTGCCGGCCTTGACGGGCACGTTGAGGTCGGAGCGGATCAGCACGCGCTTGCCGGCCAGATCGAGATCGGTGAGTTTGATGAAGGACATGCGTCGAGCCCTCTTGTCTGATGTCGTTAGGAAGTCAAAGCGGTCTGGCAAGCCCTGGAATCGGGCCAGAGGTTTGCCGGACGGCTCTATGAACCGCGTCCAGAGCGAAAGGTTTGGCCGTGCGGCCTCATCCAGCATCCGGGCGACCAGGACCGACCGGTGGGAGGCCCCGTCCGAGGCGTCACCCGAGGTGTCGCGTGGCCGTTACCGGATGGTGCCACAATCTGCCCTCCCCGCTCCCTCGAGGGGGCGGGGAGCCAGCTGACCGGCCCTCGGGGAGAGCGGCGACAGGTCGAAGATTCGCCCGAACTATTTCGCGACGTGTTCGGCCATCCGAAGCATGTTGCAGGTGTAGCCGTACTCGTTGTCATACCAGGCGACGACCTTGATGAAGGTCGGATCCAGTGCGATGCCGGCCCCGGCATCGAAGATCGAGGGCGTGTTGCAACCACGGAAGTCGGTCGAGACGACCTTCTCCTCCGTGTAGGCGAGGACGCCCGCCAGGTCGCCGGACTCGGAGGCGGCCTTCATGGCGGCGCAGATCTCGTCGTACTTGGCCTCCTTGGTCAGCTCGACCGTGAGATCGACCACCGAGACATTCGAGGTCGGGACGCGGAAGGCCATACCGGTCAGCTTGCCGTTCAGGTCGGGCATGACCTTGCCGACGGCCTTGGCGGCGCCGGTGGAGGAGGGAATGATATTCTCCAGGATGCCACGGCCGCCGCGCCAGTCCTTCTTCGAAGGTCC
Source organism: Chromatiaceae bacterium (assembly GCA_028277465.1). Taxonomy (GTDB): domain Bacteria; phylum Pseudomonadota; class Gammaproteobacteria; order Chromatiales; family Chromatiaceae; genus JANQGF01. Next base: position 9,738 of record JANQGF010000412.1, read on the forward strand.
ATCGACGGTCTTCTGCGTCGCGGTGGCGGCGTGAACCGTTGTCATGAGGCCGCGCTTGACGCCCCAGTTGTCATGCACGACCTTGGTCACCGGGGCCAGACAGTTGGTGGTGCAGGAGGCGGCGGAAACGATCGCCTGGCCATCATAGACATTGTGGTTGACGCCATAGACGAACATGGGCGTCCCGTCCTTCGACGGCGCGCTCTGCACGACCTTCTTGGCACCGGCATCCAGATGTTTCTGGCAGGTCTCACCGGTGAGGAAGAAGCCGGTGCACTCCAGGACCAGCTCAGCGCCCACCTGGTCCCACTTGAGGTTGGCGGGGTCCATCTCGGCGGTTAGACGGATCTGTTTGCCGTTGACGATCATGGTATGGCCGTCGACGGCGATCTCGCCGTCGAAGTTGCCGTGCACCGAGTCATACTTGAGCATATAGGCCAGGTACTTGGGGTCGAGCAGGTCATTGATGCCGACGACCTCGATCTCGGGAAACTCCTTGGCGATGGCGCGGAATGCCATCCGACCGATACGACCAAAGCCATTGATGCCAACTTTGAGTGTCATGTGAAACGCTCCTGATTGAGAGTGGAAAGCAATTTGTAGCGGAAAGAGGTCGCCCAGGCCGAGCGAGTCATCCATTGGATCCTTGGGGATAGCTGATCGAACCGATCGCCCGCTCTAACGAATCTGTGGCCCTGGCCCCAATTGAGATGGTCACGACTCGGGTAGATCGCCGCCCGGTCCCGGAGCGCCATGCACCCACCCCGGCCTAAGCAGGACGGGGTGCGGCTGGCCCCGGCTGGGGCCTGAGTCGGCGTTCTGACTAGAGCACGCCTTGCACCTTGGCGACCAAGTTCTCGACGGTGAAGCCGAACTCCTTGAACAGCTGACCGGCCGGGGCCGACTCGCCGAAACGGTCGATGCCGAGCACCGCGCCCTGGGTGCCGACGTACTTCCACCAACCGTCCGTGACCGCGGCCTCGATGGCGACACGTGCCGTGACGGCTCGGGGCAAGACGGACTCGCGATAGGTCTCGTCCTGGGCATCGAAGGTGTCGGTGGAAGGCATGGAGACCACGCGGATCGCCTTGTCGCTCATGGCCTCAGCGGCCTTGACCGCAAGCTGGACCTCCGAGCCGGTGGCGATGATGATGGCCTCCGGGGTGCCATCGCAATCGCGCAGCACATAACCGCCGCGGGCGATGTTGCCGATCTGCGCATCGTCGCGAGTCATGTGGGGGAGACCCTGGCGCGAGAAGATGAGACAGCTCGGGCCCGACTTGCGCTCGATGGTTACCCTCCAAGCAACCGCGGATTCGACCGCGTCGCAGGGTCGCCACACGCTCATGTTGGGAAGCATTCGCAGCGTCGGAATCTGCTCGACCGGTTGATGGGTCGGCCCGTCCTCGCCCAGACCGATGGAGTCGTGAGTGTAGACGAAGATGGAGGGTATCTTCATCAATGCCGCCATACGCAGCGCATTGCGTGCGTACTCCGAGAACATCAAGAAGGTGGCGCCATAGGGAACGAAACCGCCGTGTAGGGCGATGCCGTTCATGATCGCCGACATGCCGAACTCGCGTACCCCATAGTAGACATAATTGCCCGAGGCGTCCTCCTTTCCGATTCCTTTGCATCCCTTCCAGATGGTCAGGTTGGAGCCGGCCAGGTCGGCAGAGCCGCCGAGCAGCTCGGGGAGCAACGGGCCGAAGCCATTGAGCGTGTTCTGAGACGCCTTGCGCGAGGCGATGGTCTCGCCCTTCTCGGCCACGGCCGCGATGAAGGCATTGGCCTGCGCTTCCCAGTCGGCGGGCAGCTCACCTGCCAAGCGGCGCTTGAACTCCGCGGCCTCTGCTGGATAGGCCGCGGCATAGGCCGCGAGCCGCTCGTTCCAGGCGGCCTCCGCGGTGGCGCCGCGCTCTTTGACGTCCCAACCTTGATAGATGCTCTCGGGGACGACGAAGGGTGGGTGTGTCCAGCCCAGGTTCTCGCGGGTCAGTGCCACCTCGTCCTCGCCGAGCGCGGCGCCATGGCACTCCTCTTTCCCCTGCTTGTTCGGCGAGCCGTATCCGATGATGGTCTGACAGCAGATGAGACTGGGCTTGTCGGCGACGGCGCGGGCCTGTTCGATGGCGGCCTTGATGGCCTCCGGGTCGTGGCCGTCGACCTTGGGGATCACGTGCCAGTCGTAGGCCTCGAAGCGCTTGGGCGTATCGTCGAGGAACCAACCCGGGGTGTCGCCGTGACCTCGCACCTCACCGTCGATGGAGATGTTGTTGTCGTCATAGATCGCGATCAGCTTGCCGAGCCCCAGCGCGCCGGCCAGCGAGCAGGCCTCGTGCGAGATGCCTTCCATCAGGCAGCCGTCCCCCAGGAAGACGTAGGTGTAATGGTCGACGATCTCATGGCCGGGTCGATTGAATTGGGCGGCCAGGGTCTTCTCGGCCAGGGCCATGCCGACGGCGTTGGTGATCCCCTGGCCGAGGGGACCCGTCGTCGTCTCGACGCCGGGGGCATAGCCATACTCGGGATGCCCCGGTGTCTTGGAGTGGAGCTGCCGGAATTGCTTCAGGTCCTCGATACCCAGGTCATAACCACTCAGGTGCAGGAGTGCATAGAGCAGCATGGAGCCATGACCGTTGGAAAGCACGAAGCGGTCTCGGTCGGCCCAGCCCGGGTTCGCCGGGTTGTGGTTCATGAAGTCGTTCCACAGGACCTCGGCGATGTCCGCCATCCCCATGGGTGCACCCGGATGGCCTGAATTGGCCTTCTGCACCGCGTCCATGGCAAGCGCCCGGATGGCGTTGGCGAGTTCTTTGCGTGAGGACATGAAAGCCCCTCCTGATTGATCACGAAGACAAAATGTTACATTGGCCGCGACCGTCGGTCGCCTGTCTGGGGCGGCGATCGTAGAGACGGATTCTGGTGCGGCGTAAGAAAACGATCGGCGGAGCTTGCAGCCGCGTCGGGCACGGCGCTCGTCCTGTCGCAGTAGGGTGTCTGCGCGCACGCGATTGCCTGCCCGGCTGCCCTCGAGGAGGTCGCATTGTGACCCAAAGGCGTCAAACCGGGAATCAAAACAAACTTATACCGTCAGAAGTCAATTTATAACTTCCTAATATTAAGAATTGCTGCCGGAAATGGCCAGCCCTTTCCGCCTCTTCGTTGCATCGATCGCTGTCAGGTGGCACGCCATTTGATCGAGCAACCCATGCTTGGGACCTGGTCGGTCGGTCCCTTGCCCGTCTCTGCGACCTGCTTCATGCCCTCGAAGAGATCGCGACGCGCATCGGCGGGCGCCGACTCCTTGCGGCTGGCATCGAGCCGGCCGCGGTACTGGAGTCCCAGCCCGGCGTCGTAGCCGAAGAAGTCGGGGGTGCAGACCGCCCCGTAGGCGCGGGCGACCTCTTGGGTCTCGTCGAGCAAGTAAGGGAAGGGGAAGGCGAACTCCTCGGCGACCCGTTTCATGTGATCGAAGGAGTCCTCGGGGTAGTCCGTTGGGTCGTTGGACATGATGGCCACGCAGCCGATACCCAGTGCGGCGAGATCCTTCGCATCCCGGACGATCCGCTCGCGCACGGCCTTCACGTAGGGGCAGTGGTTGCAGATGAACATGACGAGCAGGCCGCGCTCGCCCCGGCAATCATCGCGGGTCCAGGTCCTGCCGTCGACCCCCGGGAGGGAGAAATCCGGGGCGGGTCGGCCGAAATCGCAGACGGGGGTTTCAACTGAAGCCATTGCGAACCTCCGGGCTCGTAAGTCGGTTAAGGCGTTGAGCGCATGGTACCGGAATCGCCGAGGTTGCAAAATCCTGCTCGACTTCGAACCCGAAGCGATCCGGGTCTGCCAGACGAGCCTCGCCCCGAGCGGTGTCGCAGATTAAGGCGATTTCTGTCGATTCTCATACCACCTGGCTTGTCTTGACGCGCGCTCTTCGCGGCGGGGCGCCGCTCCCACCAACGTAGGTGCTTGGACCAACCGATGATCGAGGCCCGCCTAAGACGCCTTGGCTCCAGACTGGGATTCCGGCCAGCCGCCCGGGTTTTGCGCGGACCCGCCAAGCCGTTATCATAACCAGCTTCATCAACACCGATGCTTGGCGTCGCGAGAAGGCCACCGATCAAAGCTATGACCAAGGACTACATCTTCACGTCTGAATCCGTTTCCGAAGGCCAC
>JANQGF010000010.1 GCA_028277465.1 Chromatiaceae bacterium
GCTGATGGACTGGCTGGACCGCGAAGTGCTCTCCGCGCACACGCCCTGCGAGGACATGCCCGAGGAGCGCCTGGCCGAGGCCATCGCGACGGTGCACATCGAGCTGATCCTGATCCATCCGTTTCGGGAGGGGAACGGCCGACTGTCACGGCTTCTGGCGAACCTGATGGCGCTGCAGGCCGGATGGCCCAACCTGGACTTCGGCCACTGGGACAAGGACAGGCCAGCCTATTTCGCTGCCATCCAGGCCGGACTCGACGATGCGGGCCCGATGACGGAGCTGGTCAGGCGAGTCCTACGTGCCTCGCGGGACGGCGGCGCTCCATGATGCGCCGCTCGATCAGACTGGCCGTCTCTCCGGTCTCGATGGCCGTTGAGCTGGCAATGGAACGTGCGCGGCCGCGCTGCGCCCGGGAGGCGTCGCGCAGGTGAGGATTGATCTGGGAGAGCGTCTTCTTCATGGTCTGATCATACCCCAACACCGAACTGACCGATCTGGAAATGCCCGACCCTGGGCTGACAAGGAAACCAAAACTGCATGAGCACCTTCGACTCCACCAAGACTCCGCTGCCCGACATCATCCGTGAGATCACCGAGGGCCGACCGCACCATCAAGACCAACCTCGGCCGCGACGTGGTGTTGGACCTGTCCTCGCCGCAGAAGGAGTGCGAGGCATTTCACTTCCCCTGCAATCAGATCCTGAATTCGGACGCCTGGGAGGAGTCGCTACAGGAGTTCGCGCCGGAGCGCTTCGGCGACTACATGCAGTTCCGCCGCCAGGTATTGAATGCGTTTCGCAGCTACCAACTGCCGCTGATTGCCCTGGGCCGCTCCACCAGCAAGGAGGCGGTCTGTCTGGTGTTCGAAAAGGTCAACACCGGCGGCGTGCCGCTGTCGGTCTTTGAGCTGGTCACGGCCAGCTTCGCGGCCGATGGCTTCAACCTGCGCCGGCCAGCCGACGCCCAAGGCGCCCGAGACCGAGGCCGGCATCGGCAAGGTCTGCGTCGTGCCCATCTCCCGCATCTTCGGCAACGCCAGCTTCGGCTACCGCACCATGCTCGAAGGTTTGTCCGCGTGACGCCAGGGTGGGCTCAGGTCATACTAGCAACGTCGCTACATTGATCGCCAAGGCCGCTCATGAGCATCACCACCCTATCGAGCCGCGAGTTCAACCATGACACCAGCGGGGCGAAGAAGGCCGCCAGGAATGGCCCGGTCTTCGTTACCGATCGCGGCAGACCTTCCCACGTCCTGCTGACTTTCGAGGAGTACCAGCGGCTCACAGGCGGTGGCCAGAGTCTGGTCGATCTGCTCGCCATGCCCGACGCTGAGGCCGTCGACTTCGAGCCGGCCAAGCTGGACAGCGGCTTGATCCGGCCGGCCGATTTCTCTTGATGTACCTGCTCGATACCAATCTGGTCTCCGAGCTGCGCAAGGCGCGGGCCGGCAAGGCTGACCCAGGCGTCGTCGCCTGGGCCGAGCGCCGATCCGCCGACGAGATGTTCATCAGCGTCATCACCATCCTGGAGCTGGAGCTTGGTGTGCAGCGTCGTGAGCGCCGCGATCCTGACCAAGGGCGTGTACTGCGAGGCTGGTTGGAGGGACAGGTCATCCCCGGCTTCACCGATCGGACGCTCCCCATCGACATGGGCATCGCCCGCCGCTGCGCCGGGCTCCAGGTTCCCGATCCGCGCCCCGACCGGGATGCCCTGATCGCCGCCACCGCGCTGGTGCAGGGTCTCACGTTGGTCACGCGCAACGTGCGCGATTTCCAGGGCACGGGCGTCGAGCTGTGCAACCCGTGGAGTGCCGAATGAGCTTTCCGCGCTATCCGGTGTACAAGGACTCGGGGGTGGGGTGGCTGGGTGAGGTGCCGAAGCATTGGACAGTAATCGGTCTGTCCAGGATTACGACGGAACGCTGTGATGGACCTTTCGGCACTGCTCATCCCCTCGTATCTCGTGGAGAAGGGACTTCTCGCGAGGCCGTCCCTCTACCTCTCGGACTTCTTCGAGCGCAATCGGTCCAGCTACTACGATGCCCTGACGCGCGTGCGGGTCTCCAACGATCTGATCCATTGGGTGCGGTTCTTCCTCACTGGCGTTGCTGCCACGGCGGTCAAGGGACGCGACGTCTTTCGGGAGATCCTACACTTGCGTCAGGAGGTGGACACCGCGCTACTGGGGCTCGGAAAGCGCGCGCGCAAAGCCCTCAATCTGCTCTATCGCAACCTCTTCGCGATGCCAGTGATCATTGGGGAATTGAGCGCCATCTCCAAGGCGATTGCCGGAAACTCTTATACCAGATGGCGCCGGATTGACGGCTGCCTTCAAGGAGCGCCGGCAGGCGCATCGCCGCGCGATGTGACTGCTAGCGCGACACAGAAGGCGGGTGACAAGCCAGCTGGTATGAGAAGAGTTGACAGAAATCGCCTAAGGAACAATTCAGAAACAAGTGGTGCAACTTGAGCCGCCCTTGTTGGGCACGCTCCGCTTTGCCCAACCTCGGTGTGTAGGTTGTTTGTGAATCATTACTAAGGGCCATGAATATGTCTGCGGTCTCGCGGGTAGGCAGCGGGTGGTCGCTGCCAACGGTGTCGTCTTCCATGCCGCCGAAGGGCGGATTGGTGATGACGCAGTCCACGCGCTCGTGCCGACCCCAGTCGTTCCAGCCGCGGGCCAGGGGGTTGTCTGCGGCTTGTCGTCTTCAGAACGCGGCCCCGTTGCGCCAGCGGCAGTCCGGCGGGATCGGGGAGCGGTAGGTGCGGACCTGGTCGCTGGTGTCGTCTTCCCACTCGTCCTCGGCCTGGTCGAAGATCTTCAGGAAGAGCATCAAGGAAAGCTGGCCGATGCGCTGGGCATCGCCGTAGCTCGCCCAGCGTGAGAAATCGAGTTGCGCGATGTCGGACCCGGCGCTGCGCTCGAGACGGATCAAGACGCCGGTGTCGATGAGCAGGCCCACGCGGGTGCTTCTATTCGCTGCCGGGTCGGCAGGTTCTCGGGATCGGGCCGGGGCGATCAGTCTTCCCACGGGTCTCGGTCAGACGTGAGCGTCGTCTGGGCATCAAGGATGTCATTCTCGAAGGTCTCGGCATCCTCGCCGAGCTTGGGGAGCCCGGCGAAGATATTGTTCAGCTCCGAGACCTTGACGCGCTTGGGCGGTCCAGCCGGAACCAACCGGGCGATGCGGGTGAGCTCGAAGCTGGTGCCCTGGTAGGCGACCCGGTTCAGCAGGTCGGAGAGCTGCCGGGCGTCCGGCATCTGCGTGACTGGCGTGGCTGACCCAGCTGCTCATTCAGCACGCCGTGAAGGACGTGTGATCGCACAAGGATAACGAGACTCAAGCCACCCAGGCATCTGGTGACGCAGCTCCAGCTGCGTCACCCGTGAGATGAAGCCCTGCTTCACGGGCTTGTCGATGGGTCGCTGCCGGATGGAGGTACTCGTGAAGCAGAGCTTCATTGCGCAGGTCGCGAAGCGGGAGCTTCGCGACCAGGGTTACCGTGGAACAGCACCCCAGCCGCTCGATTTGGTGGGAGCGGCGCCTCGCCGCGACGAGCCTGCAAGCTGCTGAGGCTCTTGTTCCATGCTCC
>JANQGF010000015.1 GCA_028277465.1 Chromatiaceae bacterium
CTTGGCAATAGAATCTGCTATTCCCGGCGGGCGGTGCCTTGCCTTGGCGCCTTTGGGGGGCTCTGAGCATGCAAAATAAGGTGAAACGGGGTACTAGCCACAGATGCGCCGACTCTATTCCATCCCCGCCGGTTTGCTGCTCGGCATCGCGCTCGCCCTGCTGATTCCCGCCGGCGCACCCACCGTCGCCTGGCTGGGACAGGTCTTTCTGTCGCTCCTCAAGCTCCTGATTCTCCCGCTGATCCTGGTCTCCATCTATGCCTCGCTGTCAGGCGGGGTTCAATTGCGGCGCATCGGGGGACAGGCACTCCTCTATTACCTGCTGACCTCTGCCGTGGCCGCGACACTGGGCACCCTGCTCGGACGTGCCTTCTCGCAGGACCTCCCACCGGGCCTGCTGGACCTGGAGCAGATCGAGCCGACCGAAGCCGGCTTCAGCCTCGAGCAGCTGATCGCAAACCTGATCCCGAGCAATCTGTTCGACTCGCTGGCGCAAGGCAACATCCTGCATATCGTCTTCGTCGCCGTGGTCGCGGCCCTGGCATCGCGCCGCATCGCCCAGGACCAGCGCGCGACCCTTCTCGCCGGGGCTCGGGCACTGGATGCGCTGCTGATGCAGCTCCTGCGCGGCATCCTGGCGCTGGCGCCAGTCGGCATCGCGGCGCTGGTCTACGCCAGTCTCGCCGAGATGGACTGGGCGGGCGTCTTCGAGCTGCGCTCTTTCGTATGGGCGGTCGGACTGGCGGCGGCCCTTCACGCCCTCGTCGCCTTGCCCGCCCTCTACCAGCTCCGCACCCGCCATTCACCCTGGAGGCTCGCACGCGCCTGCCGCGCGCCCCTGCTGACCGCACTCTCCACCGCCTCGAGCGCCGCGACCTACCCGGTCTCCAAACAGGCACTGGAGTCGGCCGGCGCCAGCGAAGCGGTCACCAGCCTCACTCTGCCGTTGGGCGCTACACTCAATATGGACGGCTCGGCACTCTATCAGTCCATTCTGCTGATCTTCATGTCACAGCTCGCGGGGGCGGATCTGACGCCATTGCAGACACTCTTCATCGTGCTGGCCACCATGGCCTCCTCTGCCGGTACCGCTGGGATTCCCGGCGGCGGCATCGCCATGATGGCCTTCATGCTCGACCTGCTCGGACTGCCCCAGACCTACTTGGCGCTCTATCTGATCGTGGACCGCTTCTTCGATTACCCCATCACCGCCATCAATGTCTGGGGCGACCTGGTGATTGCCGCCACAGTCGACCGTGACCTGCGTCCGAGGCCATGATCTTAGAAACGGCAGTTGACCGCTTCGTGCTTCATGCAAGGTATGCATAGCCGGTAGGGTACGCACCGCGTACCGTTCGACCAGGCCCGACCCGAAGGCAAGACGGTCCGCAATGCATACCCTACACCAGCCGCTCCACGTCGAACGCCACCAGGGTGCGCTGCTCGCGGCTGAATTCGACGCCGATCAGATAGACTGGCTGACCGCTCGCGCGGTATTTCTCGGCATAGCCGCGATCCTTGATCTGCTGTAAGGCACGGCCCTCCGGCGCCAGCTCCACGACCTTGAATTCGATCAGATAGATCTGGCCGTTGAAGCGCAGGGTCAGATCCAAGCGTCCGGCGTTGCTGCTCTCCTCAGGCGTTAGGTCCAGCCCGAGCGCGGCGAGAGAGGCATAGAAGACACTGGCGTAATAGCCCTCGTACCGGGCGATGGGGTTGTTGCGGTACCAGTCGGTCGGGATGCTGGCGAAGAGGGCCTTGAAGAGCACCTCCACCTCGGCGAAATCGTTGGCGAGCAGACACTGATAGAGCGAGCGGCGCTGCGCCGCGGTGGCCGTCTGCGTCGGGGTCCAGGCATCCAGCAAGGCGCCGTTGAGACTCTGGTAGACCTCTTGGTTGGGATAACGCAGCCGGTAGAAGTAGGCCCCGCCGACCAGCTCCTCACGGTCGATGGTCAGATAGCCGGTCTGGAACAGCAGCGCCTCGGTGGCGATCTGTCCGACATCGAAGCGCGCGAGCAGCGCGGCATCCGTCTCCCACTGCCCCAGTGCCGGAAGCCAGGCCTGCCGCTCGGTGAGCAGCTCGACCAGGAAGGTCGGCGTAGCGGTCTCGAACCACCAGGGCCGGAACTGGCGCTTGTCGAACAGCAGCAAGACATCGAAGGGGTTGTAGACCGACTCGCCGGTCCAGTTGTAGCCGTTGTACCAGTGGCGGATCTGCTCGCGGTCGAGCCCCGCTAGCTCGGAGGCGAAGACCTCGTCCAGATCGGCCTCGGTGTAGCCGCAGATCGCGGAGTGCTCCGGCGAGACGGTGATGTCGTTGAGATTGTTCAGCCCCGAAAAAAGGCTGACCTTACTGAACTTGCTCACCCCGGTGAGGAAGGCGAAGCGGATGTGCGCATCCGAGTCCTTGATCACCGAATAGAGATCGCGCAGTCCGTCGCGGATCTCGTGCGCGACCTCCGGGCGACCGAGGTTGTCGAGGATCGGCTTGTCGTACTCGTCGACCAGCACCACGACCCGCTCGCCGCTCTGGGCATGGGCGAGGCGGATCAGCTCCGCGAAGCAACCGCGCGGCGTCGGCCGGGTACAGCGGACACCCAGCTGCTCTTGATTGGTTGCGAGGAGATCCTGGATCTTCTCCCCCAGATCCTCCGGCGAGCGCATCACCCCGCCGCCGAAGCTCAGTCGGATGACCGGTGCGCGTCGGTCCCAGTCCCACTGCGCGTGGATGAAGAGCCCGCGGAACAGCGGCTCATTGCCCTCGAACAGCTCGGCCAGCGTATCCAGGAAGAGCGACTTGCCGAAGCGGCGCGGGCGCGAGAGGAAGTAATACTTGCCGCTGTCGATCAGGCGCCAGGCAAAGTCGGTCTTATCGACATAGTAATAAGGCTCCTCGCGAATCTCGCGAAAGGTCTGAATCCCGATGGGGAGCTTGAGTCGTTGCATAGGGCTGTCGGCGCGGACCGGTTGGATGAAACCCGAGTGGTCGGATGTTAACCCGGATTTTTCACCGGATTGAATCAACAGCGCCAAAAGCCCGGTGGAAGCGCGAGCTGCAACACCTCGCCAATGACACCGGCTTGGCCATCACCCTCTGCCATTACCCGAGCGGGGCCTCCAACTCGAGCCCCATTGACGAGGCCTATGTCCAGACACTGGGCCTCGATCACCGGTTCGCCCGATCCGTTGAGTCGGCATCGCGCATCATGCGGCAGCATCACGTGGGAGCGGCGCCCCGCCGCGAAGAGCGCGCGATCGCGGCGGGGCGCCGCTCCCACCAACTAGGTGCTTGGACCAACCGATGATCGAGGCC
>JANQGF010000038.1 GCA_028277465.1 Chromatiaceae bacterium
CCAGGAGCATCGCCGGGCGATGTGACTGGTGGCGCGACACCGAAGGCGGGCGTCAAGACAAGTCAGATGGTATGAACATTGACAGAAATCGCCTTAGTCGCTCTTGGTTTACGATGCGTTCTTCGATTGGAGATTTAACCCCTTGGGCCACTCCTCCAGAGCTCTACTAAGGACCCGCGCCGACCAAGACTACAGATGGCGCGGGTTTCGATTGCCGATAATGCCCAAAGAGCGAAAGGGTTATAGCACCCGCAACGCCGACCGCTCGACCAATCCATTGACTGACACAATCAAAGGCAAACCATTCCTTCTGAAACGCCAGATTGCACATTGAAACTTCAGCTCAAAGGCATCGATCTCGATCAGCATGTCTCTGGGGGGCTCTTCTAGCCCAACCATCGAGAACACGAACCAGCGTCAATAATCAGCAATTCTTGGGCCATTTTGTTTTTTCTTGATCAAATTAGTCAGTTAATAAGAGACGTCCGCTCTCCATTCGGGAGTCGGCGTCTCAACCAAAGCGACCAGGCAACACAGGTAACGGCAGGCTTGCACCAAAGAAAAGAATTTATTAACAAACACTTAACTAAGAGAACGCGGTCTTCGAGCCAGACGGTCTTGGATGATATGGCTCCCTGGAGCGTCACTCATCTGTTACATGAATTCTGAAACGCCTGCTGTTCACTGTTGCATGAACGGATGAACAAGACCCAGACCGTCACACTTCCGTTACGTCGGCCTTCGAGGATCACCGAGGCATGCCTGCCCTCTTGCAGAGAGGAGAGGCCACCGGTGCTCATGGGTCCCTGGGAACAGGTACGCAACCTGCTGGGAGTCGTTCCAAGATGACAAAGGCCATGCACTCCGATTGCAACGGAGGCCGCCTGACGCGCGTCTTCGTGCTGCTACTCGGCGTACTCCTGTCGCACGGCTGCGAGCAGCCGCGCCTCACGCCCATTCCTCCGGAAGGCACGCTGCTCGCCTTCGGCGACAGTCTCACCTATGGCGTCGGCGTCGACCCGACACACAGCTATCCGAGCGTGCTGGCCCGTCTCAGCGGACGTCAGGTGATCAATGCCGGCGTACCCGGCGAGGTAACCGCCGAGGGTCTGGCTCGCCTGCGAACATTGCTCGAGCAGACGGACCCCGACGTGCTCCTGTTATTGGAGGGCGGCAACGACATCCTGCGCAACAGGGATTCCGAGGCCACGAAGAGGAACCTGGCCGCGATGATCGAGCTTGCCCAAGCCCGAGGTATCGAGGTCGTCCTCATTGGCGTGCCGGAGAAGCGTTTGTTCTCCGACGTGGCCCCTCTGTACGAAGCGCTCGCCGAGGACTATCAGCTCGTCTTCGAAGACGAGCTTGTCAGTGATCTACTGCGTCAGGGCGCATACAAGTCCGATGCGATCCACTTCAATCGAGAAGGCTATCGTGTCATGGCGGAGTCCCTCTACGATCTGCTCGCTCGAGAAGGCGCCTTTTGAGCCATGTTCCGAGTGACCATCACTACTTGCTGTAGATGACCCGCAACAACAAGCCGATTTTGACCAACTTAGAGCCCTCAGTCGTCAGCCGCATCCAGTGCCTCGCGCAGAAACCTGAAGAGCTTGCGTGCCGCGGCCGTCCGACCAAGCTCCCGCTCCCGTCTGGCCGCACGCACCAGGGTTCGCAATGCCTGCCGATCCACCCCGGGGCACTCAGAAATGAAGGCCCCGAGTGCCCCATCGCCCTCTTCGATCAGGCGCGCGCGCCAGCGCTCCAGCGCTTGGTGGCGGGCGCTGGCCGCACGTGCATGCGCCTCGGCCTCATCCGTGAGCGCATGGATGGCCGATCTGTCCTCGCGCTCCATGAGATTGGCGAGGTGTTTCCAGTGCCGGGCGCGGGCGCGGGGATCCTTGATCCTTGGGGTCTCGTCCAGCGCCGTCCAGGTCGCCTCACTGAGATTCAGACGCTCCAGCTCGGCCCGAGGCATGGCGGCCAGACGCTCGGCCAGCGCCTGCAGGGCCAGCCGGTCGCGCTTGAGCTGACTCTTGCTCGGGGCCTCGGCTCCGCGCTCTGTCGAGTCCAGCCCCAAGTCGTCTTCATTTGGATTCATTGGCAGCTCTCCAGTGACTCCAGAACCAGCTGCGGCGCGCGGACACCGCGGTAATGACTGACATCCAACCGATAGGCGACCCGGACGCGGTCGTGCACCTCGCCAAGCCGCTCGCCAAAATGGAATCCAATGGCATCGATCGGCGCCCCATCCAGGGGTGCGACTCGCAACTTGAGATGGCGCTCACCAACCACCCGGGCCTGAAGGATCTCGAAGGTCCCGTCGAACCTGGGCTCGGGGAAGCCCTTTCCCCAGGGACCGGCATATCGCAGCGTCTCCGCCATCTCCAAGGTCAGCAGCCGTGCCGGGAGCGGACCGTCGGACCAGATCTCGGGCCGGGGTGGAACCTCACCGAGCTGGGCCCGGACCGCCTCGACGAAGGCGACGTCAAAGGTCGCCAAGGAGTCCGCACGCAGGGTCAGACCCGCCGCCATCGCATGACCGCCGAAGGATTGGATCAGGCCCGCGTGACGGCGATCCACGTGGTCGATCGCGTCCCGGATATGCAGCCCCTCGATGGAGCGCGCCGAACCACGCAGCCGCCCGTCGCCGGCCTCGGCAAAGGCGATCACGGGTCGGTGGTAGCGCTCGCGGATTCGGGAGGCCAGGATTCCCGTGACCCCCTGGTGCCAGCCCGCACCGAACAGACAGAGCGCCGGGGGCAGGTCATCGCTGTCCACCGACACCGCATCCAGCAGCCGCTCGGCCTGCTCCTTCATGTCGCCTTCGATCTCGCGTCGTCGTCGGTTGAGTCCGTCCAACACCCGGGCCATCTCCAGCGCCTGCGCCGCATCATCGGTCAGCAGACACTCGACACCGAGCGACATTTCCTCGAGCCGACCGGCCGCATTCAGCCGCGGGGCGGCATAGAAGCCCAGATCGGCGGTCGTCACCCGCCTGAGGTCGCGCCCCGCGACCTCGAGCAAGGCCCGCACGCCGGGGGTGCAGTGTCCCGCCCGGATGCGTCGCAGTCCCTGCTCGACCAGGATCCGATTGTTCCGGTCCAGGTCCACGACATCCGCAACGGTTCCAAGTGCGACCAGATCCAGCAGATCGGCCAGGTTCGGCTCGGCGCGCCGGGCGTCGAACCAACCCATCTCGCGCAGATGGGCCCTGAGCGCGGCCAGGAGATAGAAGACCACGCCCACCCCGGCGAGGTGCTTGCTGGGAAAGGCGCACCCAGGCTGATTGGGATTGAGGATGGCGGCGGCCTCGGGAAGGCGATCGCCGGGCAGGTGATGATCCGTGACCAAGACCGCAATACCCAGCTCGCGCGCCCGCTCAACGCCGGCGAAGCTGGCGATCCCATTGTCGACGGTCATCAACAGATCGGGCCGTTGCGCCGCGGCGACATCGACGACCGCCGGGGTCAGACCATAGCCGAAGGCGAAACGGCTCGGGGTGAGATAGCTCACCCGACTCGCACCCAGCGCCTTCAGACCACGGACCGCGAGCGCACTGCCGGTCGCACCGTCGGCATCATAGTCGCCAACCACCAGGATCCGACCGCCCTGGCCCATGAGCTCGGCGAGCAGGTTGACCGCCTCGTGGATCCCGCGCATGGCGCCCATGGGTGCCAGTGTATCCAGACCCGGGGCCGCTTCCGCCGGGTCCACCAAGCCACGATGGGCATAGAGGACCGTCAAGACCTCCAGCGGGGTCTGGGCCTTGGCAAAGGGGTTATGATCGGAGATACGGCGGATCGGGACCGGCATCACTGAGGCTGTCGCCTTTCGAGAGGATTAGATTCGGAATGGATCTTGACTTTGAGCGTCGCAGGATGATCGGCAAAGGGCCGCAAGTCCAGTAACCCGCTCCATCTTATTTTGCGTGCTCGGAGCCCCCCACTGGCAAGCCATCCCCGCGAGATCAGGAAACCACCACATCATGCAACTCACCCCCCGGCAACAGGAGATCCTGGCACTGCTGCGCACCCATGCCGAACAGGCCCAACCAGCCCCGACCATCGCACAGCTCTGCCGTCTCTTGGGCCTGAGGTCTCGCGGCTCGCTGCACAAGCATATCCAGGCCTTGGTCAAGGCCGGCTGCATCGAACCATTGCGGGGTCGTCAACGCGGCATTCGTGTCCTGCCTCCAGCACCGCCCGAGGATCATCTGCCCCTTCTCGGGCGCATCGCGGCGGGACGCCCGATCGAGGCGGTGGAACAGCCCGAGCTCATCCAGATCCCCGCGCACCTGCGCGGCTCGGGCACCTGTTATGTCCTCGAGGTCATCGGCGACTCAATGCGCGAGGCGGGCATCCTCGACGGCGACCACATCGTCGTCGAACGGCGCGAACGGGCAGCCGACGGCGCCATCGTGGTGGCTCTGATCCGAGGATCGGAGGTCACCCTGAAACGGCTGTTCCGCCGACCAGGAGAGGTCATCCTGCGTTCGGAGAACAGCGAGATGCCACCCCTGACCTTCATGCCTGGTGAGGTGGAGATTCAGGGGGTGGTGGTCGGACAGATGCGGTCCTACCGCCGATCGAAACCGCGTCCAGAGTGAAAACGGGTACCTTCGAGTGACTCCAACTGCGCCGCGAGCACGGGCCACTGGTAGAACGCGGTTTAGATGTCACCGCGCCTCGTCACGAGCCGCTCGCATACAGCCGGACGAAGGGGTTGACAAGCGCGGTTTTCGAATTAAATTGTCAGCACTCGATATTGTTGAGTGCTAACCGAGATCAAGTTCTTTGATTTCAAAACGCATTATCCCCGGATACCGCGACCGGGAAGACGACGGCTTGGACGTGATGCAATGACGACCAAGCGGCCCTCGACTCCCCATACCCTTTACTTCACTGAGGCGCGCTAAGAATGGCAGCGAAACACATTACTTTCAGCGAACACTCCCGCGGGCGCATGCTGCACGGGGTCAACGTCCTGGCCGACGCCGTGAAGGTCACACTCGGCCCCAAGGGCCGCAACGTCGTGATCGAGAAGTCTTGGGGTGCGCCCACGGTCACCAAGGACGGCGTATCGGTCGCCAAGGAGATCGAGCTCAAGGACAAGTTCGAGAACATGGGTGCGCAAATGGTCAAGGAGGTCGCCTCCAAGACCTCCGACGTGGCCGGCGACGGCACCACGACGGCGACCGTCCTGGCGCAAGCCATGGTCCGCGAGGGGCTCAAGTCGGTCGCCGCGGGCATGAACCCGATGGACATCAAGCGCGGAATCGACCGGGCGGTGCAGGCCGCGGTCGCGCAGCTGCAGTCGCTCTCCCGGCCCTGCTCGACCAACAAGGAAATCGCCCAGGTCGGCACCATCTCGGCCAATGCCGACGAGTCGATCGGCGAGATCATCGCCGAGGCCATGGAGAAGGTCGGGAAGGAGGGCGTCATCACGGTCGAGGAAGGCAAGTCCCTGCATAACGAGCTCGACCTGGTCGAGGGCATGCAGTTCGACCGCGGCTATCTCTCGCCCTATTTCAGCAACAACCAGGAGGGCCAAAAGGCCGAGCTGGAAGACCCCTATCTCCTGCTGCACGACAAGAAGATCTCCAACATCCGCGACCTGCTCCCGGTGCTCGAGGCCGTCGCCAAGGCTGGCAAACCATTACTCATTATCGCCGAGGATATCGAGGGCGAGGCACTCGCGACCCTGGTGGTGAACAATCTGCGCGGTATCCTCAAGGTCTGCGCGGTCAAGGCACCCGGGTTCGGCGACCGCCGTAAGGCCATGCTGGAGGATATCGCCATCCTCACTGGGGCAACCGTGATCTCCGAAGAGGTGGGTCTATCGCTCGAGAAGGCGTCCCTGAATGATCTGGGCTCGGCGAGCAAGGTCCAGGTCGCCAAAGAGGACACCACCATCATCGACGGCAGCGGCAGCCACGAGGACATCAAGACCCGTTGCGATCAGATTCGCGGCCAGATCGAGGACACCAGCTCCGACTACGACCGCGAGAAGCTGCAAGAACGTCTGGCCAAGCTGGCTGGCGGTGTCGCCGTCATCAAGGTCGGCGCCGCGACCGAGATCGAGATGAAGGAGAAGAAGGCGCGTGTCGAGGACGCCCTGCACGCGACCCGCGCGGCGGTCGAGGAAGGGATCGTGCCGGGCGGCGGCGTCGCATTGATCCGCTCCATGGGTGCCTTGGCCGGTCTCGAGGGCGCGAATGCCGACCAGAAGGTCGGCATCGACATCGCCAGACGGGCGATGGAGGAGCCGCTGCGCCAGATCGTCACCAACTCCGGCGAGGAGCCAGCCGTCATCCTGAATCGGGTGGCGGATGGAGATGGCAGCTTCGGTTACGACGCGGCGAGCGGCGACTATGGTGACATGATGGAGCTCGGCATCATCGATCCGACCAAGGTCACACGCACGGCACTGCAGAATGCCGCCTCGATCGCCGGTCTGATGATCACGACCGAGGCGATGGTGGCCGAAGAACCCAAGAAGGAGTCGGCCGCTCCTGGCGCGGGTGCTGGCATGGACGACATGGACTACTGAGCCACCTGCCCTGACGGCAGACCGCCATTCCTCGGCCCGAAGGGGCCGAGTCTCCCGTCCGCATTGACCAGCGTCAGTGCGGACGGGATCTCTTCTCCAGACCCGATTGACCCCTTCTCCGAAAAACCCCTAAATAGTGCGCTTGATCCGACGGTGTCCCGAAGGCGCTCGCCCGAGGGGTGAAACGGGAAGCCGGTGCGCGCTCCTCAGTGGATGCGCAATGCCGGCGCTGCCCCCGCAACGGTAGACGAGTCAAGACGCGACCTGATGCCACTGTGATGATTCATGGGAAGGCGTCGCGTCCGGGTTGCATCCCGCTCGTGAGTCCGGAGACCGGCCGGCGGATCTGGGTCTCGCGACCTCGACTGGACCTGCGTCTTCGCGGCCCCCTGCCCCCCCCGAAGTCGCCGCCTCCGGTGGGGCAGCTGACCCGCTGACGGGGTCGTCTGGGGCGACCGAGTGAGCGCATGCCCTCTCCTTACGGCGCTCGCGCGGCGCTGCTCCCCTTTGTCCGGCGATCCCTTCCCCTTGTCCGGCTCGTGCGGGTGCGCGCAGGCCGCTGCTGGAGTCCAATCGTGAAACATCCCCTCTTGCTGGCACTCTTGGCTGCTCCCTTGGCCAGTTCGCTCTTCGCCGAAGAGCAGCCGATGGTCCTCGAACCCCTGGTGGTCACCGCAACCCGCACGCCCGAGCCGCTCGACCGCACACTGGCCTCGGTGACCCTCATCGACCGAGCCGAGATCGAGCGCCGGCAGGCGCGCTCCGTACCAGATCTCCTGCGCGGGGTCCCAGGCATCAGCATCGCACGCAACGGCGGGGCCGGCCAAACCGCCTCCGTCTTTCTCCGTGGCACCAATTCAGACCATGTCACCATCTTGATCGATGGGATCAAGGTTGGCTCGGCAACGACGGGCACCACACCGCTGGAAGGCCTGCCCATTGCCCAGATCGACCGTGTCGAGGTGGTGCGCGGCCCACGCTCGAGCCTCTACGGCTCCGAGGCCATCGGCGGCGTGATCCAGATCTTCACGCGCCGGGGGGGTGGTCCCCTGTCCCCACGCCTGAGCCTGGGCGGGGGTAGCTATCGGACGGGCAGTGTGTCCGCTGGTCTTTCCGGCGGAGGTGAACAAGGCTGGTTCAACCTGGGCGCCAGCCTGGAGCGAACGGATGGGATCAACGCCTGCAATGGCCGTCCCATTCCCTTTGCCGGCTGCGGTGTGATCGAGCCCGATCGGGACGGCTACCGGAATCTCGGCGTGAGTCTGCGGGCCGGTTATGCACTCGGCGACTGGGCCGAGTTCGATGCACATCTGTTGCGCTCCGAGAATCGCGTAGACTTCGATGGCTCGATCCTGGCCGGCAACCTGGCACGTGCCGAGCAGCAGGTGCTGGGCGCCACGGCGCGGCTGCAACCCCTGACGCCCTGGACCCTGACCCTCACGGCCGGACGCAGTTGGGACAAGTACCGCGCCTTCTTCGAGGACAGCTCGGCCGGCATCGAGGACCTCTTCCTGGATCGCTTCGACACCGAGCGCGATACCCTTTCACTGTTGAACAGCCTCGAGCTCGGGCCTGAACATCTCTTGACACTGGGCATCGACTACCAGGACGAACGAGTGGACGGGACCGTCCGCTATCTCGAGGACTCACGCGACAACCTCGGTGTCTTCGGCGAGTACCAGGGGGGCTTCGGCGCCTCCGATCTGAAGTTGAGTCTACGCCAGGACGACAACCAACAGTTCGGCACGCACACCACCGGCAATGCAGCGGCAGGCTATGCCTTCCATCCCAATCTGCGCGTCTCGCTCTCCTATGGCACGGCCTTCAAGGCGCCGACCTTCAACGAGCTCTACTTCCCCGACTTCGGCAACCCGAGCCTCGACCCAGAGCAATCGCGCAGTCTGGAGCTGGGCCTGGCCGGGACCCTGCCGACCGGATCCCAGAACCCCATCCGCTGGGGCCTGAGCCTCTATTCCACCGAGATCGACGACCTCATCGCCTTCGATGCCACGACCCTCTCCGCAGCCAATATCGCGTCCGCACGTATTCGCGGGATCGAGGCGACGGGCGCCACCCGGATCCGGGAGTGGGACCTGCAGGCGAGCCTTACGCTCCTGGACCCGGAGAACCGCTCGGACGGCGCCAACCAAGGCAAGCTGCTGCCCCGGCGACCCGAGCAGACCTTCCAGCTGGACCTCGACCGCCAGTGGCAACGCTGGTCGACCGGCGCGACCCTCTTCGTCGCCGGACGCAGCTTCGACGACCTGGCCAACCGAGATCGGCTCGACGGCTACGGACTGCTGGACCTGCGCGCCGAATACGCCTGGACACCCAGCCTGCGGCTCCAGGCCCGACTCGAGAATGCCTTCGACGAAGACTATGAGACCGCCTTTCTCTACAACCAACCCGGCAGGGCCCTGTATCTGACCCTGCGCTACGAGCCTGCAGGACCAAAGTGACATGACGACGAAGAAAGACCGGGCCGCTCTCCCGCGCGAGACCACCGCACCGACCATCGGAATCGACGCGCTCTCCTGGGTCGCCGATCCCTGCCGCCCGATCGACGCGGCGGCCGCCGCGGCCGCCCGCCAGCGCCAGGACCAGCTTACCAAGCCACGCGGCTCACTCGGCCGGCTCGAAGAGATCGCCATCCAGCTCGCCGCGCTGCAGGGAACCGCGACCCCCACGCCGGATCCCGTGCACATCCTGCAGCTGGTGTCGGACCATGGTGTCGCGCAGGAGGGCGTCTCCGCCTTCCCTCAGTCGGTCACCCTACAGATGCTGCACAACATCGCACGGGGTGGCGCGGCCATCTCCGTCCTGGCCAAGTCGATCGGCGCCCGGATGGAGATCCTGGACCTGGGGACGGTCACGGATCCGGGGCCCATCCAAGGCGTGCGTTCGGAGCGGATCGGCCCGGGCACCGGAAACATCGTGCGCGAGCCGGCGATGACGGAGGCCCAGCTGGTCAAGGCCATGAATCTGGGTCGCGCGGCCGTCGAGCGCGCAATGGACAGCGGGGCGCGGCTCCTGATCGGCGGCGAGATGGGGATCGCCAACACCACCCCGGCCGCGGCGCTCGCCGCCGGGCTGCTCGAGCTCGAGCCCCGTGCCCTGGTCGGCCCAGGCACGGGCCTGGATGCGGCGGGGGTCGCCCACAAGACCCAGGTCGTCGCCGCCGCACTCACCCGGCATGTCACGCCTGAGCGCACACCGCTGGAACTACTCGCGCGCCTGGGTGGTTTCGAGATCGCCACCCTCACAGGTGCCTTTCTCACTGCCGCTCAGCTGGGGCTCCCGGTCCTGGTCGACGGCTTCATCGTGAGCTCGGCGGCCTTGACCGCCGTGCGTCTGCGACCCGAGGCGCGCGCCTGGATGCTCTTCTCGCACGCCTCGGCCGAGCCCGGCCATCGCCGCATGATGGAGGCACTCGACGCGGATCCCCTGATCGACCTCGGGATGCGGCTCGGCGAGGGCAGTGCCGCCGCCACCGTCGTCCCCCTGCTGCGTCTCGCCTGCGCACTGCACCGAGAGATGGCCACCTTCGCCGAGGCCGGCGTCAGCGAGGCAGGTGAGCATGACTGAAGCGCTCGTGGATCTGCTGCGCCACGGCGAGGTGCCGGGCGGCGCATGTTTCCGCGGGAGCCGCGACGACGCGCTCAGCGAGCAGGGCTGGGAACAGATGCGGCGTGTCGTCGCCGATTGCTCATCCTGGACCCGCGTCCTCTCCTCGCCGGCGCGACGTTGTCTCGACTTCGCGACCCACTTGGCCGAGCGGCGTGGACTTGCCTTGAAGGTCCTGGAACCACTCCGCGAGCGCCATTTCGGTGCCTGGGAGGGCCTGGCCGCCGATCGGATCCCACTCGACCAGCTGTCGCGCTTCTGGGATGACCCAGCCGGTTTCACGCCACCGGGCGCCGAGCCCTTTGGGGCCTTCCGCGAGCGCGTGCTGGACGCCTGGGACCAGGTGCTGGAAGGCCTCGGCCCACACAGTCTCATCGTCACTCACGGCGGCGTCATCCGCGTCCTGGTCGCCAGGGTGCTGCAGATGCCGGCCGCTGCCACGCTGTTGATCGAGGTGCCCCATGCCTGTCTCACCCGCCTGCGCATCAACGAGCCACCCGGCCGGCCGAGTCTGGTGTTTCATCGGGCGCCCTGAATGTGGCTCCGACCCCTCTGGATCGCGGGGCGTTTTCTGACGCGACTCCCCTTTCCCGATCCTGGCCCCCCCCAACCACTCGATAAGGGCCGGTCGGTCATCTGGTATCCGATCGTCGGCCTGCTTCTGGGGGCACTCATCAGCCTCGCCGCACTGGTCACACCGACCACCGCACCCGGCGTCGGGGCGGCGCTGATTCTAATCCTCTGGGTTTGGTCGACCGGGGGGATGCATCTGGATGGACTGGCCGACAGCGCAGACGCCTGGGTCGGTGGTATCGGCAACCGCGAACGGACACTCGAGATCATGAAGGATCCCCGCAGCGGCCCCGCTGCCGTCACGGCGATCGCGCTGCTCCTGATCGCCAAGTGGTCGGGGCTCGAGGCCCTGATCGCCACTGGCGACGCCTGGCTGCTGGTCTGGATACCCCTGCTGGCACGGTCGCAACTGCCGCTCCTACTCCTGACCACGGCCTACGCGCGCGCGACCGGGCTGGTGTCGGATCAGGTCGCGACGCTGCCGCGCCGCGCCGCTGGGCTCTCGACCCTGGCCGCCGCCCTCGGGTGCCTCCTGTTCGCCGGCTGGATCGGCGCGGCCCTGGTCACAACGGCCGTGGCCCTGTTCTTCGTCGGCCGCCGGGTCATGCTCGGGCGTCTCGGCGGTTTCACCGGCGACACCGCCGGTGCATTGGTGGAGATCACAGAGACCTTCCTGCTCCTCCTCGCGGCGCTTCTACTCGGCCCGATGGGCGACCTACCGTAGCAACTCATTGAGATTACTGATAATCTCCCAGAAAGCTCGGGTTCGGCCTGGTGCGATGGCCGGCGTCGTCATCCTTGGGGGTATCCCGAGCCGCCGCTGTCGGCCCGATTCCTGGACCGCGCCGGGTGCGTCCGATTCATCCTGATGCGAGGAGGACGGAAACCATGTATCGTTGGATCCAACCTGAAAAATCCCTTTACTATCAAGCGCATTTGGTCGAAGACCTGTTCGGGGACTGGACCCTGGTGGCCTGCTGGGGGGCATTGGATTCGCGCCGTAACAGGATGCGCAAGACAGGGGTGGCCTCCTACGAGGAGGGACTCAAACGAATCAGGGCCATCGACCGACGCCGTCGCCGCCATGGCTATCGGCTCATCCAGGGCGCGCCAACCCCATTGGCTTGATCGCCGACCGAACAGCACTATTACTCTTGCGAGCACTGCTGTGATCTCAAGAACGAACGACATGACAAGTCGGTACTCTCTCGCCCCCCCGAGCCCGCGCCATGGAATCAGAAGCCGACCTCGATCACTCGCTGCCGGACCTGAGTCTGTGTGACGTCGAGCTGATTCATCTCGCCGGTGCCATTCAACCCTACGGCGCGCTTCTCGCACTGCAAGGTCCGCGACTCAAGATCGCCCAGGCGACACCCACCTGCCAGGCGCTTCTAGGGCGCGAGCTCTCGGAACTGCTCTATCATGACCTGGAAGATGTCCTGGATCCGCTGCTGGCCCAGGGGGTCCGCCAAGCCATGGGGCCGCACCTGGACGAGACGGGGCAGGCTGTCGCCTTCACCTGGCGGCCGCCCTCCGGCACGGCCGTCTTCGAGTGCCATGTCCACCGGTCCGAGGGCCTGATCCTGCTGGAGCTCGAGCCGCTGCCCGAGTCGCGCCAGACCTTTCTGCCCGAGGATCGTACCTGCACCCTCGCCGACCTCAACGCCGTGCGTGCCCAGTCCGACCTTCGGCTCAAGGCCCGGGCAGCCGCCGTGCTCGTGAGACGGATCTCGGGTTTCGATCGGGTGATGATCTATCGCTTCGACCCCGACTGGCACGGCGAGGTGATCGGTGAAGACCGCCGCTCCGACCTGGAGTCCTACCTCGGCCTGCATTATCCGGCAACGGACATCCCGGCCCAGGCGCGCCGTCTATTCCTGCTCAACCCGACACGCGTCATCTCCGACGTCGGGGTCTCAGCGACTCCACTGGTGCCACCCCTCAATCCGCTCACCGGGCAGCCGCTCGACCTCTCGCTCAGTCTGTTGCGCAGTGTCTCGCCGGTCCATCTGGAGTATCTCGGTAACATGGGAGTCGCCGCCACGCTGACCATCTCGCTGACGCGCGACGACCGCCTCTGGGGCCTGATCGCCTGCCATCACCAGACGCCCTACCGGGTCTCGCGCCAGGTCCGCGAGACCCTGGTCTGGCTCGGCCAGGATCTCGCGACCCAGCTAGCCTTGGCGGAGGAGCTGAGCAGTCGGCGCTATGAGGCCAGCCTCAAGGTCTGCCGCGAGCGGGTCATCAACGCCATGCGCCGAGGCGTGCGGCTCGCCGCCCTGGTCACCGGGCCGGAGCTGGCGGACGTCATGGGGGCGATGGGCGCCGAGGGTGTGGCCCTGATTCGCGACTCGGAGGTGGTCACCGGCGGCATAACCCCCGAGCCGGCACGCATCCGCAACATCGCGGACCGCCTGAGCGCCCTTCACCCAGAAGGGCCCTCCGCCCTCTTTCTCACCGATTGTCTGAGCGAGCATCTGCCTGAGACGGCCGACCTGGCCGCGACCGCGTCCGGCGTGGCTTTATTCCCACTGGAGGCACGCCCTTCGCTCAAGCTGGTCTGGTTTCGGGGTGAGCGGTTGCGTCACGTCACCTGGGGCGGTAACCCGGAGAAGGTCGCCCGCCTGAACTCGACCGGCCGGCTCAGTCCACGTCAGTCCTTCGCCGCCTGGACCGAGATCGTCTCGCAGCACAGCCTCCCCTGGACCGACGAGGAGGTCGAGTCGGCCAAGGCCCTGACCACGCTGGTCGATATCGAGCTGCGAAAGAACGCCGAAGAGGCCCTGCGCGAGGCCAATCGGCACAAGGACGAGTTTCTGGCGATGCTCGGACATGAGCTGCGCAATCCGCTCGCCCCCATCCGCCACGCAGTCGAGGTCCTGCGTCTGAGCCCCTCGCAGGACCAGATCAACTGGGCGGTCAGGATCCTCACCCGGCAGGTCGACCATGTCACCCGACTGGTGGACGACCTCTTGGACGTCGCCCGCATCAGCCGCGGCAAGCTGCGCCTGCGGCGTCGAGCCTTCGACTTGCGCCAGGCCGTGGAAAAGGCCGTCGAGCAGGTGCGCCCTCTGCTCGACGCCCGCAGCCAGCGACTGGAGTCGAGGCTCCCACCACTTCCCGTCGTGGTGGACGGGGACACGGAGCGCCTGACTCAAGTGATCGTCAATCTGCTCGGCAACGCCACCAAGTTCAGTGCGCCGAACCGACCCATCGCCCTGACGCTGAGCTCGGAGCAGGGAGAAGCGGTGCTGAGGATTCAGGACCAGGGCATCGGCATGGCTGCACCCCTCTTGCCCCGCATCTTCGCACCCTTTGCCCAGGGTACCCAGACGGCCGAGCGCGCCGCCGGTGGACTCGGCCTCGGCCTGGCCCTGGTTCAGGGTCTGGTCGAGCTCCATAGCGGCCGGGTCCAGGCGCTCAGTCCCGGCGAGGGTCGCGGGAGCACCTTCATCGTGCGGCTACCGCTGCGTAAGACGTCGCTGGAACCCTCTGCGGCTGTCTCCGAACCCCGCTGCGAGCGGGGACGCGTGGTACTGATCGTGGACGACAATCTGGACGTGGCGGAATCCTGTGCCATGTTGCTGAGCTGTCTGAACCAGGAGGTCCATACGGCCCACGATGGTCCGGCAGCCCTGGAATCGGCCGCGCGGCTGCGACCGAACCTGATCTTACTGGATATCGGGCTGCCTGGAATGGACGGCTACGAGGTGGCATGCCGCCTGCGCGCGACCCGAGCCGGCCGGGAGGCACGGCTGGTCGCGCTGACTGGCTATAGCCCAGAGGATGCCGCGCAGCGGGCCCAGACGGCCGGATTCGACGAATATCTGTTGAAACCGGTGGACTCCAAGGCATTGATCCAAGTACTCGAGCGCTGTCCATAGCCACACCCGGCCCATGGACCCCTCACCTCCAACTGCCCGGACGGTGGGTCCAGAGCCGCCCGACCTCTTGGCGCCAACTCCAGGGCGCGGACAGGCTGCCATCGGCGCCGAGCCGCACCTGGATGGCACCCAGCAGTCCCGTATCCAACATGGGGACACCGTAGGCGGCCACCCGTTCCCGCACCTCCGGCGCCGGAAACCCGAATCGGTTCGCATAGCCGGAGGCGACGAGCACCAGACTGGGCGCCACGGCCTCGAGGAACTGGGATGTCGTGGAGGTCGCGCTGCCATGATGACCCGCGATCAGGACATCGCCGCCCAGTCCGGTTTCGAGCCTCGTGACCAGGCCGTGCTCCACCCGCCCGTCGATGTCGCCGGTCAGCAAGATGGACCGGCCACCCGTCTCGACCCGCAGCACGCAAGAGGCATTGTTGCCGTCTTGGCCCTCTTGTTCCGGGTGGAGAAAGCGAAAGGAGACACCGGACCAGATCCAGCCCTCCCCGGCAAGACAGGGCTGGACATCGGATCGGTCCAGCTCGGTCGGCTCGCCACTGAGAATCTGGCCGATCTCGACCCGCGCGGCCAAGCCCGCCAGCCCCCCGGCATGATCGCGATCGGCGTGGCTGATGACCAGGCGGTCGACTCGCTCGATGCCTCGAGCCGACAAGAAGGGTGCGACAACCGCACTCCCGGTATCGAAGCCGCTCTGGTAGGCTGGCCCGGTATCATAGACCAGCGTGCCCTCCTGGGTTCGTATCACGGCCGCCAACCCCTGCCCGACATCCAGCAGTGTCAGCCAGGCGTCCCCCCAGGCCGGACCAGGCAGGCGAAAGGACAGCATGGGCAGGAGCAGAACCAGGCCCAACCAGCGACCGGGCAAGCCGCGCGGCGCCAAGAGCAACAAGACGCCAGCGCCGGCGAGGGCCCAGACCCAAAGCGGCCGCCCCGGCAGGCTGGCCGCGGCCCCGGGAAAGGCGGCGAGCCGCGCAAGACCCTCCATACACCAACCGATGAGCTCCGCGGTCGCGACCAAGGGCCATTGCAGCCCGGGTATCAGGCTGAGCAGGCTGGCCAACAGCACCGGAGCGAGCAGAAGACTCACGACGGGCACGGCCACCAGATTGACCAGAGGTGCGATCAATGAGGCCCGACCGAACAGCAGGAACAGCAGCGGCAGCAAACCGATACCCACCGCCCATTGGGCGCGGCCCCAGCGGGTCCAGAGATCACGGCTCGGCAGCCTTCCTCCGAGGTTGAACAAGAGCAGCGTCACGGCACCGAAAGACAACCAGAAGCCATAGGAAAGGACGGCCTGTGGGTCCAGGACCAGGACGCCGACCAGTGCGAGCGTCAGTGCCTGGTAGGGCCGCAGGGTACGCTGCCAGAAGATGGCGGCGAGCACCACGGCCAGCATGACGAGCGCCCGCTGGGTCGAGATCGCGAATCCGGCCAGCCCGGCGTAGGCCAGCGCCGCCAGCGCGGCGGCCAGGGCGCCGGCACGCGGGGCGGCCAGGGTCAGGGTCAGACCGGCGCTCTGCGACCAGAGCCGACGTACCAGGAAGAAGACGGCACCGGCCACCAGCCCCACATGCAATCCAGAGATGGCGATCAGATGATTGGTGCCTGTGGCCGTCAGCACCTCCCAGTCGTCCCGATCCAGTCCCGACCGATCCCCGATGGTCAATGCCCGGACCAAGCCCAGTGCCGGGGCCTCGCCCAGCACCCGAGCCAGATGATCGCCCAAGCCCTCACGCCAGCGCGCGAGCCAATAGCGACCTGGACCCGGATCCAGACGCTCGAGCCAATCGCCGCGCCGCACATGCCCGGTCGCCTTGACGCCCTGCTCGAACAGCCAGCGCTCATAATCGAAACCGCCCGGGTTCGCGAAACCATGCCGCGGCTTGAGTCGCACCGCAAGCCGCCAACGCTCACCGGCCCGCAGCCCCGGCGCATCCCGATACCAGGAGAGACGGACCAATCCCTCAAAGGCGATGGGCGCTTCGTCCAGAAAGGCCTGCTCGACCCGAAACAAGAACCGCGTGGCATGCGCGGTCGGGGCCGGAATGGAGGCGATGCGACCCTCGACGACCAGGGGTGAGCGTGCAAGCTCGTCGGGAAAGGGGTGACAAAGCACCGCACAGGCATTGATCTGTGCCCAGGAGAGACCCAGAAGGAAAGGGAAAACCAGCCGCATCCGGCGCACCGATGCCGCCAGGACCGCGGCCAGAGCCGTCGCGACTGCGGCGAACCAAAGGGGCGGCATCTCGGACAGCAGGTGAAAACCCGCAACGCCCGCGACAAAGGCCAGGCCGGCACCCTGCGTCATGGTGCCACGGGTTGGCGGCCCGTCTCGGTCCCTATCCGTCCCCGACGACCACGCACCGTCACGAAGATCGGCGGATTCACCGGCGACTGACCTATACTCGCGCCTTCCGGCCGAGCGTCAGATCAAGCGGACTTGCCCGAGTGAAGAAGTGGCTGAAACGCGTCATGCCAACACCCCAGGCGATCCATGAGAATCGCTATCTTGGCATCTTCGGCAAGCTGCTGCACGACCCGAACCTGTGGCACCTGAACCGTCACTCCGTCTCCGGTGCCTTCGCAGTCGGACTCTTCGTCATGTACCTGCCACCTCTGGGTCAGAGCGTCCTCGCCGCCGGCCTCGCCATCTTCCTGCGTGTCAACCTGCCCCTCGCCCTGGGTCTGTCATGGATCTCCAATCCCTTGACCATCCCGCCGATGTTCTACTTCGCCTATTTTCTCGGCTGCTGGATCCTGGGGATGCCCGCCGTGGGATTCGACCCGGACTTCTGGCTGGATTGGCACAATTGGCTCAAGGTCATTGCGCCATTGCTACTGGGCAGCTTCATCTGCGGCGCCTTCTGCGCCGGCCTCGGCTACCTGACGATTCAGGCCCTGTGGCGCTGGAGGCTCATGCGTCAGATCCAGCGGCGCAAGGAACGCTATCGCGCCATGGCCGCGTCGCGGATCAAGCGACCGTCCTCGAGACGCCAGACCTGATCCATGCGTGCGGCGAGCTCCATGTCATGGGTCACGATCACCAGACTGATCCCCAGCTCCTGATTCAGTTCGAGCATCAGCGCATAGACGGCGACCGCGGTCGTGCGATCCAGGTTGCCGGTGGGCTCGTCCGCCAGCAGACAGGCCGGGTGGGTGACCAAGGCACGGGCGACTGCCGTACGCTGGCGCTCACCGCCCGACAGCTCGGCCGGCTTATGGCTCGCCCGCTGTCCGAGACCGACGCGCGCCAAGACACGCCCCGCCCCGGCGCGCGCCTCGACGGGACTCGCGCCCCCGATCAGCAGCGGCATGGCCACGTTCTCGAGCGCGGTGAACTCGGGCAGCAGATGATGGAACTGGTAGACGAAGCCCAGATGACGATTGCGCATCCGACCCAGCTTGGCCTGGGAGAGCCGGCCGACATCCTGTCCCAGCCAATGCAGGCTGCCGGCGGTGGGTCGATCCAATCCGCCGACACAGTGCAGCAGCGTACTCTTGCCCGAGCCCGAGGCACCCACGATGGCAATCCGCGCCCCGGGCGCGACCCTGAAATCGACGCCGCGCAGGACCTGGACCTCCTGAGGTCCCTGACGAAAGGTCTTGACCAGTCCCCGAACCTCCAGGACCGGCGTGACATCACTCATAGCGCAATGCCTCCGCCGGCTGGGTCGCGGCCGCCCGCCGGGCCGGATAGAGGGTCGCCAGGACAGACATGAGAAAGGCCCCGCCGCCGACGAACAACACGTCGGAGAGACGCACCTCGGACGGCAGCTGACTGATGTAGTAGATATTCGGGTCGAGGAAGTGGATGCCGAAGAGCCCTTCGATCGCACCCACGACCGGCTCGACGTTCAGCGCCAGGAGCACGCCGGCGATCATACCGACCAGGGTGCCGATCAAGCCGATCGCCGTCCCCTGGACCATGAAGATGGTCATGACCCGCGCGGGCGAGACCCCCAGGGTCCTCAGCACCGCGATATCCGACTGCTTGTCGGTCACGACCATCACCAGGGTGGAGACGATATTGAAAGCGGCCACGGCGACAATCAGAAAGAGAATGATGCTCATCATCCGCTTCTCCATCGCCAAGGCGCTGAAGAAGTTGCTGTGTACCTGCGTCCAGTCGACCAGGCGAAAGGCCCCGCCGAGGTCATAGGCGATCTCGCGCGCCAGGCGCGGCGCCTCCCACATATCGACGAGCTTGAGACGTACCCCGGAGACCGCATCCCCCAGATTCAGGAGCTTGGCGCCATCGCGCAGATGGACGAAGGCCGCGTTGCGGTCGTAGTCCGACATGCCGACCGCGAAGATGCCGCTGACGGTAAAACGCTTGAGACGCGGCATGATGCCGACCGGGGTCGCACTGACCTGTGGGGTGACGAGCGTGACCTTGTCGCCCGGCCCCACGCCCAGATAGGCCGCCAGATCGCGTCCGAGGACGATGCGGAACGCGTCCTCGACCAGCTCATCGACCGAGCCGCTGACCATCTCACGGCGCAGATCCGCGACCTGATCCTCGTCGGTGGGAACGATGCCGCGCACCAGGGCGCCGCTCACCGAGGAGCCCCTCACCAACATCCCCTGCACCTCGACGAAGGGCGCTGCACCCACCACGGCCGGGTGTGTGCGCACCTGGGCCAGGATCTCGGGCCATTGCGCCATGCTGCCGTAGGGATCGCTCAAGGTGGCGTGCGAGGCCATGCTCAGGATCCGCTGCTGGATCTCCTTGTGGAAGCCGTTCATGACCGAAAGCACCACGATCAGGGCGACGATGCCCAGTGCGATCCCGACCATCGAGGTCGCAGAGATGAAGGAAATGAAGTGATTGCGGCGTCTGGCGCGCGTGTAGCGCAAACCGATATAGAGGGGGAGTGGATGAAACATAGGCGCGGCATTTAAGCACAAAGCGGCAGTCACTGCGCGCTATTCTGTCGGCCCCTTTCCGCCACCCGACCGAGACCAGCCGGCATGCGCCGATTACCCGCCGAATGGGAGCCCCAGAGTGGAATCATCCTGACCTGGCCACACGCGAGCACCGACTGGGCGGATCAGCTCGAGTCGGTCGAGCGGCTCTATTCGAAGGTCGCCGCCACGATCAGCTGCCACGAACCGGTCTTGATCGTCTGCCAAAAGGCCGAGCAGGTCACAGGGGTGCGCGAGCGCGCCATTCGGGAGGGTGCGGTTGGCGCGCGGTTGCGGCTGGCCGTCGCCACCAGCGACGACACCTGGACGCGCGACCATGGCCCCATCGGAGTCCTTCGAGCCCCAGCACGACCCATCTTGATCGGCTTCCGTTTCAACGGCTGGGGCGGCAAGTTCCGCTCGGACCAGGACGACCAGATCAGCGCACGCCTGTCCGCGGCCGGGGCCTTCGGTGCATGCGGCCTCGAACCCAGCCGACTGGTGCTCGAAGGCGGCGCCATCGAGACCGATGGCCGGGGCACGCTGCTCGCGGTCACTCGAACCCTGGTCGACCCGGCTCGCAATCCCGGCTGGTCACGCCGCGCGATCGAGCAGGAGCTCTGCGCGCGCCTCGGTCTGACCCATTTCCTCTGGCTCGAGCACGGCGCCCTCAGCGGTGACGATACCGATGGACACATCGACACCCTCGCGCGATTCTGCGCACCCGACACGCTCTGCTATGTCCGCTGCGAGGACCCCAGCGACGCGGACTACGCCGAGCTGCACGCCATGGAGCAGGAGCTCCGCGCCCTGCGCGACCCGCACGGCCGTCCCTACCGGCTGGTCCCGCTGCCCTGCCCCGCACCCCTCTTCGACCCGAACGGCCGGCGTCTCCCCGCTGGCTACGCCAACTTCCTCATCATCGATGGCGCGGTGCTGCTTCCGGTCTATGGAGACCCGGCGGACTCCCAGGCCCGCGCGATCCTGGGCAGGCTCTTCCCGGACCGCCAGATCCTGCCGCTCGATTGCCGTCCGCTCATCCGTCAGGGCGGCAGTCTGCACTGTATCAGCATGCAGGTCCCCGCGGGGATCGACCTGGAGTCGCCCGCTTGGCCGACCGCCGGGTGAGGGGATTCGCCCTGGACGCGGTGTAAGGCGATCTCCTGAAAAGAATCTACCCAAGAGATCGACCGGTTGTAGGTTGGGCTGAGCGAGAGCGAAGCCCAACAGGCGCCGCGTTGGGGTTCGTTCCTCACCCCAACCTACGAGACTCTTCGCGGCGGGGCGCCGCTCCCACGTGATGCTGCCGCATGATGCGCGATGCCGACTCAA
>JANQGF010000041.1 GCA_028277465.1 Chromatiaceae bacterium
TTGGTGGAGCCGAGGGGGATCGAACCCCTGACCTTCGCATTGCGAACGCGACGCTCTCCCAGCTGAGCTACGGCCCCATGGTGCAGGACCCATCCCGCCATCCTGTGATGAACGTGAGTGGTGGGTCAGGTATGGCCAAGCACAGCTGATTCTGCACCCTTTCAATACCTGGAACAAGCCCCCGGTCAGCATGACTGGTGATACGGCCTCGCCGTCCATGCACGCAAGCACCGGTATCAGGAACCTAAACCGCGCCCAGCGCGGTATGCGATGTTTTTGGCTTGGATCGGTCTTGGAAAACTCGACGACTGCCGGAGCGAGCGCGGTTCAAGCTATGAAAAAAGATGAAATCTTAAACCGCGTCCCGACCAAGGCCGGTGAAGCCCTCAAAGCCAGACACATAGTGAAAGCTATGCATCTCGCTCCGGACGCGGTTTAGCGATGCAGAATGAATTGCAGCACGGCCTTGCTGCCGAAATAGGCGAGGATCAGCAGGACGAAGCCGCCCAGGGTCCAGACGATCGCGGTGCGGCCGCGCCAACCTTCACGGAAGCGTCCAACCAGTAGGCCACCGAAGACCAGCCAGGCGATGACTGAGAGCACGGTCTTGTGCACCAGATGCTGGGCGAACATGTTCTCGAGGAAGGCGAAACCGCTGAGCAGCGCCAAGGTGAGCAACACGAAACCCGCGCCGATCATCTCGAACAGCAGGCTCTCCATGGTCTGAAGCGGTGGCATGGTGCGGACGAAGCCCCCGGGATGCCGGTGACGCAGATGGTGGTCCTGCACGGCGAGCAAGATCGACTGGACGGCAGCCAGCGTGAGCAGGCTGTAGGCGAGCATCGAGAGGAGGACATGGATCTTGAGCGGCCAGCTCGCCGAGGGGCGAAGAAAGGCGACCTCGGCGAAATTGGCCTCCAGGACCAGGCTCAGGGCCGCCGCGGGCAAGAGAATCAGCCCAAGATTGTCCACCGGCTTGGTCAGACTGGAGACGAGCATGAGTGCGATGACCGTCCAGGAGGTCAATGCAAGCGCATGATAGAAGCCGAGATTGATCCCGGCCGTGCTGAAGATGCTGTCCCAGAGCAGCCAGCTATGGAGGATCAGGCCGGCGAAGCCGATCGTGAGTCCAAGATTGCGTTGCGGGACCCAGCCCTCTTTTCGAAAGAGGCGCATCCCGATGAAGGTAGCAGCCGCCAGGTAACAGAAGACGGCGACGGTGGCAAGGAGGGTATGACTCATAGGATCGGCATCAAGTCTTGGGGCAAGGCAATCGTGTGGAAGAGGGTGTCACCATATCGTCTGGTGTGGCGCCTGGATTATACTCGCAAGTCACGGCGTAAACCCTGTGGGGATGGCCTTTCTTTGTCAGCCGGGGTCGCGCCCGGCACCCAGCTCGAGGTCGGAATATGTTCGAGAATCTGCAGGATCGCTTCGATCGCGTCCTGTCCAATCTCCGCGGTCAGGGTCGTCTGAGCGAGGATAATATCAAGGAGACATTGCGCGAGGTGCGCATGGCCCTGCTCGAGGCCGACGTCGCCTTGCCTGTCGTGCGCCGGTTCGTCGAGGAGGTTCGGGAGAAGGCGCTCGGCGAGGCCGTGACCAAGAGTCTGACCCCGGGCCAGGTGCTGATCAAGATCGTCAACGACGAGCTGGTCGAGCTCATGGGACAGGCCAACGAGCAGCTGGATCTCAGCGTCCAGCCGCCGGCGGTGGTCCTGATGGCCGGCTTGCAGGGTTCCGGTAAGACGACGAGCGTCGCCAAGCTCGCGCGTTGGCTTCAGGAGAAGCAGAAAAAGTCAGTCATGGTGGTGAGTTGCGACGTCTACCGTCCGGCCGCCATCGAGCAGCTGAAGACGGTCGCCGCCGAGGTCGGGGCGGACTTCTGTCCGAGCAGTGGCGACCAGGATCCAGTCGCGATCGCCGAGGGCGCCCTGGACCTTGCGCGCCGGCAGTTCAAGGATGTGCTGATCGTGGACACCGCGGGACGTCTCCACGTCGACGCGGCCATGATGGAGGAGATCAAGTCCATTCATGCGGCCCTCGATCCCGTCGAGACGCTCTTCGTGGTCGACTCCATGACCGGCCAGGACGCTGCCAATACCGCCAAGGCCTTCGACGAGGCGCTCCCGCTGACCGGCGTCATCCTGACCAAGACCGACGGTGACGCCCGCGGCGGTGCGGCGCTCTCGATCCGACAGATTACCGGGAAGCCGATCAAGTTCCTCGGGACCGGCGAGCGAACCACGGCGCTCGAGCCCTTCCACCCGGATCGGGTGGCCTCGCGCATTCTCGGGATGGGCGATGTGGTCTCGCTGGTGGAAGAGGTGCAGGCCAAGGTCGATCGCGACAAGGCCGAGAAGCTGGTGAAGAAGCTCAAGAAGGGCAAGGAGTTCGACTTGACCGATTTCAAGGAGCAGCTGGACCAGATGAACAAGATGGGCGGCGTCATGGGCCTGATGGAGAAGCTGCCGGGAATGAATCAGATCCCGGATCATGTGAAGGACCAGGCGAACGACAAGGAGCTGGCTCGGTTGGTGGCCATCATCAATTCCATGACCCTGCACGAGCGCCGCTTTCCGGCCGTTATCAAGGGTTCCAGGAAGCGCCGGATCGCGCAGGGATCGGGCACCCAGGTTCAGGACGTGAACCGGCTGCTCAAACAGTTCACTCAGATGCAGAAGATGCTGAAGAAGATGAAGGGTGGGGGGATGGCCAAGATGATGCGCTCCATGCAGGGTCGGCTCCCGCCTGGTTTCCCCCCGGGCGGTGGCTTTCCGCCGGGCGGGTTCCCGATGTAGGCGCCCCGTCCTCGGCCTTCGATGGACGTGCGCCGTCTGAGGCACCTTGGCGTTGCGCCCTTGTGGCTGGTTCTGGGTCTGCTCCTCGCGTTGCTGCTCGCGGTCGCGGCCTACAAGGTCTGGCCCATTCTGCATCCGCCTCTGACGCATGTCGCGGTGGCCGACCCTGATTGCGACCTCCGGTCAGGCCCCTGCTGGGCCCGGTTCCCGGATGGCGGCTCGATCAGCTTCGGCATCCAGCCCAGTGACATCCCGATCGTCACCCCGCTGACCCTGTCGGTACGGGCCCGGGGTCTCGAAGTCGGTGCCGTCGAAGTGGATTTCGCCGGGGTCGACATGGACATGGGCTTCAACCGGGTACGGCTGAGTCAGCGCCAGGCAGGGGATTACCAGGGCCAGGGCATGCTGCCGGTGTGCGTCCGTGATCGCATGATCTGGGAGGCAAGGGTGTTGATCCATTCAGCGGCGGGAATCCGGGCGGCGTCCTATCGATTCGAGACCAGGCGATAGGGCGATTTCGGTCAACTCTCGTACCACCTGGCTCGTCTTGGGGTCCGCCTTCCATGTCGTGCCAGCAGTCACATCGCGCGGCGGTGCTCCGGCCGGCGCCCCTTGAGGCCAGACTTCAATCCGTCGCCATCTGGTACGAGAGTCTCCGGCGATCGCCTGAGTAACTGTCTGGAAACCTCTGGCAAAGTCGTGTGGGAGCGCCGCCCCGGCGCGACGCCCCCCGGCAACCCTGGTCGCGGCGAGGCGCCGCTCCTACTCTTCTATTCTGCGTCTCCGGCGAGACAAGCCCCGCGGCCTTGCTCGCCCTTCTTCATGCGTGCTTCATCCGGTGGAATCGCCGTGATGGTCCGCTTGGCGCAGGGCCGCGTCTTCAGCCCCCTGTTGGCCAACCTCTATCTGCATGGATTGGATCGCCGGATGAGCGAGAACGGCTACCGCCTCGTGCGATACGCCGATGACTTCGTCATCCT
>JANQGF010000066.1 GCA_028277465.1 Chromatiaceae bacterium
AGATGAATTGGTATAAATTAACGGTCTGGTCGCAGGTTTTCTGAAAGCAGAATATCTCGATGAATAATTTTCGCAACCCGCTTATTCAACGAGTATACCCCGGCACCGAGCTACGCCTCGTTTTTGAGGCGATCCAGTCGCATTTGAATTTAGCGCCAAGTCAAGAGTTCTGCATTGTCCTCGCCGACGGACCACCCTAGACTGCCCGCATGCATCATCCGATCGACCCCAAGATCGACTGCGTCTTCAAAGCGCTTCTCGGCGCGGAGAACAACCGCGACCTGCTCATCCACTTCCTCAACGCTATCTTGGGAACCGCGCTGCCGCGCCCGATCGCCGACGTCACCATTCTCAATCCCTACAACGAGCGCGAATTCCTCGACGACAAGCTCAGCATCGTCGACGTCAAGGCACGCGACGATCAGCAGCGTCTCTATCAGGTCGAGATCCAGTTGCTCGTCTACCGAGATCTCCCGGCCCGCATCCTCTACACCTGGGCCGATCTCTACGGTCAGCAGTTGCAGAGCGGGCACGCCTATAGCGAGCTGCGCCCGACCTACGCCATCTGGCTGCTCGCCGAGAGCCTGCTGCCGCACGACCCCCGCGCGGTGCATCGCTACGTCCTGCGCGACGAATCCGGCGGCGTGCTGATCGACCATGGCGGCATTTGGCTCCTGGAGCTGAGCAAGTTCGCCGCCGAGCAGGTCGAAACCGAGCAGCAACGCTGGCTAAAATTCCTCAAGGAAGGCGAACAGCTCGATGCCGACAACCTCCCCGACTGGATGCAAACTGACGAGATGAGACAAGCCATGAGCACTCTGAAGGCCTTTTCCGAGAAAGAGCGTGCCTATCACGCCTATCAGGCACGCCAGAACTTCTTACGCCAACAACGCTCGATCCAGAATGAGCTCGCAGAGGCGATGGCCGCCACGGAGGCCGCGCGATCCGAAACGCAAGCTGCACGGTCCGAAACGCAAGCCGCACGGTCCGAAACGCAAGCCGCACTGCGAGCGAAAAAGGCGGCGCTGCAACGCGAGCAAACCGAACGACAAGCCAAAGAGGACGCCCTTGCCGAGATCGAACGGCTTAAGGCCAAACTCCAAGACCAATAAGCAGCCAACACCACAACCCGCAGGACTTGACACCTTGGATCTATCCTGGATCCAGCGTGACGAGCCTGCCGCTAAACCGCCGTTGGCGGCCTTCGTCGGAATCCGCCAGACGGCCAGCCCCAATCCATCCAAGCAGCCCCTCATCAAAAGGGTTACAGGGGGGCGATTGCACAGCGTCTTCCAGCGCACCTTGGACCTATCGCCCGACGTCTTGAAGCCAACCATCAACAGCGGTGCCCGCCCCTGCTCGGCCAGCGGCTCGTAAACCTCGCGAATCCGTTGCAGATGCGCGCGATCGAACGCCAGCGGCTTTTTGACGAACACATGCTTACCGGCCGCCAGGGCATCGCAAATGAACCGCGCATGCGAATCGTGCCGGGTGGTGATGACCACCGTATCGATCGCCGTATCCTGGATCAGACCGGCCGCATCCGTGGTCTTCTCCTCGAAGCCATGCTTTTTGCCACATGCACCCCGCTGACCCCGCCACTGGAGGCGACCGACTTGAGGCGCACCTTGGTCTTGGCGAAGGCCGGAATCAGCACCCCGGTTGCATAGTTGCTGGAGCCGATGAAACCGACCATCGGGCGGCCCGTCCCGGACGCTACCGGCGCCGGCTTGAGCTGCACCGTCCGCCGGGTCAACCAGCCGTCCATCCGCCAGCATGTCCAGCACCGCCTCGAAGTTGCGCTGCTCGGTCCAACACACGAAGCCGACCGGATAATCCTGCCCGCCTTCTTCGTTACGCCGTGTCATAGCGCCCCGGACCATAGGAGCAGGAGACCTGGAAGGTTAATTCCTTCTCGAAGAAAGTCGCCCGCGACAAGGTCAGCCCGGTTACCCCGACCAGCACGATGCGCCCGCGCTTACGGCACATGAGCGCGGCTTGATGGAGCGGCGCGTTACTCTGAGTCGAGGCCGTGATGAGGACGGCGTCGACCCCGCGCCCGCGCGAGAAGGCCAGCGCCGCCGCCACCGGATCCTGCCCGGCGGACAGATCCTCCGTCTCGGCACCCAGATCGCGGGCCAGGGCCAGCTTGGCCGGATCGACATCCAGCCCCAGCACCCGGCAGCTGGTAAAGGTACGCGATGCGTACCCTACCAGCTTCAGGATCGCTTCAACGCAATCCTCAGACTCAAACCCAGCTCGTCATACTCCTGCTCGATGGCTCGAGCCAGCTCATGCATCACGGGACTCGGCGCCACGCCCCGGATGGTCACGAACGCCTCGCCGCCCAGGAAGCGCACATCACCAGTTAGCGTGCGGAGATCAAAGCGTTCCTGAAAATAGCCAAGGATGGTGTCGACGAGCTCATTCGCCATCATTTCCTCCTCGCATCGCTTCGAGACCAAGACACCCTGAACCGCCAAGCATCGGCAAAAGCGTCTCCATCAGATATTATCGAGCGTGTGACGCGCCCCGGCGTGACAAGATCCAGGCACGCACGACCTGATAGGCAAACTTGGGTAATGCCGTCTGCCGAATCAGCCGCTTCGGTTGCGACAGAAGACGGTATAGCCATTCGAGATGGATGCGCCGAAACAACGCGGGGGCACGCTGGACATGCCCTGCCAGTACATCGAAGGTGCCCCCGACCCCCTGGCACACCCTAACCGATCGCAGCAGGGGCAGATGCCGGTCCATCCATAGTTCCTGGCGCGGACTCCCCAAGCCAACGAAGAGTAGCTGGGCCTCGCAAGCATTGATCCGCCGCACCAGCTCCGGCATGTCAGCGTCCGGGACAAAGCCATGCTGCCGGCCCGCAACCTTGAGCCCGATGTACCGCCGTTCCAATTCCGCCGCGACCCTCGTGCTCACCTCCTCGCTCGCGCCATACAGAAAGATTCGATACCCCCTGCGGGCCGCAAGCTCACAGAGCGCCGGCATCAGCTCGGCACCCGGCACCCGCTGCATGCCACACAAACCGAGCAGACGGGCCGCCAAGACCACCCCGATCCCATCCGGAATCAGCAATCCCGATCCGCGTAGGCCGGCCATCAGGGTCTCATCCCGCTGCGCTCGGATGACCTTCTCTGGATTGACCGCAAAGATGGTCCGGGGCGTAGATCCGTTCCGCACCCAGTCATCGGCAACCGCAACGGCGGTTTCCATAGTCACACAATCGACAGGCACCCCTAAGACATCGACTCTCGTCACGGGCATCGACATCACCTTTTGAATGGAGACCCGACCTGGCATTCAGGCCGCGCGCCCGCGGAACCAGTCAACGACCATTTCGATGTCGCCTGGCGCCACGTCGGTCCCCGTCAAGCAGAAGACGCTCAGAAACTCGTGTGGCGCTTGCCCCCAGTGCACGAGGCTAACGGTGGTGATCTCCGTTTTTCGCCCATAGCGCATCGAGCACCAACCCCGGATCGGATCCATGTCCCCGCGATGAACGCCAATCCTCCCGCCACTCAGCAGCAGGCGGATCTCCCGATGTCCCGATTTCGTAGGATGGGCAAAGCGAAGCGTGCCCATCTTCCCAGGGTCCAACAGGACCGTCGATCCTGCCGTCCGGGGCTCCACTCCGGATTCACTGCCATCGGACATACGTGTGAGCCCATTGTCGGAGATCAGATCCAGATCGGCACCCAAGTGCCAATTCAGCTCGAGCTCATGCTCCCCCGCCCCGCGCATCGCATCCCAAACGACGAGCACTTCCGGGGAGAACAGCACCCCTCGCCAATGCACAATGCCGAGATCGCGATACCCCGTCTGACACGCCAATAGCCGTACTTGGCCATTCTCCAGCGTCTCAGCTTCGACCAACTCGGCCTCGCACGGCCTGGACCACATGAAGGGCGTCTCTTGCCGCGCCTGATCACGACCATCCACAAGAACCGTATTGTGTGCGCGCGTCCCGCGAAAATACTGGCGCCAGCGCTGATCGCCCGTGTAGGTGTAAGTCCCTGGGTCAATTAGGATGGCGCCAGACTCATCATACAAGAACAGCGACAAGGCATCCGCATGTCCGTGTCCATAGGACGGCGACATCCCCAGAGGACCATGATCGACGATCAGCGTCAGACCGGATTTGCTACCGGGCCTAAACAGGGTCAGCCCTGTGTCGGGAAACGTCCGCATCTCTTCCTGCGCGGGGGGCGCATCAAAGGATAGACGCAGAAACGGCGACAGCGCGTAACCACCGTCCGCATCCCCCAGGACCGGCAAATCGGCTGAAGATTGCGCGAGAACCGCCAGACAGGCACGTCCGCGCTCGACGGCGGCGGCCAGCTCCACTGGAACCGCATGCCCCTTAAATGCCAGCAGTCGCTCGACCAAACCGAGCAGATCGAGCACGAAAAGATGGTACCAGGTCGCGCGCTCGATCCCACCCCCATCGGGCAGGATCTGCCGGGCTGCCTCCTGGCACAGTATCTTCAGACCGACTGCAGACCAGCGCTCCGCACTGCGTATCTCCGGAAACAGGACGCCCGCGAAGATCAGTCCGGCGCACTCGGCGATAGTATGGTTGCCAGAGGAAGAGTGGAGCGAAAGGCGCCGCCCGATCAGGTCCGCATGCGAATGCACGATGGACGCCGCCCAGCGCCATACGGCGGGACGGTCGATAATCTCGGGCCGGATGAGATCCAAAGCGAAACAGACGGCGATGATCCGCAGCCCACACTCCATGGCCGAGACATAATGAATACCGCACGCCGCTGGATTGGCCTCGTGCCAGGACTGCAATTGCCTGACGATCAGATCGACGGCGCGCTCGCGCTCGCTCTCGTGCACCCGAGCAATCAGCGCCAGCGTCACGAGTTGCTGAAGCCTGGACGGCTCCCACACCACCCGCGCATCGCCGACTGGGTTGCCTTGTCTATACGCAATCTTGCCGAAGAAGAGACGAGGCCATTCGCGCCCCGTATCCGGCGCCCGATGCCAAACCGCACCGTTTTCAGGCGTCCATGACCAATCGAGCCCCAGCGCCGGCCAGTCGCCTATCAGCCAGGACTTAATCTGATCGCTGCGCGCATCAAACGAAAAGGGCACAGATGGTAGCTGCGACTCGGGGTCCGTGCAGAAACCGAAACCGCGCGGATCGTCATGAGCATAGCCACGTCCCAAGGCCCCGGAGCGAAAGGCCGCTTCGCAGACCTTAAGCCGGAACGCCCCCAGCAAGCGCCAGGCGACTTCCATGAGCGTCATCACCGCGAGGCGTTTCAGGTACCAGCCAAGCCTGCTCAACATATCTGCCTCGATGGGAAGATCAGCCCATGGGAGGTCGGCCCACTGTACGAGATGAGACTGCAAACCGCATCGTTTCCGCTTACCTCTCCAATTGACACTCTATCCGTCGGAGTCAAAAATCCACGCAATCAGGTCTTTGCAGAATCGCCCTCGTCGCGAGTAGCATTCCTTAAGCCCTCACACTGCTATCTTTAACCAATCCCCAGATCAACCGGATCTGATTCTTTCTGAACAGCGGTATCGTACACAGAATATCGTCCGCCGCGTTCACTGCTCGCGCGACCGCAGCAGACCTCAGCACGGCCGAAATCCGTGAGGGAAGGAGCTTATCTGCGCCTCTGTAAAAAAAATAGTTGAGAAATGATTTGCGACTCAACAACCACCAGCTAAAGCTGGTGGGTTGAAGTTACGGACTGAAAGTCCGGATACGGGTCGAATAGACCCGTCGTTTACTCGGTTCGGAAGTTATCGTCGGTCTTCGGCTCAAAATGATGCTCCAGGTAATGCTTGATCATCTCTTCCGTGACCTCCCCGGAG
>JANQGF010000093.1 GCA_028277465.1 Chromatiaceae bacterium
CCACCAGGAGCATCGCCGGGCGATGTGACTGGTGGCGCGACACCGAAGGCGGGCGTCAAGACAAGTCAGATGGTATGAACATTGACAGAAATCGCCTTATTTCCCATTCTCGCCGCGCCCGCCAGTCGACTATTCTTTCGTTCGAAACACCCGGTGGGTGTTTCCTCAACTCAGTTATCGGGAACGACATCATGATGAGGCAAATAATTCTCCCTCTCGCCTGCATACTGATCACCACTGGGTCTCACGCCGCGTTCGAGATCCCGAGTGACGGCATGCCGTCGGCATTGACAGGGCGCTCGAGTCCAGTCGCTGCCGCGCTCGAGATCCCCCGTCAAGATCCGACCGGCTCACTGCTCTTGGCTCAGGGCCCAGGTGGTCCCCGCGGTGGACCGGGCCACCCGCCACCCGGCGGTCGGCCCGGCTTTGGCCCGGGCGGCCATCATCCAGGTGGGCCTGGGTTCGGTCCTGGTTATGGTCCTGGCCCCGGACCAGGACCAGGACCAGGCCCGGGTTTTCCCCCGCCCCCGCACCATGGACCGGATCCGCTGGGTGTGATCCCTCATCTACTGCCTCTATTCTTACACCCCGGGCATCCGCCGAGGCACTGAATGGACAGGGGAGCGATCAAGGCGGCGGGGGTGGTTGGTGCGGAATGCAAGCAAGTCGATGACCACTGAGGTCGCAGGAACCAAGGACATCGCCCCTTCCGGTCTCGACGACGCACTCGGCTCCCAGGCTGCTCTGCAGGCAGGCGTCGAAGGCCTCCGGCGGCGGAATCGGGCCCGCCGGTCGGCCGGCGGCACTTGTATCACGCGTCTGGTACAAGCTAGCGCTCGCGCCAGAAAGGCCCGGAGCCATCGCGCCCTCGACCCGACGCGGAGGTGCGGCACCCGGTCGCGGGGGCGGGTGGTCGTCCGGTACACAGACCCAGGACCCAGCGATTTGCTGACAAGTCCCGGAGATCGAGCGATAGCCATCGACAAAGGAGCAGCCGTCCGCCGACACCTTCGTCGCGCACGCAGCGATGGCCTCGGGTGGTGGACCAGCAGGGCGTTGAGGGTCCCTGGCACACCCTGTCTCAGACACTGCAACGACCAGCAAGAGGGTGAGAATCGCGTCCTTGTTCATTGGAAAACCTCGAATCAAGACCCGTCTGTCTTCACGCAGACGCCGGAATCTCGGGCACCGGCTCGGTCGCTTCAAGCGAAGGACCGATAGGGATTGAGCGGACCGTCCGCGTAGTCGTCTTCTCCAAAAGGAATGAACTGCCTGGCGTGGAACTGGTGACAGACTTCGTCGGCGAAGAAGGCACCCTTGGCCGTCAAACCAGCGAAGCGACCCTTGTCCTCCACCAAGCCCTGCGACTGCAGCCGCTCCCAGAGCTCCGGGAAGGCATCCTCGAAGGGAATGCCGGTCAGTGCCCGATACTGCTCTTTATCCACGTCCCTGTTCTTGAGCGGCAGTACCACGGCCCATCGCCGTTGCTCTTCACCCTTTCGCTTCAGGCCTCGGTTCACCGGTAACCGACCGGCGGCGATGCGACGATAATAATCATCGAACGACTGGGTGTTCAGAAGAAAACGGTCTCGCAGGCTGCTGAAGGCTGTCAGGCCGAAGCCGATCTGGTCATACAACATGCAACATTGATTGTGGGCATAATGAGAATACTTGGCCGGATCCTTCGAGAAGACACGCCTGAGATTCTCTTTGTAGCCATGGGCCGCGAGGATCTCGATCGCGGTCTGTTTCATTCGAATGGCCTCCTCGACCGAAGGCATCTCCTCGCGGCGCAGCTGCGCGATCTTCTTGATCGGGCCCTGGGCATCGCCGTAGGCCTCGATCTTGAGCCGGTAGAGCTGGATCTCATCGACACCCAAGCCTGCCGCGGTCTCGATCAGATTCGACCATGATTCCAGGGTCTGGCCAGGATAACCGAAAATGAACTCGATATTTAATTGAAAACCCTGTTCCTGACAGGCGGTGATCGCAGCAAGCGCTGTCTTTGCATCGTGCGGGCGGTGCATCTTGCGCAGAATCTCGTCGTCCAGTGATTGCACACCGATGGTGAGACGGTCGACGCCATGGTCACGAAGAATGGCAAGCCGCTCCTTTCCGTGCTGATCCGTCAGTGTTCCTGGATCCACATCGAAGTTGTACTGGGTGACCCGGGAGCAATCCACCCGCTGCTCGAAAGAAGCGAGCATCCGCTCCAACTGGACCGGGGCAAGCAAGGTCGGCGTGCCACCCCCGACCAGAATGGAACGGGCCTGAAACCTGTCGACACCAAGCCGTTGCCGAAATAGATCCATCTCCCGTTCCAGCGCATCGAGATACCTCTCGGTCTCACCGCACACGCTGTCTCCAAATTGACCGAATTTCACTGGATAGTGACAGAAGACGCAGCGCTGCTCGCAGAAGGGAAGATGCAAATAGACATCGAAGAGACCGTCGGCCGGAAGCACATAGTCACCCAGCAACTCCTCTTCTTCCGCCTCCGGATACATGGTGATTGGCGGATAATGAACGGACGGGAAGAAATCTCCTGACCTTTCCACCAGCCCCAGTCCTCGCAGGGTCTG
Organism: Chromatiaceae bacterium; assembly: GCA_028277465.1. Taxonomy (GTDB): domain Bacteria; phylum Pseudomonadota; class Gammaproteobacteria; order Chromatiales; family Chromatiaceae; genus JANQGF01. Next base: position 2,583 of record JANQGF010000093.1, read on the forward strand.
AAAGTCTTGTACGCGTTTCTCTACGGACTCCCTGAAACCGGCGTCTGTATAGCTGGGGTTGGCAACCATCGTATCACTCATCTTACACACCTCACGGATCATCGAGGCCTAATGAACCAGACGTAGACCAGCGCGCTCGACGATCACCCTCAGGTGATGGTCATCGGGCCGGAACCGTTTCTGATCATAAATCGGAAAGAGCTGCTGAAACTCGGGCGGCGTCCCGTCATGAATGGTGACGGTATTCGCGCCCGCCATGAGTCCCAAGTATTGACCATCCGCCTTGAGCTTCTCCAGCGAGCTTGTCGTCGGCATCAAGGCGGTGGGGTTCTTGATGCGCAGCAAGGCCATGAAATTCAGTGTGGTCTCCACATCACCCGGAGTCATCTGCTCATAGAAGGTGTTGCGGCCAGGAATGAAGACAGAGGCGCTCACCATATCGAGATGGAGATCCGATAGAAAGGCGAGATCCGCCACCAGATCGTCCTCGGTCTGACCGGGGAGGCCGACGATGATGCCGCTTCCGATGCGGAACCCGAGCTCGGCGAGGTCCTCGAGACATCTGCGCCGATCACTCCAGCGGTCATTCGGCTTGACGGATTCATAAAGCGAGGGACGCGACGCCTCGATCTTCAACAGATAACGGTCGACACCGGCCTGCTTGAATTCACGATACTGCGCATGGCTGAGGTTACCGATGCAGCCGATCAATTGAAGATCCGGCAGCTTATCCTTCATCTCACCACAGGCGCGGACCACGTTGGCGACGAAGCGGGCATCCTTGTTCTCACCGGATTGCAGCAAGAGGACACGTCGACCGCGCTCGCGATAGAGAAAAGACGCGATCTCAACGAGATCCTGGGCCGAGATGACATACTTCTGCGTGTCCTCGCAACCGATCGCGCAGTAATTGCAGCGCTGCTTACAGATGTTGGAGATCTCGACCACGCTGCGTATCTCGGCACGCCGATCCGGGAATCCCTGGAGGCGTGCCGCACGCGCAATCTCGAAGAGCCTCTGCTGCGATTCACCGCGGACACGCAGCGCTAACTTCACGGCCTCTGCGAAAGCCTCTCCGGCAAGGATATGCGAGCAAATCGTCTGAAGGTCGTGGTTCTGAAAACCTTCAATGCGTTTCATGGTAACAACCTCGCCTCACACCAAGAGACTCTTGCTGGATATCAGACCGACACCGAGCACGCCAATCAGGCTTCCAATCAAGCGTCGCGTATCGGGGAGCTCATGAAAGAACACGGCCATAATCAGAAGCACGAACAGCGGTTCAGTGGATAACAAGGTGTTGGCTATCGCCAACGGTGTATGCTTGAGAGCAAGCAGCGACAGGAAGAATCCCCCGAAGGTGACGAATGTCGCAATCACGCAGAACCTCAGCGCAACAGACCAATCGACCAATAGAGGCGAAAGCCAGTTCCCGCGACCACTGTAGAAGGCCGGGGCGAGGACGAACAGCGAGACGACGCCTCCGGCAATGCGAACAAAGGTCGCACTCAAGGCGTCAACCCCCTCGAGTGCATCCTTGGCCATGGTGATGGAAACAGCCATGGCGAGGACCGAGATCAGTCCAAAGAGGACGCCTCGGGGGCTCGCTCCTCGATCCTCCGCGGCACCTGTCCCAGTCAGGACGACGGTGACACCCAAGACGACCAGAAAGATACCCATCCACTCCAGCCAAATCAGGGTCTCACCGAGAAAGACCACTGCCATGCCGATGGTCGCCACCTGACCAAGCAACATGAGCTGGACGACAGAATGAGAAGACAATTCGCGTAACGCTTTGAAAAATAGCGTATCCGCGACCCCGATCCCCAACACGCCGCTTGCGAACAGGATCCAAAAGGATTCGGAGGCGACGGCCTTGGGTCCAGTGATCAAGATGGTCAATCCAAGGATGACCAACCCGAGGATGCCTTTTGCAAAGGCCAAACCCATGGCCGGCAGACGCTCGGCGAAGGGCTTCAGGAGGAGCGCGCCCGCGGCCCAAGCGGCCGCCGACGCGAGCGCGGCGAGGATCCCGAGAAGTTCGAACCCCACGTTACAACGGCCTCTGTCCAGGCTTATGGAAGGATCGCGTGTAACAGCAAGGCCTCATGGCGCGATCTGTTCCCGCAGTTCCAGCACAATGTCCTGTGCGGCTCGCGCCGTCGGTTCACCCATCTCATTGGGCTCGAGAATGACGTTATCGCCATGGACGCTCAATGCATCCAGCATCATCGAGGCGTCTTCCAAGCGCCCATCCTGGACATACTGACGTGCCAGATAGGTTTGAATCGTGGGGATCGCATTGATCCCCTGGTCCGTCACCACCTCGGGATAGGGCGAGGCGCTCAACAAGGATTCATAGTAGGTCTCGACATCCTTGGTGTTGCGGTTGATGGCCTCGCTCAACGCGTGTTCTGCCACCGCGACATTCGTCGACCAGGCCTCTGGGTAGGCCTCCATCATCTTTTCCAGTGCCGCCTGGCGCTCCGATCTCTCTTCCTCGGTCGCGGCACCGCGCCGCGGACGCGCCTGCTCATAGAGTTCCTGGATCTCCCGATAGCCGTGGTTGCCGTAGGCATCCTGATCACGTTGCCGCATCCGTGCGGAGCGCTCGATCAGTTGTTTGCGGCGCTCTTCGAAGCGCGCGCGCGTGGCGTACTCCTCGCCGATGTGTGCGAGCAAAGGCGCATCGCTCCCGGGCGGAGGCATCAAATGAAGTGCCGCTGCATCCAGACCTGAGGTCCGAATCACGCGTTCGAACCGCGCCAGTCGTCGCTCGAGCTCACGGATACTCCGGGCCTGATCCTCGAGGAGCAACATCAGCCCTTCTTCTGTCTGGTTCCGAGTGGCCGCTGGGTCGCTGCCCCGATCTTCCTGGCTCGCCGTGATCGACGCCGCCGTTGCGCTGATGGGTCGTTCATTCGTGGATTGGTCAGCGCGATCCGCAGGCGGCGCTCCCTGGTCGGTGAGCTGCATCACCAGCGCGACCGCAGCAAGCACCAAAGCCGACGCGCTGACCAGCGTGGCGGTAGTGGGCGACTTGAACATCATGATTTCTCCGCATGAACTGAGTATCCGGGGACCGCCGATTGGTCAGCGGTTCCCGCAGTGGTCTGGGGCTCCAGCCGTCCTCGGTCGGCCGAGCGACCGAAATCGCCTAACGACTGAAGACCATGAGGTACCTCTGGGGAATGATCTGGTGTGCAGCTTCCAACCTGAATCCATAGTCTGAAAGCTGACTCTCGATGAGTTCTTTCCGAATGTAGGGACCGTGGTAAGGCAGCGTGTCCTGATCCACTGGACCATTATCGACGATGACGAATCGGCCGCTCGGCTTTAGCGCCTTGATCACGCTCTGTATCATCCCCTCGCGTTCAGACCGCGAGGATACGGCATAGATGATGTGGTAGAGGGAGCACATGAAGATGACGTCCGCCGTACCGGATTCCGGCAACTCGAAGCCATCTGTCTGCGAGACGTTCGCGTGCAAGTTCGTCAATCCCCATTCCGTCGCAAGGGTCCTCAAATACTCGACATGGACATCCTTCGTATCCATTGCATACACCTTGCCCTCGGGCCCCACCAACTCGGCGAACTTGACGCTGAAGAAGCCCGGGCCGCTGCCGAGGTCTACCAGTGTATCTCCCCGGTTCAGAGGCAATAACTCCAAAATGCGCGAGGATTTTTCCCAGGTCTCGCGTCTCGGATTATTGAAGAGGATGAAGTCCTCGAGCGCCTGCCGCCGGATGATTCCGATCTCGCGCGTCTTCTCGTCCACGGCCTCTTCCGGAGTCACTTCAGCCGGTGCCAGCTTGTACTTCTTCGCCAGATACAGCCTCAAGCGAGCAAAATCCTTCTCGGTAAGATAGGCGAGAAAGGCCGCCGAAAGCCGGTCCTGGGTCATCGTCCGCTTTACATCATCGTCGGCCGCAAGATACTCCGCCACCCATTGGAGTGCCGTGTATTCCCCTCCGAAGTTCTCCTGCGGGATGATCTTCTCGTAGAGATTGATCGCGGCGCGCGCTGCCTCCAGGTCCTCGTCCTCCAGGGCATCCAGAAGCAATCTGGCGGCGGCGATTCCATTCGGCGTGATATCGAATGAATCCAGGCTCCCGATATGCACGAGTGAATGGGATGTCTCGACCTGGATCGAGGGCTGGTCAGAGCCCCCAGCCAGGACCGGCGGCTCGGCTGCACCAGGGGTCACTTGGCGAAAGACCAGGAGATACCTTAGGGGTGACAAGATCTCGCTCTGTAACAATTCAAAGCCGTAATAATGCAATTGCGCAATGGCGAATTCCTTTTTCAGGAAGGAATTATGCAAAGACCGACCTGAATCGTCCCGATTGTCCAGTATCACGAGATACCCACCCGGTCTCAGGGTACGACGCACCGAGGCAATAAAGGCGTCGCGTTCCCTCGGTTGGCTCCAGGCATAGAGAACGTGATAGAGGGATGAAATAAAGACCAGATCGGTCTCTGCCTCGACACTCACGTCACTCGGTGTCGACAGGATTGGCCGAACACCCTGAATTCCATAGTGAGTCAGGGTATCCCGCAGATAATCGATATAGGTCTTCTGTGTATCGACAGCATGGACGATCGCATCCCTTCCCAGTGCCTGCGCAAACCGATAGGAGAAATAACCGAACCCCGCTCCAACATCAATGACGCGGCGTACCTGGGGCCTCAGCTCAGTGACGATTTCGATGACACGATCCGTTGCATCCCATCGGTGACGCGCCGGATTGTTGAAGATGAGGTAATCCTCGAGGAAGGTGCGGCGGTCCACATGGGCTTCTGGGTCCCGCACCTCGTAGCCCGATGCGCCATATTTCCTTTGGAGGTACTCCTTCAGATTGAGGGCATCATTCGACAGGAAGTAATCATAATAGGCTCGATCCAAGACAGGGGCGGAAACTCCAGCGGTGGGTCGTGTGCCAGGCCCAGCGGCCCAGGTCGTCGCGAGCCAGTGCAGCGCTGAATAACTACCACCAATGTTCTCCTCCCCCATCGCTCGTTCGAGTTGACGAATCACATCGCCCACAAGCGTCTTGTCTCGCTTCTCTAGCGCGTCGAACAATGTCTGAGCGAGACGGCGCCCCCTTTCCGTTACAGGGTCCGGAACGGCGCCGAGACGAACGATCGAGTGTCTGACCGGAAGCGGTACCTTTAGGCCCTGCGACGACCCGGCAGTTACTATGGAGTGTTGAAGCAACAAGCCCAGTGTCATTAATAATATTAGTGAATAACGTAGCATGAAGTTCTAGCCTTTGTCGCGAATAGCCTCGAAGACCCTCAATTGAGCTCGGCTGGCTTCAGGCTGGAGAGAAGGCGAGGCGGAGATGGGCTAGGGCTAGCAACGGGGGTTGCCAATCCCTTGGAAACCTCGGGCTGGGCCTATAAGAGCGATTCTCGTAACCTCGACAACTTCCACCCTTTGTTTTCGAATACCTGGCAGAGTGCGACATCGAGTCGGGGCCCAAATCCCATTCTAAGGAGATGCACCTCATCAGGATGTGAGCATCGCCACACAGGTGGCGACGAGGCTTGCGCGCACTTCGCCAAACCCCCATGATTGGCGGGCACTGATGCGAGGGACGACACTATAAAGGTTCGGGCTAGAGCCTCCAAGCCAGTTCGGGAGTTGCTTTGGCTGACCCGCGACCCACTGTTCAGAAGTGGAGGACGCAACCGATCGGAGGGTCCACGATAAAGTCGAGCCGCAGCGGCGAGGCAGACCGCGGGGACGATCCGAAGGCAGAGTATCAGGCACTCGTGAGACAACCATGTCTTTCTCATCGACCGATTTCTCGACCGACCCGACCAACAGTGCCGAGAACACCGCGACGATCCGCACGCGGGCACGCCAGGCGCTCGACCGAGGCGATTTCGAGTGGGCGCAGAAAGGGCTCGAGAATGGTGAAATCGATCTTGCCGACCTGACCGAGAACCTGCGCATCTACCAGGCCGAGCTGGAGCTGCAGAACGCGGAGCTGCGGACCGCTCAGATCAGCGCGGAGCGGATGGCGACCCGCTATGCGACCCTCTTCTCCAGCGTTCCCCAGGCCATGCTGGTGATCGATCGCAGTGGCTTGATTCTGGAGGCCAATCGTGAGGCCAACCGGCTATTCGGTCTGGAGAACCGACATCTGCGCAACCACTACCTGCCCCGATTGGTGACACGAGATTCGGAGGCCCAGCTCCATCAAGCCCTGAGATCGGCCTGCCAGGTTGGTGCCAGTCAGTGTCCCGAGATTCGGCTGCTGAATGCCAGTGGCGATCGCTTTGCGGGCGAACTGCATCTCGCCAGCTTACCCGCGGGCGAAGGGGGTGCGCCTGAGCTCATCTGCACCGTCCTGGACATGAGCGAGCGGCTTCGTCGGCAGTCCGACATCCGTTCGGCCTACGCCCAACTCAGAGAGAGCGAGACCCGTTATCGGATCCTCGCGGACTATTCGGCGGATTGGGACTATTGGATCGGCGCGGACGGGCGCCACCGTTATGTCTCTCCCGCCTGTCGGGACATCTGTGGCCATGGCCCAGACGCCTTTCTCGCCGACGCCGATCTCATGCGGCGTCTCGTTCACCCCGACGACGAAGCGCTCTGGTTGGAGCACCAACATCAGGTCTGGCCCGCGGGCTCTTTGGATCCCTCGGCCAAGCTGCAGCTGCGCCTGTGCCGACCCGACGGCTCGGTACGCTGGGTCGAGCACCAGTGCCGACCAGTGTTCGATAGCGATGGTGCCCCCCTGGGGCGGCGCGGCGTCAATCGGGACATAACGACTCGCAAACAGAACGAGTTCACCATCAAGCTCCAGCAACGGCGCTCGGATGCCTTGCTGGAGCTCTTCAATACCGAGGGACCGGATGAGGTGGCCTTCATCCAGCGTGGCCTGGAGCTGGCAGAGTCCATTACGGGCAGCAGCCTGGGTTTCATGCTTTTCGCCAATGCGGATCAGGAAAGGCCCGACTTCGTCGCCTGGTCGCAGTCGACCCTGGTGCAGGGCTGCCAGGTGACGACGATCGACCGCCACGGTCCGCTCCTCGATGCCGGGCTCTGGGCGGATTCCTGGCGCCGTCGTGCTCCAGTCGTGTATAACGACTATGGCGAGAGATCGGATCGGGGAGAGCTACCCGACGGCCATGTCGCCGTGACTCGTTTCATCAGCATCCCTGTCATCGAGGGTCGGTTGACCCGCATGATCGCCGGCCTGGGAAACAAGACGACGGATTATGATGACCTGGATGTCGAGAGCCTCCAGCTCATCGCCAACACGGTCTGGCGCATCGTGCGCCAACGCCGCGCGGATAAGGCGCTCAGGAAGAGCGAGGCACATTTTCGCCATCTCTCCATGCTGATGTCCGACATCGCCTATTCCTGCGTCCAGACAGAAGACCATGGTTTCGTCCTGGACTGGGTCAAGGGTGCCGTCGAGACCATCACCGGCTACAGCATGGATGCGATCGTCTCGATGGGGACTTGGCGTCGGCTGGTCGTCCTCAAGGATCGCCCGCTGTTCGATCGCCACCTCGAGGGCATCACGACCGACGAGCCGTCGACCTGTCATCTCAGGCTGCGCCGCCTCGACGGGGGCGAGGCCTGGGTGGAGATCACCAACCAGTGCGTGCTCACCGACGATGGCCAGCAACGACTCTACGGCGGCGTCAGAGACATCACCGAGCGCAAACGGACCGAGGAGCAGCTGCAGCACTATGCGCAGCAGATGGAACGCCAGAACCAGGAGCTCGACCGGGCGCTCGTGCAAGCCGAGGCATCGACTCGGGCCAAGAGCTGCTTTCTGGCCAACATGAGCCATGAGATTCGGACCCCGATGAATGGGGTCATTGGCCTCACACGGCTGCTGCTGGATACCGAGCTGAGCGACGAGCAGCGTCGCTATGCCGAGATCGTGCACGGAAGCGGTGAGAACCTGCTCGCCCTCATCAACGACATCCTGGACTTCTCCAAGATCGAGGCGGGCAAACTGGAGCTGGAGACCCTGAGCTTCGATCTACGCGGTGCCGTCGAAGATGTGGTGGAGATGCTGGCCTTCAACGCCCAAGCCAAGGACCTGGAGCTGACCTATCTGATCGACTCGGATGTCCCTCCGCGGCTTCGCGGCGACCCCCGTTACCTCCGCCAGATCATCCTCAACCTGGCGGGCAATGCCATCAAGTTCACCGACCGAGGTGAGGTGGGAATCCATGTCACGCTCGCCTCCGACGCAGGACAGACCGTCCAGGTTCGGTTCGAGGTATTCGACAGTGGAATCGGCATTCCGGAAGGTCAGCAGGACAAACTCTTCGCGGCCTTCAGCCAAGTGGACGCCTCCACGACGAGGCGCTTCGGCGGAACCGGATTGGGTCTGGTCATCGCGAAGCAACTCACCGAGCTGATGCATGGAGACGTCGGAGTAGAGAGCCGGTTGGGACAGGGTTCCAGGTTCTGGTTCACCGTGCAGCTCGAACGACCAAGCGACCAAGCGACCCCGTCCCGATCGAGCGTCCCTGAACTGAGGGGTGTGCCGGTCTTGGTGGTCGATGATCATGCCACCAACCGTCGACTCCTGGCGACGCTCTTGAATGCCTGGGAGTGCCGCATTCAGCAGGCCGAGGATGGCCCTGAGGCACTGCGCCGACTGCGCCAAGCCGCCCGGGAGGGGGATCCGTTTCGGGTCGCCCTGGTGGATCTGGTCATGCCCGCCACCAACGGCCTGCAGCTCGGCCGCCAGATCAAAGTGGACCCCGAGATCAGGGGCACCCATCTGATTCTTCTGACCTCGCTGAGCCATCAGACCGCCTCCAGCGCGGCGTTGTTCGATTTCGCTTGTTACCTGACCAAACCAATCCGCAAGGACCGATTGCGCGATTGTCTGGCCCTGGTCATGGACCGGGATTCCCCGGGCGGATCTGGAGCTGGGCGGGCCGAGGCCGGTCACTTACCCGCCGACGCAGAGGGCGTGGGGATCGAGCGATCGACGGTAAGCCAGGCGCGAATCCTGATCGTCGAAGACAATGTCACCAACCAACTGGTGACCCAGGCCATCCTCCGAAAGCTCGGTTACCCCGAGATAGGTACTGCCAGCAACGGAATGGAGGCCCTGGCCGCACTGTCGCGTGTCCCTTATGATCTGGTGCTCATGGACGGGCACATGCCTGACATGGATGGCTTCGAGACGGCACGGCGGATTCGCCGGGGGGAGGCAGGATCCAACAACCGTCAAGTCCCCATCGTCGCCATCACCGCGCTCGCCATGTCGGGTGACAGGAAGCGCTGTCTCGAGGCCGGGATGGACGCCTATCTGTCCAAGCCGGTGGTGCCGTTGGAGCTCGCGGAGGTCATTCGGGCCCAGCTGCCCTCCGATTCCTCGCTGCCGGCAGGTTTCCTGCGAAGGCCGGAGACTGCCCCGGCGTCAGTCGCTCTCAAACGGATACCGCGGGAGCGGCTCTTCAACGAAGCGGACTTGATGGATCGCGTGATGGGTGACCGCGACATCGCCCGGGCCGTCGTCGAGCAGTTCCTGCGGGACGTGCCCGTCCGCATCCAGGAGCTCGAGGCTTGTCTCGAGGCTGGTGATCTGGCTCAGAGCCGCTTCAAGGCCCACAGCATCAAGGGTTTGGCCGCCAACGTCTCGGCATTCAGACTGCGCGACGCGGCCTCGCTGCTCGAGACGCTCGCCCAGCAGGAGGAATCACTCGCGGATGCACCCCAGTTGGCGCAGGCCCTTCAGCACGAGTTCGAACAATTGGCGGTCATACTGGAGCCTTGGGCGGAGTCCTAGAAGCTGTCTGAAAACCTCTGGCGAAGTTGTGTGGGAGCGTCGCCTCGGCGCGAAGTCGTGGAAGCGTCGCCCCTCGGCGCGACGATCCCCCCGCGACCCTGGTCGCGGCGAGGCGACGCTCCCACACAACTTCGCCAGAGGTTTTCAGACAGCTTCTAGGACTCCGCCCAAGGCTCCAGTATGACCGCCAAT
>JANQGF010000118.1 GCA_028277465.1 Chromatiaceae bacterium
GATTCAGAAACAAGTGGTGCAACTTGAGCCGCCCTTGTTGGGCACGCTCCGCTTTGCCCAACCTACGGTGTGTAGGTTGTTTCTGAATCATTACTAAGGCACCCTGGAGAGTGCAGAGTTCGTATTGAGCTTCGTGAGTGACACACTGAGCTCGATCAGAGAAACGCTGATTTATAGTTGTTCTCCACGCGGGAGCGGGCAGGATCCCCAAGCGTCAGTGTCTGCTGGAAGAATCAATTCGCTGAACCCTCGGTGCACTCCCAACATGCGCTTGCTCCTCTTCCCATTGCGCTTCCAGCTCGGCTGCCGGTAACGGCCGACTGTAGAGGTAACCCTGGGCCAGGCCACAACCCTCCCGCTTCAAGAAGTCCGCTTGGTGTATCTGTTCCACGCCCTCGGCGACCGTCTCCAGTCCCAGGTTGTCGGCTAGGGCGATGATGGCTCGGACGATGGCCTCGTCGTTCTTGTCCCGACTGATGTCGCGGACGAAGGACTGGTCGATCTTGAGCCGGTCCAAGGGGAGCAGCTTGAGATAGGCGAGGCTGGAGTAGCCAGTGCCGAAGTCGTCCACCGCGAGTTCCGCCCCCAACTCCTTGAGACCGATGAGGATGGAGCGACTGTGCTCGGGATCACCGATCAGCATGGATTCGGTGACCTCCAGCTCCAAGCGCCCGGATGCCAGCCTCGATTCGCCTATCGTCTCGGCCACCAGCGCGACTAGGCCTTCGCGGTCAATCTGCCGAACCGAGAGGTTCACCGATACGCGTGGTACCTGCACCCCCTGGGCGTCCCAAACGGCCAGTTGGCGGCAAGCCGAACGCAATACCCAAGCGCCGATGTCGGCGATGACGCCGATCTCTTCTGCCAACCCGATGAACCGGCCGGGTGTCACCAATCCCAGCTCCGGATGCTGCCAACGCACCAGGGCCTCCAGACCTGCGAGTCGACCGCTAGCCAGTTCCACCTGGGGTTGGTAGTGAAGCACCAGCTCATCGCGCTCGACGGCATTGCGCAGAGCGTTCTCCATGACCAGACGCTCGAATGCCCCCGCGGTCAACGACTGAGTGAAGAACTGGAAATTGTTGCGGCCCTGTTGCTTGGCCTCGTACATGGCCCGCTCGGCACGACCGATCAGGGTGTCGGAGTCGCCGCCATCGTCGGGGTAGAGACCGATCCCGATGCTGGCCGTCACGACCAGCTGGTGCCCGGAGATGCTCATGGGCGAGGCCAAGAGCTTCAGCAGCTTGCGGGCCAAGGTCACGGCATCGGCGGCATCCCGGGCGCCAGCATCGTCTTCCAACAGGAGCGCGAATTCATCCCCTCCGACCCGGGCCAAGGTGTCCCCGACGCGTACCGCCTCGCGCATGCGGCGGCTGACCTCCAGCAGGAGGTCGTCACCCAGACGATGGCCCAGCGTATCATTGACGGTCTTGAAACGATCCAGGTCGACGAACAGGATCGCGACCGTCTTCTGACGCTGACGGTCCTGGGCGAGGGTGTGGGCGAGACGGTCCCGAAACAGGGTCCGGTTGGGGAGTCGGGTCAAGGCGTCATGATGGGCGAGGAAGTTGATCTGCTCCTGGGCCTGTTTGATGTTGCTGATGTCGCTGAACACGCCCACGAAGTGGGTGATGCGACCCGCGCCATCCCGAACCACGCTGATCGTGAGCCACTGCGGATAGACCTCACCATTCTTGCGCCGGTTCCAGATCTCGCCCCGCCAGTGCCCCGCCTCCATCAGGGTCGTCCACATGCCGCGATAGAAGGCCGGGGGATGGCGCCCTGACTGTAGGAACCGGGGATTCCGGCCCAGTGCCTCCTCCGCACTGTAGCCGGTGACGAGCTCGAAGGCCGGATTGGCCGAGAGGATGCTGGCATTCGCGTCCGTCACCATGATGCCTTCGGCGGTGTTCTGGAAGGCCCGCTCGGCCAAACGCAAGCGTTCCTGGACCTGCGCATGCTCGCAACGTAGCCGCCTCTGCTCGAGGGCTTGGCGCACCGCCTCGCCCAGGCGGACCGGGTGGTCCTTCAGGACATAGTCGCTGGCCCCCCGACGCAAGGCATCGATGGCGGCCTCTTCGCCGATACCGCCGGACACGATGATGAAAGGGATGTCCAGACCCCGCTCTTTCAGCAGTTCCAGGGCCTGCTGACCGCTGAAACGGGGTAGATGCCAGTCGCATAGGATGAGGTCGGGATGGCTCTCCAGGCCAGCTAGATAGTCCGCCTCGGTCTGCACTCGCTGCCATTGCGGCTCAAGGCCCTCTTCCTCCAGCCGAAGGGCCATGAGCTCCGCGTCATGAGGCAGGTCTTCGATGATCAGGAGGTTCAGGGGCATGGCTCGCTCGATGGCGGACCCACGTTGAGGGTCAACCAATAATCCCCGACTCGGCGCACCACATCCACGAAGCCGGTAAAGGAGACCGGCTTGACCAGATAGGAATTGGCGCCGGTGTCGTAGGACAGGGCTCGGTCCCCTTCCTCACGAGAAGAGGTGAGAATCACGATGGGGATGCGCTTCAGCAAGGGTGCATCCTTGATCAGCCGCAGCACGTCGAAGCCGTCGATGCCCGGCATCTTGAGGTCCAACAAGATGAGGTCGGGGAGCGGAAAACGGGCGCGATCCCCATATTCGTTCGCGCCGAAAAGATAGTCCAATGCCTGCTGACCATTCTCCGCCACCTGGATGGAATTGGAGAGGCGCGCCTCGCGAAAGGCGTCCAGGGTGAGCTCCACGTCCAGACGATTATCATCGACGAGCAAGATGCAGGCGGATCTACTCATAACCTCGTCTCCGGCCCGAGCTGCGCGCGCTGCTCCGCCTGGGCCGCTGGGAGGGTTACGGTGAAGCGGCTACCCTCACCCGGCGCGGATTCCACCGTGACCTCGCCGTTCATCAGGTGCGTAGCCTTGACCACGATCGCCAGGCCGATGCCGGTGCCCGGGTACTCTTCTTGATTATGCAGCCGCTGGAACACCTGGAAGATCTTTCCATGGAATTCCGGAGGGATGCCGATACCATTGTCCGCCACGCTCAACACGACCCGATCCTTCCAGCGCTCCGCGGCGATGCTGATGTCGGGCGCCTCTTCGTCGCGGCGATAGGTCAGGGCGTTGTCGATCAAGTTGTTGAGGATCTGGCCGATCAGGGTCGGGTCACCGAGGGGCGTGGCCAGGGGCTTCAGTACGCGAATCCGCGCACCGGTCTCGGCGATGCGATGGGCGAAGGTGGATTTCAACCCCTCGATGATGGGTCCCAGATCCACCGGCCGAGGTCGTACCGCCTCCCGACCGGTGCGCGAGTACTCCAGGAGGTCGTCGATGAGCGTGCCCATGTGGTCGCCCGCCTCGACCACATTGTCCAGATAGTGCTGGCCCTCTTCATCGAGTGAGCCACGGTGACGGCGGACTAGGATCTGGGCGAAGCCGTTCACCGCTCGCAAAGGGGCACGTAGGTCATGCGAGACCGAGTAGACGAACGCCTCCAGCTCCTTGTTGGCCGCTTCCAGGTCGGCGGTGCGCTGTCTCACCCGCTCCTCCAGTTCGGCGTTCAGGCGTTGAATCTCTTGCTCGGCCCGCTTGCGCTCGGTGATGTCCTCTCCGATGGCCTGATAGGCCGAGATCACGCCTCGGGTATCGAACAGGGCACGGTTGATCCAACGCTGCCAGCGGATCTCGCCGTTGGGCAAAATCACTCGGTGCTCATGGGATCGAGTGGGTGACCCCGGGGTCAGTGCCGCGATGTTGGACATGACGTTGGCATGGTCGCTCTCCGGGATCCACTCCAGGAAGCTCGTTCCAGTCAGTTCCTCGGAGGATTTGGCGAAATAGCTGCAGTAAGCGCGATTGGCATAGTTGATCTCGCCATCGGGGAGGAAGCGACACAGCAGGACTGGAGTATCTTCCACCACTGCGCGGTATCGCTGCTCGCTCTCCCGCAGGGCCTCTTCGGACCGTTTGCGTTCCGTGATATCGCGCCCAACGCCGACAATGGAGATCACCTCTCCTTCCCGATCGAGTATCGCCGTATCCATCCATCCCAGCCAGCACCAACCGTCCTTGGTCGCGGCGCGCTGTTCCAAGTACGCGGTATGTGGCGGATGGTGCAGCGTCTCCACCGCCTTGGCCGTGCTTGCGCGATCATCCGGGTGCACCAGCGGCATGTATTCCCGGCCCAGCAGTTCCGCCTCGGTCAACCCGAAAAGGCGGCAATAGGAGGGGCTGACGAACTGAAAACGACCCTGGGTGTCCACCTTGACCACCAGGTCGGTCTGATTGTCAACCAGAAGGCGATACTTCTCCTCGCTCTCGCGTAGGGCGAGCTCCGCCTTCTTGCGCTCGGTAGCATCATGATAGACGGCCACCACCTCGCCGCTGGGGAGCTTGAAGACATAGTTCTCTGCCCATAGCCTGAGGCGTTCATCACGGTACTCGTTGAAGGGGTAGTGTTCCGGTTCGCCAGTTCGCCAGACCCGCCTGAAAACGTCGAGCAGGCCCATTGGCTCGACTCCGGGAAACACCTCCCTGAGCGATCGGTCGATGACCTCTTCTCGTGGCATGCCGACGATGCGCTCCCCGGCACTGTTGTGGTCTTTGAAGATGAAATCCTCACCCTGCCCCACCGCCTCGTACACGGCGACGCCGTCGCTCATATTGTCGAACAGCTCGCGGTAGCGGGTCTCGCTCTCGCGGAGCGCGGCCTGTGTCGCCCTTTCGTCCTCCAGCACGCTCAGCAGAGCGTGCCGGGATCGGTCGGCCTTCTCGAGCGCCTGCTCGGTGTTCAAGCGTGCAGCCCGCTCCATATCCTCCGCGTGCTTGCGATCGGTGATGTCCAGCACGAAGCCAAACAGCTCGCTGCCGTCGCCCTCGGCATCGACGCCATGCTCCCAAACCCACTTCTCCTGCCCGCTGGCGGTGATGATCCGGTATTCGAACTGGAATGGGGCTCCTCTCGTCAAGCCAGCCTGAACCTGGTCTGCGACCGCCTCGCGGTCGTCGGGATGGATGATTTGGGCATAGCTCAAGGCGTGGTTTCCGAGTAGGGCCTCCGGCGGATAGCCAGTGAGCTTCAGGCAACCGTCGCTCAGAAACTGCATGGTCCAGTTTTTGTCGTGGCGGCAGCGATAGAGCAAGCCCGGCAGATGGGCCACCAGGCTTTGCATCAGGCGCTCGCGGGCTCGCACGTCGGCTTCAGTCATGATCGGAGCGCCGCTCGGTGTCGGCCACCACGCTGAGGTAGCGCGGCGGGCGGCCTAACTCAACAAGCAGAGCATTGACTTCGCGTTTCAGCTCCAGGACTCGCCCCTCGCGCTCCAGGGTGGCATCGTGCCAGCGACGCAGTTCGTCCAGCTGCTCCTGGAGGGCGGCGTCAGCACGCCGCCGCTCGGTCATCTCCTGGGAGACGATCTGGGCGGTGGTGTAGACGCCTCCTCTACCAGGGACCGGTTGCACGCGGGAGAAGAGCCAGCGTCTGCCCATCGGAAAGCTCACTTCATCCTCGTACTCGAGGGTTTGGCCGGTGTCGATGACCTCGCGGATACGCTGGCAATACTTGTCCCCCAGTCCGGGATGCAGTTCGTGAAGGCGCTTGCCGACGAATTGCTCGGGCTCGCCGCCGAGCAGCCGGGCCACCTTGCGGTTCATGAGCCGGCACACGCACTCTCGATCGTAGACGGACATCAGCTCATCGGCGCTGTCGAAGAGTAGACGATACTTCTCTTCGCTCTCACGCAGCGCGTCTTCCTTCTGTTTGTGCTCGGTGATGTCGTGCCCAATGCCGAGTACGCCCACCAGTGTGCCGTCTGGATCATACATGGGCGCCCTCGTGGTCCGTAGCAGGGCACGGCGGCCATCATCGGCAAAGGTGATCCACTCTTCGTCGCATCTGGGTCCGTCGACCGCGATCGCCGCCCTGTCGTTGGCACCGCAGAAGTCGCTCAGCCGAGCGTCCGGGAAATCCTGGTCTGTCCGACCAAGGAGCTCGGCTTCGCGGACCCCGAAGAAACGCTCGAAGCTGTGATTACACGACAAATAGACTCCCTCGGGGTCTTTCAGCCAGATCAGATCGGGTATGGTGTCGATCAGGGTACGGAGTCGCCCCTCGCTAGCCATCGAGGCGGAATCCTGGTGCAGGAATTTGCTCATGGCGGGTCGGCCGAAGCTTCAGACTCAAGTTGGATCCGGTATCCGATTCTCCACCTCCGTGCGAAAAACCGGGCGCAGCCGACCGCCTCCTCGGGTCACACCGACCGCAACGAGTGCCGCGAGTTGTTTGATCGCCAGCTGCTTCAGCGACTGGACCGGGCGGTTTGCAGCAGTGAATTAAGGCGATTTCTGTCAATGTTCATACCATCTGACTTGTCTTGACGCCCGCCTTCGGTGTCGCGCCACCAGTCACATCGCCCGGCGATGCTCCTGGT
>JANQGF010000132.1 GCA_028277465.1 Chromatiaceae bacterium
ACCAGGAGCATCGCCGGGCGATGTGACTGGTGGCGCGACACCGAAGGCGGGCGTCAAGACAAGTCAGATGGTATGAACATTGACAGAAATCGCCTTAATCGCCTTTCGCGCGCACGGTGCCACTCCATGGCGAGGCTCAGCGAAGCGAGACCGGAGGCCGATCTAGCCGGGGTGACGCGTCTCAGCCAGCCCTGCATCGAGCAACGAAGTTGCAGTTCGCCCTCGTGCAGGCGCTGTCGCCCGGACCTCTGTCCCAGGCCCCCTGGCAGCAGGCGTCTGTGCAATTCGGATCGCTGCTGCGGTTATCCAGCCGTGCGTGGCCGCTGCTCTCTATGCGTGTGCAAAGGCAGGTCGACGGGGGCGTCGGGCGGGTGTCTCTATCGCTCTCGAACCCTCTATCCCACGGAGCCTCATCCTCATCCTCGTCCCGGTCTTCGTCCTCGTCTTGTTCGCCCGTGCGGGCAGTACCGGTGCCGCGATAGGGCGCACGGGGGGCCACGAAGGAGGTGAGGGTGACGGCGTGGGAGACGCCGTCGGAGGATTGCCAGCCTGTCGTGACCTTGACCGCCTTGTAGTCTGGCGAGTCGTGGGGCGTCACCGTCCAACGGCGGTCAAACCGCATATGACTACCCCCATCGGTCGACGGATTGTCACGACCGGAGGCGATCGCCGCGTAATTCGTTCCAGCCAGGTCGCGCAGCTCCTCGAGCTTCTGTTGCGCCAGATTGACCGCTGTGGTCTGGGTCTTGGTCTGTCTGCCGTGCTGCTGGAATTGGCCCTGGAACTGGGCGAGTGCGAGGAGACCGGACGACAGCAGCAGGAGCGCGATCAGGGACTCGCTGAGGCTGTAACCTGATTGTGTTCGTCGGCCGAGCGCCGTCTTCACGGTTGAGCCTCTCCGGTCGCGTGGTTGTCTCGATGCGCGTGAAGCCGTTGCGATTCTGCAGTTCCCTGGACGAGGTACTCGGTGTACTAGTCCCAATCGCGCCAAGAGCCAGGGACGCGCGCGGCGTCGAGGATCACTTGAAAGGCGTCGTTCAGTTCGCCGCCGGAGCCGTAATCCGTCTCGATGAACCGCGAACTGGCCGCGGGTGCCTCGACATTGCCTTCCCAGATCACGGAGCCCTGGACCTGGGCGCCGCCCCAACCTCGGTTGGCGCACCCCGTGGTCGTCTCATAATAGACGATGCCATGGATACGGATGTCTTCGGTGAAGGCGGGACATCCGGTGTCGCTCGGGACGATGAGGAGCACGGGCCGGCTCGGCGTTCCGATCGTGCCGGCACCAACGTCCTCCTCCTGCTCCTCTTCTCGGCAGGGACCCGTGACATCCAGGGAGCCGATGGGCCCTGCATTCCGAATGAGATAGATCCCGGGCGCTCGGGTCGCGCCACAAGGGATATCGTCACTATAGACATGATGCGCCCTCGTCGCCGCCTTCTTCGCGTCTTCCAGGCCCATGGCAAAGACCTGTTTCCAGGCACAATGGCTTGCGGGGCAGCCGGTGAAGGCCACCCGTTCGAAGGCCGAGCTGTGCCCTTCCTCGTCCGGTTCCATGACCCGATTGGCATTCTCATCCCGCCACCTGGATACCGCGAGCGATCCGATAGGGAGACAGTCGGCATCGGCGGTGCGGCCGGTCATGATGGAACCGGCGCTGTTCGGGGAGACGAAGAGCCCCGCTCGTTGGTCAGGCGGGCTCATGCAGCCCGCGACGACCAAGGGGGCAGGCATGCTCGTGTCCCGCGTCGCGGCGAACAAACCGCTCTGATGGACGCATTCCCAGAGGTTTGCGTAGACGCCGGGCTCGCTGGCGGCGCTGGAATGCGCCTGGACGCAGATGCCATCCGGTGTCTTGTCGAAGGCCAAGTGGGTCTGATAGGTGTCACCGCTCAGGGTCGCGACCGCTGGGGGCCGGGGTTCGGCCACCCCCTTCTGCCAGCTGTTCTTCGACAGCCAGGCGACCGCGTATTCCAACCCTGCCTGGGCGACCTGCCGGGCCTCCTTGGCGCGAAGCTCATTGGTGGCGATCCTTTGCTCCATGACCCCGGTACGGGTGGCGCTGAAGGTCAGGATCCCCGCCCCGAGGAGCAGAATCAGGCCGACCACCAGGCTCGCTGAGCCGGATTGCCGGCCAAATGGCTGGTGCGTCTTGGGCCTCATCGGAGCCTCTGCCTCCCCGTCATGGTGTCAGGGAATGAGGACATAGCGGTCGTTGCGCACGGCAACCAGTGCAGTGAGGGTTTGCCGTACACTGGGATCCTCGGCGAGCCGAGCGCTGACCCGGATTCCGACCGTTCGGATATGCTGGCAAGTGTCGCCGGACTCGCAGGTGTCCGTTCTGGATTTCTCCGGATTGGTGTTGCGAACCAGGGTCGTGAGCGTGAATGCGAGGTCGGTCACCTGGATCTCACGGCTGGTCATGCCTTCCCAACGGCCGCTATTGCAGCCGAAGCTGATGTCTTTCTTGTTATACCAACCGACGCGCATGTCGATACCGCCTCGACGCTGGCGGAAACCGAACATCTCCATCTCGATGTCCTTCGTCTTCTCGTCTTCGTCGGGCGGATACCAAGATCGCCAGGCATAGGGCTCCCGGGCCGCCGCATCAAGGGGCGAAGCGCTCGGCGATCCAACCGGTCGCGGACAGTCGGTCTCATCCTCCTCCTTGTCGCAGGCACGCACCCCGATACGCCCGTCGAGGTCCAAGTCGTAGCTATAGGTCAGACAGCTTCCGCTCTGGACATGAGCCAGACAGTCTCCCGACTCGTTCGAGGCGGTGCAGCTTGCAGCGACGCAATCGCCCGAGGCCGAGTCGGTGCCCACGCAGAGGTCGTTATTGATGCTGCCGTAGCGTCGTTGAAAGGGATTGTTGACCGGATCCAGGTCCCAGTCATCGGTGTCGCCATCGCCGTTCGCATCGAAGGTGCCGGAGCCATCCTCATGCGTGCCGAGATCATCCCAGGCGAAGAGGCCATCGCCATTCGCGTCTCCGTCACCATTGGTATCCGCGAAGTCCCAGTGACCGGCCCGGCGAATGTCTTGCTGCATCACCTCCAGGGCCGCGCGCAGCTCCTGGCTGAGCCTCGCCTGTTGAAGGTTCTCGCGAGCGCCCTGCGCGATCATGAGATAGACCGAGAACCCCCCGGAGAGCACCAGTGTGCCGACCCCCATGCCGACCACCAGACCGGTCAAGGTGACCCCGGATTGTCGGGACCGGCGGAGCCGGTCGGGCAGGGGACAGGCCACCGCTCGGTGAAGCGGGGTGGAGACGGGCTTTCGCCTCAGCCGCTGCACGAGAGATAGCCTGCGATTGGGCCCGAGGGCGCACAGATCCTGATACGGCCCAGCCGCGACAGGACGACCCGCAGTCTCGAGCCCTGTGTCGAGGTCAGGGTCAGGCTTCCGTTGTTCGCCGTGGCGCGGTAGGGTTCGAAGCTGGTGCCGGAGAAGGTCGCCGCCAAGCGGATGCCGGGAAAGTCGGCGCCCGATTGGCGTTTCAGTGTGCAGGCACCCCTCTCCCCCGCGTTCAGACGGCAGTCGCAGTCGCTCGCGTCATTCTGATCGATTCCGTAACACCACTGATCCGTATCGATGGAGACGCGGATGACGCGGTTGCGTTTGATCGCCTCCGAGCGGGCCCATTGCAGGTCTTCGGCGATCGACTGGGCTGCGGCCTTGAGATGATTGCGGCTGAGCATGGACTGCATGGAAGGAATGGCGAGCGCCAGCAAGATGACCGACACGGAGACGGCGACCATCAGCTCCAGCAGCGTGAACCCGCTGGTGCAGGGATGGGGCAGGTGACGGGCCGCACCGAACCTGCCCGGGTTCCGACGCGCGGCGTGGAACGCAGGGGTGCCCGTGTGGGCTCGGTTGCCCCGCCCCATCACCAGCACTCCCTTGGGCTCCGGGTGCCGTCGTGGTCGATGGTCAAGGGGTTGCAGACGACACCGCGCGCATCGTCGTTCGCCTGATCACCGATGGGATCCGCGATGGCGGTAAAACCATTGGCACTGACCTCGGAGAGCGACAAACGATAATGGCCATCCAGGCTGGTGGCGCTCAGTCCGAGCGCGTAGGGCTCGGGGGAATCGCCGTCGCAGTTGCGGGTGCCAGCCAGACGGCTGGCGTATTGTACGCAATCGACGCGGTATCGCTCCTGAGCGACGGCGATCCTCAGCAGCGCCGAGTGACCGTCGGCACGTCTGGCCTGCCGGATCTGGTCCTGAAAGGTTGGGAAGGCGATCGTGGTCAGCACCGCGATGATGGCGACCGCGATCAGGACTTCCATGAGGGTGAAGCCCCGGCCCTTGGTGTCGTGCCCGCTTTTCATCGATTGGACTCGATTCGTGCCTGAAGAGTCGATCGGTATCCCATCCGAGGCGGCACGGGCGGCAGGCCGGTCGATCCACATGGCCTTAGACGGACAGTAGACTCCGCCGTCGGTCGGCCGGTGAATTCGGCCTGCTGGAGCCCGTGATCGATCCTGTCAGGGGTCGAGATCACTGGTCATCAGTGTACGCGTGACTCTATTAACTCAATCAACTTTGGCTGTCCAGTCCATTCGTCGTTTTCTTTCGTTTCGTGTTTTCGAGATGGCCGGAAGGCCACTGGTGCTCGGTCGGCGACCCTTCGTGTCATTGCTGTGGCCCGAGATCCGCTTCGAGTATCATGCCGCCGGGGCGTCTGCGCCTCTCCTGAAGAGAATCGATGGCTCACCCCGAGGACTGCTCCATTGCTTGAATTGATGTATGCCGGTGGTTGGCTGATGGTGCCCATCCTCGCCTGTTCCATCATGGTCACCGGAATCGTGGGCGAGCGCGCTTATACCCTGCGCCGAAGACGCGTCATGCCGGCGAATCTGGTGAAGCGCATCTGGCGGCTGCATCTCGAGAGGGCGCTCACGGAAGAGCGCATCGAAGAGATCCGCAGGGGTTCGCCGCTCGGTCGGATGCTTGCTGCGGGCCTCATCAACTGCGATCACTCGCGTGAGGTGATGAAGGAGGCCATCAACGACAGCGGGCGTCACGTGGTGGCCGAGCTGGAGCGTTTTCTCAACACCCTGGGTACGATCGCCTCGGTGGCACCTCTGCTGGGATTGCTCGGCACCGTGTTGGGGATGATCGATGTCTTCGGGGTCATCATGGAGGCCGGGGTCGGCAATCCCGGCGTCCTGGCCGGGGGGATCTCCAAGGCATTGATCACGACTGCAGCTGGGCTCTCGGTGGCGATTCCGGCGCTTCTCTTCC
Organism: Chromatiaceae bacterium; assembly: GCA_028277465.1. GTDB lineage: Bacteria > Pseudomonadota > Gammaproteobacteria > Chromatiales > Chromatiaceae > JANQGF01. The sequence goes on from JANQGF010000132.1 coordinate 5,253, forward strand.
ACCGCTTCTTCGACAATCGGGTTAGCCAGTTCGCGATCGAGATGGAGCAACAGGCACTGCAATTGGTGGAGGTGATCAAAGGCGAGCGTGAGGCCGCCGAGGAGCCCTGAGCCTTGAATCTGCGTCCGCACCGACCCGAAAAGGCCGACATCAACCTGACACCACTGATCGATGTGGTCTTTCTCTTGCTCATCTTCTTCATGGTCTCCACCACCTTCAAGGACGAGGCGCGACTCAGGGTTCAGCTGCCGGAGGCCCAGGGCGAGGAGAGGCCCGCTGCCGAACCCGAGATGATCCGCATCCTGATCGATCAAGCAGGGCATTTCTTCGTGGACGATCAGGCGCTGGTCGATGACGAACCCCTCACCCTGATACGCGCTCTGCGCGCTGCGCTCGGCGAGCGCGAATCCCTTCCGGTGCTGATTCAGGCGGATGCCAGGACGCCGCATCAGGCGGTGATGACTGCAATGGATGCGTCCAGCCAGCTGGGGCTGAGCCGGGTCGCCTTCGCCGCGACCCGGCCGGATACGCCGGCCCCATGAGCAGAGATCCGGTCGTCTCCAGCGCCAATGCCCGACAGGTCTATCGCCGGCTGTTGGGCTATGTTCGGCCCTACTGGCGCGTCTTCGCCTTCTCGATCGCCGGCATGCTGGTGTTCGCGGCGACCGAGCCCCTGTTCGCGGCCATGATGAAGCCATTGATCGATGGCAGCTTCGTGGAACGCAACCTCGACATGGTGCGGGCCATGCCTTTCTTTCTGGTCGGCCTCTTTCTGGTCCGAGGTATCGCGGGGTTCGTCAATACCTATTTTCTCAACTGGGTGGGTCGGCGGGTGGTCGCCGACCTGCGCCAGCAGATGTTCGCGCACCTCCTGAGGGCGCCGACACGTTATTTCGATAACAATGGTTCCGGTCACATCCTCGCCAAACTGACCTACAACGTGGAGAACGTGGCCAATGCCGCGACCTCTGCGGTCACCACTCTGGTGCGCGACGGCTTCACCGTCTTGGGCCTGATGGCTTACATGCTCTATCTCAATGCCGCTCTGTCGGTCATCTTCCTGGTGATCGGCCCGGTGATGGCCGGCACGGTGAAGTATGCGACCAAGCGTTTCCGGCGCCACAGCCGGCGCATCCAGGACCGGGTCGGGGATCTTACCCATGTGGCGCAGGCGGTGATCGAGGGCCATCGGGTCGTCAAGGCCTTCGGCGGCCAGGCGCAAGAGGCGCGGCTTTTCGACGCCATCAACGAGAAGACCCGCTCGCTGCAGATGAAGATGATCGCGACCGAGGCCGCCAGTGTCCCTTTGGTCCAGTTGATTTCGGCAGTGGCGATCGGGGTGGTGGTCTATCTCTCGACCATGCAGGGGCTCAAGGAGAACATCTCGGTGGGGACCTTCATGTCGTTCGTCGTCGCCATGGGGTTGCTGCTGCCGCCAGTCAAACGCCTGACCTCGGTCAACGCCCAGTTGCAGCGAGGCATCATCGCCGCCGAGAGTCTGTTCGAGCTGCTGGACTCGGAGGAGGAAGAGGACCAGGGGACACGGACCCTGGGGCGTGCCCAGGGCCGGATCGAATATCGCGGGGTCAGTCACCGTTATGGAGTGGACAAGGCGCCGGCGGTGCAGGGTCTGAACCTGACCCTGGAGCCCGGGGAGAAGGTCGCCCTGGTCGGCCGCTCCGGCAGTGGCAAGACCACGGTCGCGAGTCTCTTGCCGCGCTACTATGATCCGACCGCGGGTGAGATCCTGGTCGACGGGATCCCCATCCGGTCGCTCACCCTGGCCAGCCTGCGTGCCCAGATCTCCGTGGTCACGCAGGATGTGGTGCTCTTCAACGATAGCATCGCCAAGAACATCGCCTATGGCTGCGCCGAGCCGCCGAGCCGGGCCGAGCTGGAGCGAGCGGCCCGCAGCGCCCATGCCCTGGAGTTCATCCAGGCCTTGCCCTTGGGCTTCGAGACCCTGATCGGCGACCGCGGCGTGTTGCTGTCGGGCGGACAACGCCAGCGGATCGCGATCGCGCGCGCGATGCTCAAGGACGCCCCCATCCTCATCCTCGACGAGGCGACCTCCGCGCTGGACACCGAGTCCGAACGCCAGATCCAGGCCGCCCTGTACGACCTGATGGAGCGACGGACGACGCTCGTCATCGCCCACCGGCTCTCCACGATCGAGCGTGCGGACCGGATCCTGGTGCTGCAAGAGGGACGAATCGTCGAGCAGGGACGTCATCATGAGCTTCTCGCGCTCGGTGGCTATTATGCTCGATTGCATCGGCTCCAATTCCAGGATCTGGCCGAGCCTTGGGCCGCGCTGACGTGACTCGACTCCGACCTGGCACCGAGTTGTGGGTAACCGGCGGGCATTCGGCCGCGGGCGATGGGGTCGAATTCGGGGTCGTCGGCGAAACATGAGCGCGAGCGACGCCTCGTGGAGTCCCCGGATGGGTCTCGGGTCGCCCCTGCGGCGGCTCGCAGATCCCGCGACCCTTTGGTATGGTCATCACCCCGTGGTGGCGCTCTTGCTGCCACTGTCCTGGGTCTATTGTGGTGTGGTGCAGCTGCGTCGGCTCGGCTATCGGGTGGGCTGGCTGGCCAGTCGGCGGCTGCCCGTTCCGGTCGTGGTGGTCGGTAATCTGAGTGTCGGTGGGACCGGCAAGACACCGCTGGTGCTGCGGCTCGCGCAGCTGCTGCGCGGGCGGGGCTGGACGCCGGGGATCCTCACGCGGGGTTATGGCGGTCGGTCCCGGAGCTGGCCCAGATTGGTGCGCCCAGACAGCGACCCGGATGCGGTTGGCGACGAGCCTGTCCTGCTCGCGCGCCGCAGCGGCTGCACCGTGGTAGCGGGACCTGATCGTATGCAAGCGGGTCTGCTGGCCCTGCGTCTCGGTGGTTGTGACATCCTGCTCACCGACGATGGTCTTCAGCACTATCGACTCGCCCGAGACCTGGAGATCGTCTTGATCGATGGGGCGCGAGGGCTCGGCAATGGCCATTGCTTGCCGGCCGGGCCCTTACGGGAGCCGCGGAGTCGTCTATCCAGCGTCGATCTGCTCCTTTACAAGGGTGAGGGCGGAGAGAGGCCGGCGATGCGTCTTCTGCCTGGGCTCCTGGTGAATCTCCGCCACCCCGACCGGACCCGTCGGCTTGCCGACCTGCGCGGCCAGGCCGTCGGCGCGGTGGCCGGTATCGGCGATCCGCAACCCTTCTTTGCGCTGCTTCGGGGCGCCGGTCTCGACATCGATCCGCATCCCTATCCGGATCATTACCGTTTCTCGCCCCGGGACTTGGTCCACTGGCCAGATGGCCCGGTGATCATGACCGAGAAGGATGCCGTCAAGTGTGCCGCCTTCGGTGGCGAGGATCACTGGTATCTGCCCGTGGAGGCAGTGGTCGACGCCGATTTCGAGACAAGCTTCCTCTCGATACTCGTAGGATTGACTGATGATTAGCTTCAAGGTTGTCATCCCGGCTCGTTACGGCTCCACCCGTCTGCCCGGCAAACCTCTACGCGAGATCGCGGGTAAACCAATGATCCAGCACGTGGTGGAACGGGCGCGGACCAGTGCGGCGGACGAGGTCGTGGTGGCCACCGACGATGCTAGGATCCTGGAGGTCTGTGCCGGATTGGGCGTCGACGCCCTCATGACCGACAAGGCGCACCGCAGCGGGACCGATCGCGTAGCCGAGGTGATCGCGCGGCGCGATTGGGGGCCGGACAGCATCCTGGTCAATCTCCAGGGCGATGAGCCCTGCATGCCTGCGGCGCTTCTGGATCAGGTGGCGTCCGACCTGGAGAGGCTGGAGGGGATCGGTATGGCCACTCTGGCGCACCCCATCCGCGACGGCGCCATTCTACGCGATCCGCATGTGGTCAAGGTTGTGACGGACGCCGCCGGTTTTGCGCTCTATTTCTCGCGCGCACCCGTTCCCTGGCACCGCGATGGCTTCCTCGAGGGCCATAACCTCTTGCCGCAGCCCTTGGCCTTCTTGCGGCATATCGGTCTCTATGCCTACCGTGCCGCCTTCCTCGAGCGTTACGTCGGCTGGGAGGCCTCCCCGTTGGAGCTGGTCGAGTCGCTCGAACAGCTGCGCGTGCTCTGGCACGGCGAGCGGATCCATGTGGGGATGGCCGCCGAGGAGCCCGGTCCCGGTGTGGATACCGCGGATGATCTAGCGCGTGTGGGTGAGTTCCTGCGTCAGGGAGCGATGAAAGTGGCGCTTGGCTGAGCTGCGGCGTCGCCCCTTGTCCCCTTGAAGTTCTGCCAGAGTCACAAGCTCTCGACCGAGGGAATGCGGCTCAGTATGGATTGGGAGGGGCACAAGACGGACCTCTCGGCTGCCCGAGTGACCCTCCGGCTGCACCTGCCAGAGGGTTTTCCGGAGAAGTACCGGTTCGGGATCCTCCGGGCGATGGACCTCTGCGCCGTCAAGCGGACCATCCAACAGCCCCCTGCATTCGAGGCTCGAATCGAAAGGAGCTGACGATCATGGCGGCCGCCACACGCGGAGGATGCAATTGGCGTGTGGCTGAGTCGGGGCGTCGCCGCCCTTCTCACCCTGCGGCGGCCTTAAAACTACAGGGAGAGGATGAGCCGGAGCGCCCATGGCGTCCTATCGGTGGTGCCGTTTGCGCAGGAAATACACAACAAGGGTAAGATTCGGGTGTCGAGA
>JANQGF010000142.1 GCA_028277465.1 Chromatiaceae bacterium
GCTTCCTGTGCGCGCTCCGAGGCGGCGCGTCGGCGCGGCAGCCCGAGGTCGTGGGGCAGATGGTGTGGAGATTGGGTTACAGTAGGCGCACCCTTCATACCGGCGCGCGCGCCTCGGCTCTGTCATCTCCGCACCCGAGGGTGCTGTTGCGACGGCCCCACACTGGAAGGTATGACGCCGATGCTAGACGAGATTCCATCTGCGCGCGGACTGTTTGAACCATCGGGGCCTCTTGATGGCCTCGGTGCCAAGGCCCGAGGATTCCGGCCGGCTCGGCAGGGCCTGGAGCGACCTTGGCTGACGCCTGAATTGACGAGCCGTCCTCTCGTGGTGAGGGGCTGCCGTCGGCGCTTCGAGACCGGAGTGACCCTGCTCGAATTGCTAATCACCCTCTCGGTCGCCGTGATCTTGGTCACACTGGCCGTCCCGGCCTACCAGGGTGTCATGGCGAAGAACCGTGTCGCCAACCTGACGAATCAGCTCAGCGCCGCGCTGGGTCTGGCGCGCTCCGAGGCGATCAAGCGTGGCAAACAGGTGGCGGTGTGCAAATCGGACGATGTCGCCACGGAGGACCCCTCTTGTTCCAACGATCCGGCCGTGAGTTGGAGGGAGGGCTGGCTGGTGTTCGTCGATGACGACAATGACGAGACCCTGGACGCGGGTGAGGTCCTGCTCAATGTGGGGCAGCCGCCGGCGACCAATGCCACCATCGATGGAAACGGCACATTCGACAATGCCCTGAGCTATAGCGCTGCCGGATGGATCAATCGCGCCGGAAGCTTCACGCTCTGCATTCCACCCAGGCAGAGTACCTTGGATGTCAACGCGACGGGGCGCGTTCAGGTCGACGGAGAACAGAGATGTCCATGACGGCGGGTCTGTCCGAATCAGGCATGCGGCCCCAGCGAGGCTTCACGCTCATCGAGGTCCTGATCGCCGCCCTGGTGCTCTCGATCGGTCTACTGGGGCTTGGGGGGCTGCAGTCCATCTCGTTGAAGATGAACCAAGGCTCTTATCTGCGCACCCAGGCCACGACGCTGGCCTACGAGATCGCCGATGCGATGCGGGCGAACCGAGGTAACGCGGCGAGCTATGTCGGCGAGTACGACGCCGACTGTGATGACGAATTCGCGCGCACGGGTGATGATGTGATCGGGGACGATACGGCTGAATGGAGTAATCGACTCGCCTGCTCACTGCATGGCGGCAGCGGGAGCATCGTGGTGAACACCAGTGGGGATCGGATCGAGGCCACGATCGCCGTCATCTGGAACGAGACTCGCTATGGAGGCGGAGAGGCGCAGTCGTTCAGCTTCACCACGGAACTATGAGCATTTACTCCCGCTTTCAGACTAGGCATCCCGGTCCGCGTCGGCGGCAGCGCGGTCTGACACTCGTCGAGCTACTGGTGGGCATGACAGTCGGGCTCTTCCTCACGGCCGGTGTCGTTGGGCTCTTCATCAGCACCAAGGAGAGCTATCGCATGACCGATGCCATGTCCCAGGTGCAAGAGAACGGGCGGTTCGCGATCGAGCATCTGTCGCGCGATCTTCGCCAAGCCGGATTCAAAGGGACCTGCATTCGCTCCTTCAACAGTCTCATCGATACGACCGGCGCCGAGTACACGAATGAGCGATTCGATCTGACGACCTTTTTCCAAGGCAGGGAAGGGGTGGATGCGACTACTCCGGGCTTCGACGCCGACGACCTCACCAACTACGCGCCCGGTACCGATGCCTTCTTCGTCAAGCATGCCGCGGAGCAGCTCGCCCTGACCCCGGTGGGTGCGACGGCCGCGGCGGCGACGACCATCACGCTGAACGAGACGACCGGCGACCTGGAGAATGCGATCCTGGTGGTCACCGACCCGTTAGGGTGCGACATCTTTCAGAACCGTGCCGACGCGGGCACGACGAGCCTCTCGCGCAAAGAGAGTGACGCGGACGGGGATGCCCCCGGCCCGGGCAACGAGGAGCCAGAGCCGAGCCTCAGCCATAGCTATAACGACGACATGGAGATCTATCGCTTCCGTAGCCGGCTCTATTACATCTGGTCAGAAGATCCCGAAGATCTCAATGCGCCGCGTAGTCTGTACCGGCGCGTGTTCGATCAAGGGGTCCCAGATGAACCGGGAAAGCCTGAGGATTGGGAGCTGCTGGAGGGGGTCCGGGATATGCAGCTGACCTATGGCGTGGATACCAACGGTGACGAGTTGCTCGACAGTTATGTCGACGCCGATGGGGTCACCGATTGGGGCCAGGTCCTTGCGGTCAAGATCAATCTCTTGCTGCGCAGCACGGACGACAACCTGGTGGACAGGCCCATGTCGCTTCCCTTCCAGGATGACGATGGCGACTTCTTCACCGCGCCGGATAACGATCGGCATCTTTACCAGGTCTTCACCACGACCATCGGTCTGCGTAATAGATTGCCTTAGAGAAAGGGAACGACGATGAGACCAGCGTTCGGATACCGCCGCCAAGGGGGAATGGTGTTGGCCACTGGGCTGATCTTCCTTCTGCTCATGACCATGATCGGCGTGGCCTCGATCCAGACCACCAGTCTCGATGAGCGCATGGCGGGGAACCTGAGAGACCGCAATCTCGCCTTCCAATCGGCTGAGTCCGCGCTGCGCGATGGCGAGGACAATGTCATGAATGCCCCGTCGCCTCAACTCAAGACACTGGTGACCGATCAGACACCGGATCCGAACGATGACGATGGCTGGAGCGACGAGCTTCAACTTGCCGACGCGATGGAGGATGTCTACGCGCGGCCCATCTATGTGATCGAGGAGCTGCTCGACCTCAGCAGCGCATTGGAATTCAATGATCTCGGGGGGCTCTATCGGGTCACCTCGCGCGGTCTCGGTAGCACCAATACCGCCGTCGTCGTCCTGCAGACCACCGTGGGGCGCGGCGTGGTCGACGATCCTTGATGCAGGCCTGGCCGTGAGCCGCGGTTGAACTCTGCCGCCACCGCCGGAGATGGCATCCTCTCGCCTAATTGGAGGGACATAATGCGCAGCCTCGACTATGGATTCGCCCTTCCGCACCGGATCAGTGCACTGCTCCTCGGTCTACTGCTCGGCTGTCCGATTGCGGCCGTGACTGCCAATGAGGCATCGCCCATCGCTCAAGTCCCTCTGTTCATGGGCGGGGGCATCGATGCTCCGCCGCTCACCATGCTCATCATGGGCCGCGATCACACCCTCTATTACGAGGCCTACAATGATGCCTCGGATCTGAACGACGACGGGGTGTTGGACGTCGGCTACAAGCCCGCTGACATCGACTATTTCGGTTACTTCGATTCCTATCTCTGTTACGCCTACAGTGCCGGAGACGCTCGCTTCAACCCGATCTCGGAGACGGCCGACAAGAGATGCCCGGGAAGCTGGAGCGGTGATTTTCTGAATTACATCACCACGGTGCGCATCGATGCACTCCGCAAGGTGCTCTATGGCGGGCGCCGTGTGGTCGATACCCAAGACTTGACCGTACTGGAGCGATCCTATATCCCTCAGGACGCCCATAGCTGGGGCAAGGAGTACAAGAGTATCGAGCATGACGGTTACGATATTCGCGACTATGCGCCGCTTTCATTACCTGCCGAGGGAACGAGACATCTGTTCGCCAATACCACGCTCTTGAAGAGCGGGGCCAAGGAGCCCCTGATGCGTGTCTTGAACGACTCGGTCTTCCGTATCTGGGAGTGGGTCGCAATCGAGCGCGAGGTGGCGGGTGACGATTGCAACGACGGCTCGAGACGAAGCTGCACCACGGGTGCAACGATCTTGCGCGGTCACCATCCGAATAACAGCTCCGAGTATCAGACCCTGATCGAGACCTGGGGAACCGACGCGCAACGCTGTGGAAGCGGTGAGATATCGGGCGGTGTGATCGATACGAGTGGATCGAACAACAACCCCTTCACCGGTGGCAGCTTCAACGGCTGCACACACGACTATTATCTGACGGTCATCCGCGGCCAGCTCTATGCCGCGAGCGATGGCGACTATGAGTTTGCCACCAATGGCGATGATGCGGTCGAGCTCTTGATCGACAATGAGATCGTCACTGGCTGGTACGGCGGCCATGGCGCCGCCGGCGATGGCGATCTGCAGGTGCGTGCGACCAATACAGGCTCGGTCGTCACCAAGACACTGACCGCCGGTTGGCATCCCTTCGCGTTTCATCATGAGGAGATCACCGGAGGCGATAACTACCAGCTGCTATGGAAGCCGCCGAGCGCCATCTGGGCAGTGGTACCGGCAGTCGACCTGCGCGGGCCCGGGGGGGAAGCAGATACCGCCCCTGAGATCACGACCTACAGCCTGGAGCGCGAGGTGCCGGCCTCCGCGATGACGGACTATGTCGTCCGGGTTCAGGTCTGCGATACGAATTATCTGACCTCGAATACGAACTGTCGGCCCTATACGGATAGCGACCCGGCAACGGATGATAGCTATAAGCCAGTCGGTCTGCTGCAGCGCTATGGCGAGACGGACAAGATGCTCTTCGGCCTGATCTCGGGCTCGTATAACGACCCGAAGAATATGCAGGGCGGGGTGCTGCGCAAGAACATCGAGAGCTTCCAGGATGAGGTGGATCCACAGACTGGCATCCTCACGGATACACTCGGCATCGCCCGTACCATCGATCGCTTCCGCATCGTCGACTTCAATATGGGCACCAACTACCAGTATCAGGGGGGCTGGCTGACGACGAAGTCGATGGTCGATCCGAGTGCGCCCTCATTTCCTGATTGGGGAAACCCGATCGGGGAGATGATGTACGAGAGCTTGCGTTATTTCTCGGGACTCACCGATCCGACCTCGGATTTCATGCCCACCCTGACCGGCGGCAATGAGCGGGTCACCTTGCGGGATTACCACGGGAGCTCCTATCTGGAGCTGCCGGCCCCAGTCTGGAGCGACCCCTATACGCGGGTGGAGAACCCGGCGCTCTATTGTTCTCCGGGGGCGCAGCTGATCATCAGCGACGTGAATCCCTCCTATGACACGACCTTCGTTCCGGGGAGCACCTTCAGCGGTTTCAGCGGGGACATCGCAGGTCTGAACGCGGCCACGGAGGCGGATGCCATCTGGGCGCAGGAGCACGGCGGCTCGAGCCAGCACTTCATCGGTCAGGTCGGCGGTGATTACGACGGGGCACCGAGCGCCAAGACGGTGAGCGGATTCGGCAATATCCGGGGGCTCGCGCCGTCCGAGCCGACCAAGCAGGGTGGCTATTACTCGGCCGGGATCGCCCGCTATGCCTTCGAGAACGACCTCAGAGACGATCTCGTCGACAAGCAGGACATCAATACCTTCGTCGTGGCGCTCGCTTCACCTCTGCCCAAGATCGATATCCCCGTCGGCGGGGGGAGGGTGACCCTGGTGCCCTACGCCAAGTCCGTCGGTGGCTACAGCATCAACTCAACGCAAGGGGCGTTTCAGCCGACCGACACCATCGTCGACTTCTTCGTCGAGACCTTCGCCAACACGGATCCAGCGGGCTCGGATGCGGATCCCAGTGTCAACGAAGGCCGTCCATTCGTGAAGTTTCGCATCAACTTCGAGGACGTGGAGCAGGGCGCGGACCACGACATGGACGCGATCGTCGCCTACGAGGCCAGGGTGAATGCGGACGGGACCCTGACGCTGACCTTGACCTCGGAGTATGCCGCGGGGAGCATCATTCAGCATATGGGTTATGTCATCTCGGGGACGACGGCGGACGGGGTCTATCTCGAGGTCCGGGATGTGGATACGGCGGCTGGCAGCGATCCCGCCTATTTCCTCGATACTCCAGCGGGGCTCTTGCCTGGGGACTGCGCGATCGTCTCACCACCCGCGGTCTGCAACGACCCCTTGCCTTTGTTCACGACCCGCACTTTCACCGCCGATAGCGATGCCAGCGTCGCCACCCTGTTGGAGACGCCGCTCTGGTACGCCGCCAAGTACGGCTCGGAAGGGAATGAGGACCTGGGCCCAGGCGAGACCTCGCCCAACTATTTCCTCGTGACCAATGCCGGCAATCTCCAACGTCAGTTGGAGGAGGCCTTCACCCGCATCATCCTGCTGACCAAGTCGACCTCTGCCTCGGCGGCGGCCAGCTCGACCCGAGCCAAGGGCGATACCCTCATCTACCAGGCCAGATTCGATAGCTCCGACTGGAGCGGTGAACTCATTGCGTTGGATCTCTTCAGTGACGAGGATCCGGAGAACAACCAGGTGTGGGACGCCGCTGATTTGATGCCGGCTTGGGATGAGCGTCAGATCTTCACCTGGGATCCCGATGTGGCGGCGGGCGTTCCCTTCTCCTGGAGCGACCTCAACGACTCCCAGAGGGCGTTTCTGTCGAGCGATGAGACCTTGCTGAACTGGCTCCGCGGCGACGACAGCGCGGGGAGTCACCGCGCGCGTACCAAGATCCTGGGAGACATCGTCAACTCCGACCCCTTGTATGTCGGCAAGCCACAGAACCTGGGTTACGGGGGCCTGCCCGAAGGGACCCCGGGCCGAGACACCTATCTGGATGACGACGGCTTCGTTCGTAGCTATCGCAGACGAACCCCGATGATCTATGTGGGTGCCAACGACGGCATGCTGCATGGCTTCAATGCGATCTCGGGCAAAGAGGTGTTCGCTTATGTGCCCAATGCGGTCTTTCCGCATCTGGCCGACCTCGCGAACCAGGACTATCTGCACCGTTATTTCGTGGATGGCTCACCGTCGGTGGGGGATGCCTATGTCAATGGCGCCTGGCGGTCCGTGCTCGTCGGTACCCTCGGTGCCGGAGGCACGGCGGTCTTCGCGCTGGACGTGACCGACCCCGACGACGGGGACGGCTTCACGGCCGCAGACGTCCTGTGGGAGTTCACCGATGCCGATCTCGGTCAGATGGTGGGTCAGATGACGTCCTCTCCCGTCATCGGGCGGCTCCAGAACGGCGACTGGGCCGCCGTCTTCGGCAATGGATACGACAGTGGTAGCGGTGCCTGGCTCTATATGGTCAACCTCGACGACGGGAGCCTGATCCGCAAGATCCAGGTCTCGAGCGACCCCGAGAATGGTCTATCGGCCGTGGGTCTGATTCGTGACTCTCAATCGACCGTTGCCGGTGCCTATGCAGGTGATATCAAAGGGAATCTCTGGAAGTTCGATCTGACTGGGACGGTGCCCGCAGATTGGGACATCGCCTACGGGGGGGCCTTGCTCCAGACGTTCAATGATGACGGCAATGCCCAGCCGATCAGTGGCCCGCTCGAGGTTGGTGTCCATCCCTCCGGGGGCCATCTCGTCTATTTCGGCACCGGCCAGTACATGCGTGCGACAGACCCAGCGGACCAGACCGTCCAGTCGGTCTATGGTGTCTGGGATAATGCGCTCCTCACCAAGGATCCGGTGGACTCGAGCAAGACCATCTGGCAAGGCGGCAGTGCGATCGGTGCGGGACGCGGCGATCTGCTCGAGCAAGACATCCTCTACGAGCTGAGTCTCGCGGCCGATCCTCAGGGTTACATCTGGCGTGTCTTTTCGAAGAGAAACCTGGACTGGGGTACCCTTGAAAGTCCAGTCAAGCGTGGTTGGTTCATCGATCTCGTCTCTCCCGTGCACGGTGTGCAAGGGGAGCGCGTCATCAGCCGGCCACAGATCCTTTCCGGCTCCGGATTGGTGCTCTTCACCAGCCTGGTCCCGGTGGAATCGGACGACCCATGCGAGTTCGGGGGCGGGGAGAGCTGGGTCTTCGCCGTCGATATGTTCAGCGGTGGACGCTCGGAGGAGACGACCTTCGATGTGAACGGCGATGGCGTCTTCAACGAAGAGGATACGACGACGGTGAACATCGACGGAGAAGATGTCGTGGTGCCACTGGGTGGCTTCAAGCTGGATCAGATCATCGATTCGCCTCGGGTTCTGCTGGAGGGCGACGATTACACCCTGGTGACGGCCGGATCGGATGGCGGTGACGCCGAGGAGTCCGGCAAGGTGAAGGGCGCCTATCTCGGCCGTCAGGGTTGGCGTCAGCTGCGCTGAGGACGGCATCGACGAGGGCACCTGTTGGGAGATTCGATGCGCATCTGGGGGGCCGGGATGCCCCGCCAGCTCCAGTCGCGTCAGTGATTGAAGAGGAGCGGATGCCCCGCCGGTCGCACGCTGGGCGCGATGCCGATTTGGCGAGTAATATAGCGATCCGCTATGCTGGAGATGCCCCGGGGTCTTAAGGCGATTTCTGTCAATGTTCATACCATCTGACTTGTCTTGACGCCCGCCTTCGGTGTCGCGCCACCAGTCACATCGCCCGGCGATGCTCCTGGTGG
>JANQGF010000145.1 GCA_028277465.1 Chromatiaceae bacterium
CACCAGGAGCATCGCCGGGCGATGTGACTGGTGGCGCGACACCGAAGGCGGGCGTCAAGACAAGTCAGATGGTATGAACATTGACAGAAATCGCCTAACCCGGAGAACCCCCGTCCTTGGCCGCCAACCTGGACCGCGGGCTCGATCCCAGAAAGCCTGTGGGATCGATCGACTTCCCCTCCCTCAGCACTTCGAAATGTACATGTGGACCGGTCGCACTCCCGGAGGAGCCCACCGTCGCGATCTTCTGGCCTTTCTGGACGTCTTGCCCCTCCTTGACCAGGTTCGCATTGTTGTGGGCGTAGCGCGTGACGAGACCGTCGCGATGACGAATGTCGATCACCCGTCCGTAGCCGCGCTTGCGACCGCTGAAGGTCACCTGACCGTCGGCCACGGCAAGGATCGGGGTCCCGCGAGGACTGGCGATATCGACCCCATGATGAAAGCTGCGCACCTTCCTGATTGGATGCACCCTGAAGCCATAGCGGGAACTGATGTAGCCCGAGTGCACCGGCCAACCCGAGGGGACCGAGCGCGCGGTCAGGGTCTTCTCGGTGATGACGTCCTCGATGCGGTCGAGCTTGCGCTGGCGATCCTGGATGAGGACGACGATCCCACCCAGCTCGCTAGCCAGCTCCTTGATTGTATAGTCGCGAACGGGCTCCGGCTCCCGACCGCCCTGGGGTGGCGGATTGTCGAAATCGAACTCCTCCGGATCGAGACCAGACATCTCGACGAGCCGCGCACCCAAGGCATTGATCCGGAGCAGCTCCGCCCGCATCTCTTCCACCGTATGGGCGACCGTCTCGACCTCTTGCAGGACCGCCGATCTCTCGGCCAGGGTGTCGACCGAGGGGGATGCCTCGGGTGTGAACTCAGGAGCGGGCGTCGGATTGGCCGCGAGGATCGGAAGGTCGCTCGCTTGACCAATCCAGAAGCCCAGACCCCCGCCCGCAAGGACGAGTGTCGTGACGGCGACGTGCATGATGAGGACCGGTCCGAACTTGTTTCGGGTTCGATGGAGCTGGTACATCGTTGACCTCTGTTGTGCTGTCTTCAGGGTCTGAACCGCGTCCCGCCGATGGCCCGAGATCGCCGCGCGGCGGGTCGCTCGAAAAACGCATTTCACTCTCGACGCGGTTCAGGCTGTTGGACTTGGTCTACAAGAAACGACCGATGCATACCCATTTCGTACCTATCCGCGAGCTGCTGCGGAGACAGGATCGCTTCCGAGACATCCTCGGCCGACGTCAGCGAGAGTGCGACCTGCTGGCTAGCCTGCGCGCCCAATTGCCGGATTCCATGCGGGAGCATTGCCTGGATCTGGGTCTCGACCAGGACAAGCTGACGCTCTTCCTGGATTCACCCGCATGGGCGACACGGGTGCGTTTCCTGATCGGCGAGATCGCCGGACCACTGAGCGATCGAGGCATCACCGAGATTCGCGTGCGAGTTCGCCCGGAGCGCAGCAAGACACCCGCCATGCCCGACGGCACCAGCACCAAACAAGGGTTGACGATGGGCGCGGCCGCGCATCTGATCGAGGCCGCGGAACATGCGCCGGATGCCGAACTGGCGAGCGCCTTCCGACGCCTCGCGACCCGGTACGTCCCGCGCATCCCACGACCGGCCGACTAGGCGGAAAGAGGATCGACCCAGAGGGTCGATCCTTGGGCGCGGGCCCGCATCGTCTCAAGCGACAGCGACCGGATGCCCATAGCAGATGGGTGCAGTCGAGGAGTCGGCGAAGACGACCTCTTCCCAGGCCGATGCGTCTGCCGTCAAGGCACGCAATAGGGTGTTGTTCAAGGCATGGCCCGACTTGTGCGCGGTGAATGCGCCGATCAGAGTGCGGCCGAGGAGATAGAGGTCGCCGATCGCATCCAGGATCTTGTGCTTGACGAACTCATCCTCGTAACGCAGCCCCTCTTCGTTCAGGACGCGATACTCGTCCACGACCACGGCATTGTCCAGACTGCCACCCAAGGCCAGATTCTGCTGACGCAGGGTCTCGATCTCGCGCAAGAAACCGAAGGTGCGCGCACGACTCAACTCCCTCACGAAGGAGGAGGTGGAAAAATCGACACTGGCACGATTGACGCAGGCATTGAATGCCGGGTGGTCGAAGTCGATCGAGAACTCGACCTTGAAACCGTCGTAGGGCGTGAAGCGGGCGAACTTGTCCCCGTCGCGCACCTCGATCGGGCGTTTGATCCGAATGAAACGCTTGCCCCGGCTCTGCTCCTCGACCCCTGCAGATTGAATCAAGAAGACGAAGGGCGCCGCGCTACCATCCATGATGGGCACCTCGGCGGCACCCACATCGACACAGGCATTGTCGATCCCCAGCCCCGCGAACGCAGAGAGCAGATGTTCCACGGTCGAGACCCGAACACCACCCTGCACCAGTGTGGTCGACAAACGCGTGTCGCCGACATTGAAATGGGTCGCCTTGATCTCGACTGGCTCGACCAAGTCGACGCGCCGAAACAGGATACCCGTATCGGGCGCGGCGGGCCGAATCGTCATCTCGACCTTTTCGCCCGTGTGCAAGCCGACACCGGTTGCCCGGATGCTGTTCCTGAGGGTGCGTTGCTTGAGCATCGGTCGGGGTCTCCCATCGCTGGCCACGGCGGCTGACGGCGTCCACTTCCGGCGGATCGGCGACCGCACGTGATCCGGCGGATCCCTGCCAGACGGACGTTCGTGTTCCTTTCATCGCATTGCAACGCGCCCCGAGCAAACCGGGGCGCGTTATGGATAGCTTAGGGTTTTCCCGGAACTTTATCAAGCTCAATGTCGAATCAAGCAAAACACCTCTGTTTTTTAAAGATTCTCTGAAACAGGGAATCCCCTGATCAATCGGCTTGCCGGCGCAGAAAGGCTGGGATGTCCAGATAATCCAGGTCGCTCTCCTCAGCCGCTTCGGCGACGGCGGCATTCCCACCCGACTTGCGATAGATGGCCGGACGACGCTCCATCTCCCGATAATCCGGCGCACCGTCGCCAGCATCTCCGCTCACCAGACGCATGGCGGGCTCGACACTCGGGCGCTTGATCGTCACCCGACCTTCACCTAAGCCGGTGGCGACCACGGTCACCCGCAGCTCCTCTTCCAGCTCCGGATCCACCACGGTACCCACGACCACGGTGGCATCATCATCGGCGAAGTCGCGCACCGTGTTGCCGACCTCGTCGAACTCGCCGATGGTCAGGCTCATGCCGGCCGTGATATTGACCAGGATGCCTTTGGCCCCCGCGAGATCGATGTCTTCGAGTAAGGGACTCTTGATGGCTGCCTCGGCGGCCTCGCGGGCACGATTCTCACCGCTGGCGGATCCAGTACCCATCATGGCGACGCCCATGTTCGACATGACGGTCTTGACGTCGGCGAAATCGACGTTGATCAGACCGCGGCAGGTGATGAGCTCGGCGATGCCCTGGGTGGCATTGAGCAAGACATCGTTCGCGGCCCTGAAGGCATCGAGCAGGCTCATGTCCTTGCCGAGCACGGCGAGCAGCTTCTCGTTGGGAATGGTAATCAGGGAGTCGACGGACTTGGCGAGCTCGCCGATGCCCTCTTCGGCGATCCGCCGCCGCTTGGCGCCCTCGAACGGAAAGGGCTTGGTCACGACGGCCACGGTCAGGATCCCCAGATCCTTCGCCACTTGGGCGACCACCGGGGCGGCACCGGTTCCGGTCCCACCGCCCATCCCGGCGGTAATGAAGACCATGTCCGCCCCTTCCAGTGCATCCTGGATGCGGTCCCGGTCCTCCATCGCGGCATTCCGGCCGACCTCGGGATCGGCGCCGGCCCCGAGCCCCTTGGTGATGCCCGCACCCAGCTGCAGGATGGTCTTGACATTGGAGCTCTTCAGCGCCTGGGCATCCGTATTGGCGCAGATGAAGTCCACACCCTCGATGGTCGAGGCGACCATGTGATTGACGGCATTGCTCCCGCCGCCACCGACACCGATGACCTTGATGACTGCATTCTGACTATGAGTATCCATCAGTTCGAACATTGATCTCTCTCCTCCGATGCAGTGTCTTGCATCAACTGAAAACGCTTCATTCAGCCGCGCGGCGCGCGCGACCGCCCCCCGACACGGCCGGGACGCCCTAGACGCCCCGACCCGAGACCGCAAGCCTGGGTCCACCCTCGCAAGGGGCGACCCGAACTCGATCCCCGATCCTTCGTCGTCCGACCGCCAGGGTCGGCAAGAACCTGCCCGCACTTCATCAGCCTAGTGCACCAGACCGACGCACCTAGAAGTTCCCCTGGAACCAACGACGGACCCGCGACCAAGTGCCGGTCAGCCCGAGGTTCTCGGTCAGCTCCGAGCGTCGAGCGAAACGATGCTGGCGCGCATACATCAAGAGCCCGACGCCAGTGGAATGAATCGGATTGTTGACGACCTCGTCCATACCGATCACGTATTGCGGCACCCCCAGGCGCACCGGCATGTGAAAGACCTCTTCGGCAAGATCGATCAGGCCTTCCATCCGCGCGCTGCCGCCGGTCAAGACCACACCGCCTGCAACCAGATCCTCGAAACCGCTGCGACGCAGCTCTTTCTGCAAGAGCCCCAGCAGCTCCTCGTAGCGGGGCTCGACCACCTCCGCCAGGGTCTGCCGCGACAGCCGTCGTGGCGGACGATCACCGATGCTCGGGACTTCGATGGTCTCGCCATTGGCGGCGAGCTGGGTCAGGGCGCAGGCATGCTGGACCTTGATCTGCTCGGCGTGTTGCGTCGGCGTGCGCAGGGCCACCGCGATGTCGCTCGTGACCTGATCGCCCGCGATCGGGATGACCGCCGTATGCCGGATGGCGCCCTCCGTGAAGACCGCCAGGTCGGTGGTTCCGCCACCGATATCGACGACACAGACACCGAGCTCCTTCTCGTCCTCACCCAGGACCGAGTAGCTGGAGCTCAACTGGGCGAGCACCAGGTCATCGACCTCCAGTCCGCAGCGACGAATACACTTGATGATGTTCTGGGCCGCGCTCACCGCACCCGTGACCATGTGCACCCTCGCCTCGAGCCGCACCCCACACATCCCGATGGGCTCGCGAATCCCCTCTTGGTCGTCGATGATGAACTCCTGGGGCAGGATATGGAGGATCTTCTGGTCGGCCGGGATGGCCACCGCCCGCGCTGCGTCGATGACCCGGTCCACATCGGCCTGGGAGACCTCGACCTCCTTGATCGCGGTAATCCCATGCGAGTTGAGACTGCGCACATGACTGCCGGCGATCCCGGCATGGACCGAATGGATCTCGCAACCCGCCATCAGCTCGGCTTCTTCTACCGCCCTTTGAATCGATTGGACGGTCGACTCGATATCCACGACCACACCCTTCTTCAGCCCACGGGACGCGTGAGTCCCGATGCCGATGATCTCGATCTGATCGTCGTCCTTCAGCTCGCCGACCAGGGCCGCGATCTTGGAGGTACCGATATCCAGACCGACCAGCAGGTTCTTGTCGTTACGTCGCGACATCCGCTCTATCCTCGATGACCTGACCGCCCGGAGCGATCCGAACTCGCGCGGAACCCGGTGTCCGAGTTCCGTTCCCATTGCACGGCGAAGCCATTGCTGTAGCGCAGGTCCACCACCAGGGGCTGACCGGCCGCCTCGAGCTGTGGCGCGCTGGCGATGAAGCGCGCCAGTCGTTGCTCCACGGCGCCGGTGCCAAGGCGCAACTCGGTCCCCATGACCAACTCGAGGCGCCAATCTCCCCGGCGGTCGACCGACAGGGCTTGGATCAGATGGCCGATCAGCATCAGCTCGTCGCGCCACTGAAGATAGCGTGCGGCGAGGTCAGGCGCCCGGTCGTCTTCCGCCCCGAGAAGGGGCAAACCCACGGGCATCTCGCCCCCCCTGGGACGGAAGATGATGCCTTCGGCGGTCACCAGGCCATCGCCGTTCCAGCGCGCGATCGGCCGATGTTCCTCGACCCGCACCTGCAATCGGTCCGGCCAGACCCGGCGCAAGCTCGCCCGACCGACCCAAGGCAGCTCCTCGGCCGCGACCTTGAGCGCGACCAGATCCGTGGTCAATATCCCGCCATTCAGGCGCCGACTGATGGTCGCCTCGAGTAGGCGCGAGGAGTGGTGATGGAGCTCCCCCTCCACCTCGATGACGCGCACCGGCAGCAACCGCGGTTCCCAACGGCCGAATTGCCAAGCGCCGACGACCATGGCCAGAATCAGGAGCAGACCCAACACGGCTCGCAGCCGTGCGGGTGGCGACGCCTCCCCGAGTCGACGGCGGACCCTCGTCTTCACCTCAGCCATGGTCCAGACTCGTCGCCAAGATCCGCAGGACCAGTTCGTCGAACTCGATTCCCGCCGCCCGTGCCGCCATGGGCACCAGGCTATGGTCGGTCATGCCGGGAACCGTGTTGACTTCCAGCAGAAAGGGCCGATCCTGACCCTCCACCATCAGATCGACCCGTCCCCAACCACGAGCGCCGACCGCATCGAATGCCTCCAGGGCCAGACCGCGAAGGCGCGCCTCGGATTCGGTGTCGAGACCGCAGGGACAGTGGTAGAGGGTACTGTCGGCCTGGTACTTCGCCTCGAAATCGTAGAAGTCGCGCGGCGTCTCGAGCCGGATCAGGGGCAGCGGGTCCCTGCCCAGGATGGCGCAGGTATACTCCGGGCCGGCGATCCACCGCTCGGCGAGCACCAAGGCGTCATAGTCTGCGGCGCGACGCCAGGCATCGTCCAGGGCGGCGCGACTCTCCACCCGGGCCATGCCGATGCTGGATCCCTCGTGGACCGGTTTGATCATTAGAGGAAAGCCAAGCTCAGCCGCCACGGACAGGTCCGCTTCGCCGCGTATAAGGACAGACTCCGGCGTCGGTAGCCCACAGCCCGTCCAGACGCGCTTGCAGCGATACTTGTCCATGCCCAAGGCCGAGCCCAGCACACCAGATCCCGTGTAGGAGAGACCGATGCTCTCCAGGGCGCCCTGGATCTGACCATCCTCTCCGCCGCGCCCATGCAGGATGATGAAGGCGCGGTCGTAAGCACCGGCGCGCAGCCGCTCCAGCAGGGTCTCATCCGGGTCCAGCGGGTGGACATCGACCCCTTGGCGCTCGAGTGCCGCAAGCACTGCCTGACCGCTCTTCAGAGAGATCTCGCGTTCCGCCGCCTGCCCCCCGAGCAGAAGGGCGACCCGACCAAAACGGGCGGGAGATCGGGACTGAGGTGTCTCGCTCGTCATGCTCCTGCTCCGGCAACGCGTCTCACCTCGGGCATCAGCCGGATACCCGAGGCTCGCTCCACGACGGACTGCACGTGCTCGATCAGACCGGCGATGTCCGCCGCGCTGGCACGACCCGTATTGATAATGAAGTTCGCGTGTTTTTCGGAGACCTGCGCGCCGCCCATGCGGTAACCCTTGAGGCCCTGGGCCTCGATCAGACGCGCCGCGTGATCTCCGGGTGGATTTCGAAACACCGAGCCGCAGCTCGGCAGACCAATGGGTTGAGACCTGGAGCGTCGATCCAGGAGCTCGCGAATGCGCGCGAGACCCGCCGGGCCATCTCCAGGCGCGAGCCCCAGCTCGACATCCAGGAACCACTCACCACTGGGGCCCTTCACCTCCCGATACCCGACCGTGAAATCCTCGCGCCCGCGGACCCGGACCACACCACCGCGATCGATGGTCCGGACCCGGGCCACATGGGTCCAGGTCTCACCGCCCCAGGCCCCAGCATTCATGCTCAAGGCGCCGCCCATGGTGCCCGGGATTCCGGCCAGAAACTCGACCCCGACCAAGTCGTGGCGCGCCGCGAAACGCGCCAACTTCGCGCAGGAAGTACCGGCCTCCGCGAAGACACCCGTCTCCCCGCATCGCCTCAGACCCGTCAGACACCCCTGGGTCTGGATCACGGTACCCGCGAACCCCAGGTCGCCGACCAGCAGGTTGCTGCCGAGACCGATCCACAGCAAGGGCTCGTCTGGATCCAAGACCTCCAGAAAGGCCGTCAGATCCGCGGCATCGGCCGGTCGATAGAAGCGCCGAGCCGGGCCGCCGACCCGCCAGCTGGTATGCCGGGCGAGCGGCTCGTTCTCGCGCAGCTCCCCTCTCAGCTCGACCATGTCAACGCCTCCACGACCAGAGCACACAGGATCCGCCTTGACGCAGCGGCAACGGCGGCCGGTACGCGACCGCCGCACCTGCCGACTGCCGCCACCGCGGGACGCCGGCCCAGCGACCTCAAGCCTTCCACGCACCCCACGAGCAATGGATCGATCAAGGCCATGTCCACCCCTGTCATCCGTTTCGAACCGCGGTACCGAGCCAGTCTCATGGCCGTCAGACCCGATCCAGACCAGGTTCCAGCAATGCGGGAAGGCGCGCCGCCAGTGCGCCGATATCGCCCGCACCGGAGACCAGAAGCAGGTCGTCATCCTGAAGCAGATTGTCCAGCAGAGCGGGCACCCTATCGATCCCCGGAGCAAACACCGGGTCCAGCTCGCCACGGACACGGATTGCTCGGCTCAAAGCGCGTCCATCCGCACCTGGGATCGGTGTCTCTCCGGCCGGGTAGACCTCGCACAGGACCAGCGCATCCACGCTCGAGAGGACCGCGACGAAGTCCTCGAACTGCTCCCGGGTCCGGCTGTAGCGGTGGGGTTGGAAGACCAGCACCAGCCGCCGCCCCGGCCAACCGGCCCGCGCCGCCTCGAGAGTCGCGGCCAGTTCACGCGGATGATGGCCGTAATCGTCGATCAGGAGCAACCCGCGTCCGGACACATCTCGGACCTCCTGGACCACGAAGCGCCGTCCCACCCCCTCGAATCCGGCAAGTGCCCGACCGATGGCACCCTCTTGGACGCCGAGCTCCAGCGCCACGCAGATGGCGGCCAGGGCATTGAGGACATTGTGTCGACCCGGCAGATTGAGCCGGATCGGCAGGGGGTCCTCCAGGTCAGCGCAATGGACCTGAAACGAGGTGCACATGCCTTCCTGGCGCAGCTCGGTCGCCCGGACATCCGCATCGGGTCGTGTCCCATAGGTCCGCACCGGACGCGCGACCATGGGCACCAGTGATCTCACCTCGTCGTCGTCGATACAGAGCACCGCCAGACCATAGAAGGGCAGATGATGCAGAAACTCCATGAAAGTGCTGCGCAAACGATTGAAGTCGTTGCCATAGGTGCGCATGTGATCGACGTCGATGTTGGTGACTACCGACATCATGGGCTGCAGATAGAGGAAGGAGGCATCGCTCTCGTCGGCCTCGGCGACCAGGTACTTGGTCGTTCCAAGCTTGGCATTGGCACCCGCCCGATTGAGCCTCCCGCCGATGACGAAGGTGGGATCGAGCCCACCCTCCGCCAGGATGCTCGCGACCAGGCTGGTCGTGGTGGTCTTGCCATGCGTCCCGGCCACGGCCACTCCGTAGTAGAAGCGCATCAGCTCGGCGAGCATCTCGGCGCGCCGCACGATCGGGATACGTGCCGCCCGGGCACGCTGGATCTCGGGATTGGATTCCTCGATCGCACTCGAGACCACCACCGCGTCGGCACCCACGACCTGCTCGGCCCGATGGCCAGCGAAGGTCTCGATACCCAGCCCACGCAGGCGCCGGGTCACGTCGCTCTCGCGCTGGTCCGAACCGGCCACCTCATAGCCGAGATTGGCCATCAGCTCGGCGATGCCGCTCATGCCGGCACCCCCGATGCCGACGAAGTGCACCCGGCGCACACGCCCCATCCTAGCTGCCGAATGCTGAAGATGGCCGTTCATCCGCGGGCGATCTCCAGACAAGAGGCCGCGATACGGGTGGCGGCATCGGCCTGCGCACGGCTGCGCGCGGCCTCGGCCATGGCCAGCAAGCGGGCGCGATCGCCGAGCAGCCGGGTCAGGAGGGCGGCCAAGCCCGCGGGCGTCAGCTCAGATTGGATGACCAGATGCGCCGCCCCCACGTCGGAAAGATAGCGGGCGTTGCCGAGTTGGTGATCGTCTACGGCGTGAGGATAAGGAATCAGGATCGAGGCCACCCCAGCGGCGGCAAGCTCCGAGACCGTCAGTGCACCAGCCCGGCAAACGACCAGGTCGGCCCAGGCGTAGGCCTCTGCCATGTCACGGATGAAGGGCGTCACCTCGGCCTCGACACCGGCCGACCGATAGGCCGCTCGGGCCGTTTCCAGGGTTCGCTCGCCCGCTTGGTGACGCACCTGCGGACGGACCTCGACCGACACCGCCGCCAGCGCGGCAGGAAGCGTCTCGTTCAGCACCCGAGCACCGAGCGACCCGCCGAGCACCAGAAGACGCGCCGGACCCTCGCGCCCTTGCATGCGCTCGAGCGGCCCCGCCAGATCCATGATGGATCGGCGGACTGGATTACCCGTTGCGATCGCACCGCGCCCAGCCGGAAAACTGCCCGGAAACGCCTCGAAGACCGCTGTGGCGATGCGTGCTAGCCACTGGTTGGTCATACCCGGGACCGAGTTCTGCTCATGGATGACCAGGGGCAACCCCAGCGCGCGCGCCGTCAGCCCGCCCGGACCCGAGACGAACCCGCCCATCCCGAGCAGCAAGGAGGGTCGGCGACGCCGCAAGATATCGCGCGCCTGCCAGAGCGCATTCGCCAGCCTGACGGGCGCGCGCAGCAGCTGACCGAGCCCCTTTCCGCGCAGCCCTTCGACGCGGATCCACTCCATCTCGAAGCCCTGGTCCGGGACCAGCCGCGACTCCATCCCCTGGCGCGTCCCGATCCAGAAGACCTGCGTCCCATGGGTACGGAGCCTCTCCGCAACCGCCAAGGCCGGAAACACGTGACCGCCGGTACCACCGGCCATGACGCCTATGCACGGACCCATCTCAGCCCTCGCTTGGGTCCGGCATCCGCTTCGAGCTGCCGCATGGTGACATCGATACGCAATAGAATGGCGATCGCCATGCAGCCGACCACCAGGCTATTGCTGCCATAGCTCAAGAAGGGCAGAGTCAATCCCTTGGTCGGCAAGAGGCCTGCGTTGACACCGATATTGACGAATGCCTGTAGGCCGAGCCACATGGCGATACCCTGGGCCAGATAGGCCGCGAAGCGCCGCTTCAAGGCCTCCGCACGGGCACCGATGGCGAAGGCACGCCCGGTCAGGAAGACGAAGGCCCCGATCAGGACCAGCATCCCAACCAAGCCCAGCTCCTCGCCGATCACCGAGGCCAGGAAGTCGGTATGCGCCTCCGGCAGGAAGAACTGTTTCTGGATCCCATTGCCGAGTCCGACACCCAACCATTCACCACGCCCGAATGCGATCAGCGCCTGCGTCAGCTGGTACCCGGTGTTGAAGGGATCCTGCCACGGATTCAGGAAAGAGATGACACGCTCCCAACGATAGGGGGAGACGACGATCAGGGTCGCCAATCCCAGGGTGACCACACCGAGCAGGAAGGCGAATGGCAGCAGACTGACGCCGCCGAGAAAGAGTAGACCCATGACCGTCGCCAGCATCACGGCAGCGGTCCCGAAGTCCGGCTGCATGAGGATCAGGGCCGCTGCGGTTCCGATCAGGACCAGGGGCCGCACGAAGCCAGTCAGACGGCCCGCGACGGAATCCGCATGACGCACTAGATAACCGGCCACATAGATGATGGCGAAGAGCTTGACGAACTCGGAGGGCTGCAGGTTCAGTGGGCCCAGCGGAATCCAGCGCGTCGCACCATTGACCGTATGTCCGACGCCCGGCACCAGGACCAGCATGAGGGCCAGCACAGAAAGCAAGAACAGCCAGGCGCCCGAGCCTTCCCACCAGTCCAGCGGTACGGCATAGACCAGAAGACCGGTCACGAGCGCGAGACCCAGCGCGAAGCCATGGCGCATGACGTAATGGAAAGGGTCATTGCAGCAATTCTCGCCGATCGACATGGAGGCGGAGGCCACCATCACGGCCCCGAAGGCCAATAGACCGAGTGCGCAGACGAGCAATCCATAGTCCAGCGCCGGGACGCGGTCGCGCCGACGCTGACCAGAGCGGGTCGAACGCACGGCGGCACTCATCGACCCAGCCTCCGCACCGCTTGGGCGAACGCCCGACCGCGGTGCTCGTAGTTCTCGAACATGTCGAAGCTGGCGCAGGCGGGAGAGAGCAGGACGCAATCCCCAGGTTGGGCCAGGCCTGCGGCCTTCTGCACCGCGTCCACCATGTCGGAGGCTCGAACAAGGGGTACGACCCCAGCCAACAGGGCCTCGATTCGAGGCGCATCGCGCCCGATCAGGACCGCGGCACGTGCCGCGCGCGCCACGGCGGACACCAGTGGCGTGAAATCCGCCCCTTTGCCATCACCGCCGGCGATCAGGACGGCACGCCCCGGCAGGCCTTCCGGGACCAAGCCGGCCAGCGCCGCCACGGTCGCACCAGGGTTGGTGCCCTTGGAATCGTCGTACCAGCGCACGCCGTTCGACTCGGCGACGAGCTCGCTTCGATGAGGCAGACCGGGGAAGGTCCGCAGTGCCTCGCACGCCGGTGCGAGCGGAATCCCGCAAGCCGTCCCCAAGGCCAGGGCGGCCAGGGCGTTGGCCTGGTTGTGGCGACCCGTGATCGCGACCTCGGAGACAGGGAGCAGAGGATCGCTGCCACGGCAGATCCAATCCGCGCCCTGCATCGACCGCAGCCCGAAGTCGCCTTCGGCCGGCTCGCCGAGCGTGAAACCGACCTCCTGTGCGTCTGCGCGGGGCATGGCGGACACCAGCGGGTCATCGCGATTGACGACGGCCACACGCGCACCTCCATAGATCCGCGCCTTGGTCTGCGCATAGACGCTCAGATTCGGGTAGCGGTCCAGGTGATCGGCCGAGATATTGAGCACCGCGGCGACATCCGCGCGCAGTCCAAGCGTCGTCTCCAGCTGGAAGCTCGACAGCTCGACCACATAGAGCTCCACCGCTTCGTCGAGCAGATCCAGTACGGGCTCGCCGAGATTACCGCCGACTGCGGTCATGCGACCAGCCAGCCTCGCCATGAGACCGACCAGGGTCGTCACCGTACTCTTCCCATTGGAGCCCGTGATGGCGCAAAGCGGTGCACCAACCGCACGCGCAAACAGCTCCACATCACCGATCACGGGCGTCCCGCGCGCAGCGGCCCGTTGGATCAGCGGCTCGGCAACCGGCACTCCCGGGCTGACCACCAGTTGAGCCGCCGTCTCGAAGGCCTCCGGCTCGAACCCCCCGGCAAAGACGGCGACCTCGGGCATCTCTCGGCGCATCGCATCCAATCCAGGCGGCTGCGCACGGGAATCGGTCACTGCCAGCGCGACACCCCGAGCGCGAAGATAACGGGCGCAGGAAAGGCCGGTCTTGCCGAGCCCAACGACCAGGGTCCATCCCTCCCGAGGCGCGGCCGGGCCAGGGTCCCGAGCCGCCGAGTCTTGCGTGGCGAGGAGTGAGGAATGGCGCATGCTCGTCACCGAATCTTAAGGCTCGCCAGACCGATCAGCACCAGTACCACGGTCAGGATCCAGAACCGCACGATGACCCTCGGCTCGGGCCAACCCTTCAGCTCGAAGTGATGGTGGAGCGGTGCCATGCGGAAGATGCGCCGCCCGGTGAGCTTGAATGACATCACCTGAAGCATCACCGATAGGGTCTCCATCACGAAGACGCCACCCATGACGAAGAGCACCAACTCCTGACGCGCGGCGACGGCGACGACACCCAGGGCTGCACCGAGGGCCAAGGCGCCGACATCACCCATGAAGACCTGGGCCGGATAGGCGTTGAACCAGAGGAAGCCCAGGCCCGCGCCCACCAGTGCACCGCAGAAGACCACCAGCTCGCCGACGTCCGGGATATGGGGTATCAAGAGATAACTGGCGATCTCGCTATGCCCCGCCGCATAGACGAAGACCGCGAGTGCGCCGGCCACCAGGACGGTGGGCATGATCGCCAGACCGTCGAGTCCATCGGTCAGATTCACCGCATTGCTGGAGCCGACGATCACGAAATAGGTCAGCAGGATGAACCAGGGACCAAGCTGGAGCGCCAGGTTTTTGGTGTAGGGGATCAACAAAGCGGTTTCGGCCGGCGAGGCGGCGCTCATATAGAGGGCCGCCGCGGCGGCAAAGCCGGCGATGGTCTGCCAGAAATATTTCCAGCGCGCCGCCAGTCCGCGTGGATCCCGCATCACCAGCTTCTTGTAGTCATCGACCAGACCGATGGCACCGAACGCCAGGGTCGTCAGCAGGGCGATCCAGACATAGCGGTTGGCCAGATCCGCCCAGAGAAGGCTACTGATCCCGATGGCCACCAGCAAGAGCGCCCCTCCCATGGTCGGGGTCCCCGTCTTCGAGAGGTGACTCTGCGGCCCATCGTCGCGGACCGTCTGGCCGATCTTGTAGGCACGCAACCGGCGGATCATGGGCCGACCGATCAGGAGCGCGATCATCAAGGCGGTCAGAACCCCCAGAATGGCACGCAGAGTCAGATAGCGGAAGACATTGAATCCGCTATCGAACTGAGCAAGCCATGCGGTCAGATACAGCAACATCTTTGAGCAGGATCTCCAGATCTCTTGGTCGAGGGCTCATCTTGCACCTCGTCGACTTCCTGAATTCAGCTTACATCTCGGCTTCGGCGCAGAGCGCCTCCACGACGAGCTCCATCCGCGCCAGCCGGGATCCCTTCACCAGGACCCGATCGTCCGCTCGCAGCTCGACCTGCAGATAGTCGAGCAGCGCCCCCTGATCGTCGAAATGCCGAGCGCCCTCGCCGAAGGCCTGACTCGCCGCCGCACTCCATGTCCCGACGCTGAGCAACCGATCGACGCCGGCGTCACGCGCCGAGGCACCGATCTCCGCGTGGAGCCGCGGGGTCTCCGCCCCCAATTCGCCGAGGTCCCCGAGCACCAACCAGCGCCGCCCGGAGAGAGCGGCAAGGACCTGGATGGCGGCCGCCAAGGAATCCGGATTGGCGTTGTAGCTGTCGTCGATGATGCCAAGGCCGCGACAGCGCCGCGGACAGAGGCGACCCTTCACGGGTCGAAGGGCCGCCAGTCCATCGCGAATGGCGTCTGCATCCAGGCCGAGCGCCAGCGCAGCCGCGACCGCGGCCAGGGCATTGCGGACATTGTGCTCGCCAGCCAGCTGCAGGCCGAGTCGCATACCCGAATCCGAAAGGAGATCGGCAGCGGCCGCCGGCAAGGCGCCAGAGGACTGGTTCTCGGCTGCCACTGCACTCTGCGCCCGAGTCCTTGTCTCGGGTCCTCCCGCGACGACCTCGAAATCGGTCCGAAAACCCTCCTGGTTCCAACTCACGCGGATCGCCGCCCGCTCGGCGAGCAGATCCGCGGCCCCGCTCAGGGCAAAAGTAAGCACCCGGCGCCCGCCCGCCAGTGTGCGCCAGAGCGGCAGATAGGGTGAATCGCCGCCAACCACCAACACGCCTCGATCCGAAAGTCCGCGCACGATCTCGCCCTTGGCCCGGGCGACCCCCTCGACACTGCCGAATCCCTCCAGATGGGCGCGGCCGGCATTGGTGATCAGGGCCAGATCCGGTCGGGCGATATCGGTCATGTAGCCGATCTCACCTGGGTGATTGGCGCCCAACTCCAGGACGAGGAAGTCCTCCTCCCGGGCGCCGAGAAGGGTCAAGGGCATGCCGATATCATTGTTCAGATTGCCCTGGGTGGCACGCACCCGCCCGACCCGAGCGAGGATGGCCGCCATCATCTCCTTGACCGTCGTCTTGCCATTGCTGCCCGTGATGGCGATCACCCGACCGGGAAAACGGTCACGCCAAGCGGCCGCCAAACGCCCGAGACCGAGCCGAGTATCCTCGACAACCCATTGCGGGAGATCCACTGGCAAGGGATGGTCCACCATGGCCGCCACGGCACCGGCCTCCCGGGCCGAAACGACATAGTCGTGACCATCGAAACACGCTCCGCGCAGGGCGACGAAGAGCTGGCCGCGACAGTCGGCGCGCGAGTCGGTCCCCACACCACTGAAGTGGCAGTCCGGACCATGCAGTGATCCACCAGCGTGAGCCGCTGCTCGAAACAGAGTCCACATCAGTCGTGCACCTCCCATCGTTCGTGCCCTGCCGAGACCCGTTGGGTGCGGTCGCACGCACGGACACGGACCCCGAGAATGAACAAGTCCCGGCCGGGCACCAGACAGCGGATTCGCCAGAGAGACAGGGAGATCGTCACGGCGCCGACTCCCAACCCGCGAGCAGCATCGAAGGCACGGGGTCATCGGGCGGTATATTGAAGAGCCGTAGAGCACCCTGCATCACCTTCTGGAAGACAGGGGCCGCGACCAGACCACCATAGTAGTGGCGCCCACGGGGCTCATCGATCATGACCACCATCACCAGTCGCGGCCGCCCGGCCGGTGCAAGACCCGCAAACACCGACTGATAGCGACGACCCGAGTAGCCGCCGGCAACCGCCTTCTTGGCCGTGCCCGTCTTGCCCGCGATCCGGTAGCCCCTGATCTGGGCCCGCTTGGCGGTCCCTTCGTCCGAGACCACCGTCTCCATCATGGCGCGCACCTTGCGCGCAGTCTGTGCCTTCAGGACCCGAGTGCCACGAACAGATGTCCGTGAGTCAGAGGGGTCGACCTTCAACAAGGTCACGGACCGCTTGATGCCGTCTGCCGCCAACACCGCATAGGCCTGGGCGAGCTGGAGCGCCGTCACGGACAGACCATAGCCGAAGGCATGGGTCGCATGCTCGAAGCCCTTCCAATCGGTATGGTGACGCAGACGACCGCTACGCTCACCGGGAAAACCGACTCCGGTCGCACGCCCGAATCCGAGCTGGTCGTAGAGCGCCCACAAGTCGGCACGATCCATCGAGCGGGCAATCTTGACCACACCCACGTTGCTGGACTTGGTGATCACACCGGTGACGTCCAGCGTACCGTAGTCGCGCACGTCCCGGACCAGATTGCGGCCCACCTTGAGCCTGCCGGGCGCAGTGGCGATGGGCGTTCTGGGGGTCACCAACCCCCGATCCAGGGCGGCCGCGACCACCAGAGGCTTCACCGTGGAGCCCGGCTCCATGACATCGGTCAGCGCGCGATTGCGGCGGCGCTCGCCATCGCCCTGGCGCGGCGAGTTCGGGTTGTAGCCCGGCTGGTTGACCATCGCCAGGACCTCGCCCGTGACTGTATCCAGGACCACGAGCGTACCGCCCTTGGCCTGGTGCCTCGCAACTGCCGCGAGCAATTCACGGTAGGCGAGGAATTGCAGGCGACGGTCCAAGCTCAAGGTCAAGTCCTTGCCCTGGCGCGGAGGTCGAATCTGCTCGACCTCCTGAACGATCCGGTTGCGACCGTCCAGAATCACCCGGCGTAGACCCGGCTCGGCCTTCAATTGATCGTCATAGAGGAGCTCGACCCCCTCCTGGCCACGATCTTCGATATCGGTGAAACCCACGACATGACCAAAGACCTCAGCGCTCGGATAGAAACGGCGATACTCGGTCTTGAAATCCACGCCGTCGATCTTGCCTTGCTTGATGGCCTTCCTCGCCGCACGTGCCTCGTCGAAACTGATTCGGCGCTTCAGATAGAGGAATTGACGCTCGCCGTTGGCCTGGATCTTCTTCGTCAGGCCCTCGGCGTCGAGACCCAGGGCGGTCGCCAGCGGCGGTATCGAATCCAGACTCCGCGCCAGCTTCCGTGGCTCTGCCCACAGGGTCTCCACCGGGGTACTGACCGCCAGGGGCTCGCCGTTTCGGTCCATGATGATGCCGCGGCGGGCCGCGATCTCGGCGACGCGCAGGTGACGCCGCTCCCCTTCGGTACGCAGAAAATCCCTTTCGATGACCTGGCGATAGAAGAGTGTGCCCGCGAGCAACACGAAGGCGCCGTAGAAGACCACCATGAGCGTGCGACGACGCAGAACCAGATTCGGCTTGCTGCGCCGATCCTCCATCCGCCGGGCGCGACGGTTAGGGGCGACCATGAACAGGCTCCTTGATGAGCAGCATATCCTCCACCCGTGGGGCGAACATGCCCAGCTCATCACGCGCCTTGCGCTCGACCCGCAGGTGTGTGGAAAGCGCCGCCTCTTCGAGTCGCAGTCGATTCCACTCGACATCCAAGGCGTCGCGCCGCGCACGCAGATCCTGCAATTGGCCGAATTGGACCCGCGTGAGGTATTTCACGTGCACCACCGCCACCGCCGAGGAGGTCACGGCGAACGCCAACAAGGCCAGGGTCAAGAGGCCACTGCGCATCATGGCAAGCGCTCGGCAGCCCGCAGGATCGCGCTACGCGCACGCGGATTCGCCGCGATCTCCTGCCGCGAGGGATGGACCGGCTTGCCGATCGGACGCAATCGAGCGCGGATGTCGACGGCCCTGACCGGAAGGCCCTTGGGGAGCGGAGGCCCCTGGGATTCCTGCCGGATGAAATGCTTGACGATCCGATCCTCCAACGAATGAAAACTGATCACCACCAGACGTCCAGCCGTGATCAAGCAATCGCAGACCTGATCGAGACAGCGGCGCAGCTCCTCCAGCTCCTGGTTGACCTGGATCCGCAGTGCCTGAAAGGTGCGGGTTGCCGGATGCTTTCCCGGCTCGCGCGTCGGGACCGCACGCGCCACGAGTTGCGCGAGCTGGGAGGTCGTCACCAGTGAACCGCCGGAACGAGCCCCAACGATGGCGCGGGCGATCCGCCTGGCGAAGCGCTCCTCTCCGAAGTCGCTCAGGACCGCCGCGATCTCGGCCTGATTCGCACGCGCGAGCCACTGCGCGGCCGACTCGCCGCAGCCAGGATCCATACGCATGTCCAGCGGGCCGTCCGCGGCGAAGCTGAAGCCGCGCCCAGCCTCGTCCAATTGGGGAGAGGAAACACCCAGGTCGAGCAGAATCCCGTTCACTCCAGTCTCGGCACCAGCCTCGGCGATCGCCTGGCCCAGGGCACCGAACCGCTGATGCAAGATCGAGAAGCGGGCGTCTGCAGCAGCCAGACCACGTGCCGCGGCGACGGCATCCGGGTCGCGGTCGAGGCCGATCAAGCGTCCGCGAGCCCCGAGACGACCGAGGATGGCGCGGCTGTGCCCACCACGCCCGAAGGTGCCGTCGAGATAAACGCCGTTCGGATCCATCACCAAGGCCGCCAAACTTTCCTCCAACATTACAGGTTTATGCTGCAACTGATTCAAAGGATTAGGTTTGACTTCAACCTAGAGCGTCAAGGAACCGAGCCCAGCCGACAGCGCCAGCTCGCTGATCGCCGCGTCGTTCAGGGAGGCCTCGATACGCTCGTGCCACGCCTGCTCATCCCACAGCTCGAACTTCATCCCCTGTCCCACGAAGGCCACCCGCTTATCGAGCGAGGCGAAGTCACGCAGGTGCTGCGGCAGCAAGATCCTGCCTTGGGCGTCAGCATCCACGGATTGGGCGTTTCCGACATAGAGACGCTGCAGCGCACGTGCCGTGGGATCGAGAGCAGGGAGTGCGGCAAACTTGCGCTCGATTACTTCCCATTCAGGCTCCGGATACAGCAGGAGACAGCGATCCCGATCCACGGTCACGATCAGATGGGACGCGCACATCTCCTCCAAGCGCTCGCGATGCCTGGACGGAATCGCGAGACGGCCTTTGGCATCCAGATTGACAATGGAAACCCCCCGAAACACCAGCGCCCCCTCGGCCCCACGACTCCGGCGGTCTGCCCCACGGCTCCCCACTCTCTCCCACTTAACTCCCTATGTTAGAGATGGTAAAGGTCGCCGTCAAGGATCTCTGCCACTTATATTCTTGACAGTCAGCAACTTACACGCTGAACTTATCTATACACACGAACTCCGATAAAATGCCTCTGCTTCAGCTTTATAAGGCGATTAATTAATGTCAAACTTTAAATAATGGCGCTAACTAGCCGATTGATATTGAGATAGCGAAAAGGTAGGAAAGGGGCGCCGGGAAGGAGCGGAAAAGAGGAGGAGTCGGCCGATAAGCCGGGTTCTGTCGAAGGGCAGCCATTCATCTGGGACGCACGTCACCGTACGCCTCATGCGACCTACCCGGGGACACGCGCGGGCCACGCGCCGCAGCCGAAGCCGCCCGTCCCCCTATTTGGTCTTGCTCCGGGTGGGGTTTACCCTGCCGCCGATGTTGCCATCAGCGCGGTGCGCTCTTACCGCACCTTTTCACCCTTACCTCCCGCGATGAACACGGGATCGGCGGTGTCTTTTCTGTGGCACTTTCCGTAGACTCACGCCCCCCAGGTGTTACCTGGCACCCTGCCCATTGGAGCCCGGACTTTCCTCCCCTTCCGCAAGCGAAAGGAGCGGCTGCCTGGCCGACTCCGAACGAGTCATTATAGGGGAATCGAGAGCGCCGGGCACATACGCCCTGCGGGTCCGACTCAATCCCCCTTCGCTCCGAGGCCCAGGTCGAGTCCCAGCCGGTAGAGCCGGTTCTTCTTTGCGCCGGTCAGACGTGCGGCCAGAGCCGCCGCCT
>JANQGF010000149.1 GCA_028277465.1 Chromatiaceae bacterium
ACCAGGAGCATCGCCGGGCGATGTGACTGGTGGCGCGACACCGAAGGCGGGCGTCAAGACAAGTCAGATGGTATGAACATTGACAGAAATCGCCTCAGACTGGTCGCCTCAGACTGGGTGAAGATAGTCGGGCACCACGGCATCCACGTCGGTGGCCTGGATCCCCAATGCCTCCAGCCCGTTGCTTGCACAGATGCTGTCGACCTGCAGCGAAAGATAGTTGTCCATGGTGAAGGGTTTGCCCGGCAGCCGCTGGAAGATCCGCGCCTGAAGCTGGGCGTGCCGATCCTCCAGGTCGACCACCCTCACCCGCCGGCCGATGCGCTCTGCGGTGTAGAGAAGCAGCTCTCGGAGCGAGAAGACGCGCGGCCCACAGAGTTCGTAGGTCTGACCCTGGGTGTGAGGTGCGTCGATGCAGCGCACCATCGCCTCCACGACATCCCTGACATAGACAGGCGCGAATCGGGAGTCCGGACAGGCGAGCGGAAAGGGACCAGGCAGCATGCGCAGCAGACCGGCGAACCGATTGAACAGGCCGTCCCCCGGACCGAAGATGACGGATGGGCGGAAACTGGTGACAGCCAGTCCAGCATCAGCAGCGGCATGGGCCAGCGCCTCGCCGCGACCTTTGGTCCGAAGATAGTCGCTGGGTCCGGCATCCTTGTCGGCATTGAGCGCGCTCATGTGAAGATAACGGGAGACACCGGATTGGATTGCCGCCTGGGTCGCCTTCTCGACCAAGGTGACGTGTGACTGCTCGAAGCTGCGACCAGCCGTCTCGTTGAGAATACCCACCAGATTGATCAGCACGTCGCAACCGGCCATTCCCTCGACCAACTGCGCAATCTCCCAATCACCCACCTCATATAGCTCGCACCCCGGGACCAACCACAGATGTCGGTGCCGATGAGGACGTCGCGTCGCCACAAGGGATCGCGCGCCGGCGCGGGCAAGACGATTCAACAGATGTTGACCGACGAAGCCGGTCCCTCCAAGGACGAAGATGCGGTCTTTTCTCATCATGTCATGCTGCTCTATCCATTGGCGTTGGAACGCCGCTCAAGGTCGAGTCGCGTCGCAGCGACCCACGCGGAGTGCCCGGGCTCGGCGGGTGGCGCGTATTATAACCATCAAGATTGCCCAGCCTCCGCGGCTTTGCGGACAGAAGGGCCCTACGGGTGCAGACAACCCAGCGGTTCCGATCCATGCCATTCATCGAGCTCAGCGCCTATCTTCTGATCGGTATCCTGTCCGGTCTGTTCGCTGGCCTCTTCGGGACCGGCGGCGGCATCCTGGTGGTGCCCGCCCTGATCCTGCTGTTCACCCAGCTCGAACTGGGTGGTGACTGGGTCCCGCACCTGGCGATCGGTACCTCGCTCGCGACCATCCTGGGAACCGGAGCCGCCTCGACCCACGCCCATCATCGCCGCGGTGGCGTACGCTGGGATCTCTTCGTCAAGTTGGCACCCGGCATTCTGCTCGGGGCCTGGACCGGAGCCGGACTGGCCGCCTTCCTCCCGGAGCTTTGGCTGAAGCGCTTCTTCGCTGGCTTCCTGGTCTTCGTGGGCTTGCGGATGCTGATACGCCAAAGGCCACATCGGGTCCGGGGACTACCAGGCACCGGCGGTCTCCAGCTAGCCGGTGGCGGAATCGGGATGCTCTCGGCGCTGGTCGGCATCGGGGGCGGAAGCCTGACCGTCCCTTTCCTGAGCGGCCGTGGACTGGAGTTGCGCCAGGCCGTCGGGACCTCCGCGGCCTGTGGTCTGCCGATCGCGCTCGCTGGGACCCTGGGCTTCGTCGTCGCTGGCTGGGGGCGAGCCGGGCTGCCCGAGCTCGGCACCGGATTCGTCTATTGGCCGGCGGTCGGCGTCATCCTGCTCACCAGCATGCCGGCGGCACCTATGGGGGCGCATCTCGCCCACGCCTTGCCTGTCGCTGTCTTGAGACGACTCTTCGGCCTGATGCTTCTGGCGATCGCCTGGCGGCTGGCTGTCTAGGAGCCCGTCCCGCGGTGATTTCCCCAGATGGTTCCAGTCCCGCTCAACGCCGATCGAGCACCAGCCGACGATAGAGAAAGACCTGCCCTTGCGCATTGCGCAGGGCGAGTCGCCCTTGGTCGAGCGCGAACTCGAACGTCTGGGTGAAGTCCTCCTGCGGATTGGTCAGCCCCACACGATCGGCACCCACGCGGATGTCGCCGTCGATGTAACCGTTGCATGAAGAGTAGATGCGGTAGCGCCCTCCCTGAACGATCAGCATCCCCCCCTGGTTATCCTCCCAGACCCCCTCGAGAATCGAGGCGCCCCAACGCATCCCCCCGCCCCGGCCCGGCAGCGGCATCGTCTGACGCAAGGCCTCCGCCATCTGGTTCATCTGGCTCCCGCCCGGCAAAGGCCCAGCCCGTCCAGGATAGCCCTGCGTGCCCGGCCAAGCGCCGAACGCGGAGGGCCAACCCCTGCTCCCCATCGGGTCGTAAGGGATTGGCGGCACGACTCCAGGTAGCGGCCCGGGCGCACCCCCGACCCCTCGGTCCGTGAAACCCATGGATTCCATCATGCGCGCGATCGCATTGGCCATGGCTTGGGCCATGGTTTCCTGAGAGATGGCCACTCTCGCCAGACCCATGGAGAAGACGAGTGCCAGGACGAGGCCCAGTCTGCTGACAATCGATCGGCGATACAGGATGAACATGTCGGGTCCGGTTGGCGAGCAGGCTAGCGCCGTCACGCCGATCAACGCAGATGGGCCGAAGCCGCTGTGACGGGACGAGTCCGGGCCGAGAGTCTAACAGACACGCCACACAGGGTGGCGGCGCACCAGTTGCGCTAGGATGGCGCCTCGTCCGGAATCCACAAAAGAGCCTAGGAGGCGCTTCCATGAAAACGATCATTCTCGCGCTCGTCTTTCTCCTCATCGGCGGCGCCCTCGGGGGCTTTCTCGCTCTCGGGTTCGGCGCCGGGATGGGCGCCGCTGGCGGGTTGGTGATCGGTGCTCAGGCGGGTGTCTGTGTCGCGGTCGAGACCGCGAATGAGCAAGGATTGGCCGACCAAGAGGCGCTGGAGGGGCTCGTAACCACGGCGATCGCCAAGATCCGCGCCAAGACCAGTGCGGTCCCCGTCGAGGCAGGGATCGAGTGGGTCGAGGGCAACGAGGGTTGCCGCAAGTTGCTCGAGCGGTTCGCCCAGGGTCCGGAAGGCCTGGCGGCCCAATCTGGAGGCGCTCCTCGGTAAGGCGATTTCCTGGAAAGAATGTACCCAAGAGATCGACCGGTTGTAGGTTGGGCTGAGCGAGAGCGAAGCCCAACAGACGCCGCGTTGGGGTTCGTTCCTCACCCCAACCTACGGGTAGGATCTTTTCCGGATCTCCCTCCGCCCTGGTGGAGAGGGCCGTGGTACTAAGGCGATTTCTGTCAATGTTCATACCATCTGACTTGTCTTGACGCCCGCCTTCGGTGTCGCGCCACCAGTCACATCGCCCGGCGATGCTCCTG
>JANQGF010000158.1 GCA_028277465.1 Chromatiaceae bacterium
ACCAGGAGCATCGCCGGGCGATGTGACTGGTGGCGCGACACCGAAGGCGGGCGTCAAGACAAGTCAGATGGTATGAACATTGACAGAAATCGCCTAAGGGGTGTCCGGGCTGTCTTGGTGTGAGGGGGACGCCCAATGGAGGGTTTGACCATGATGATTTCGAGCGCGGGTCAGGCGGGGTTGATGGGATTGCAGCGCGGCATGGAGGGCCTGAATCGGAACGCGACCGAGCTCGCCAATGGGGGGCAGATGCAGGCGAGTTCCGCACGCGACATCAGCGCACCCCTGGTGGAGCAGACCCAGAACCTCCAACAGGTCGAGGCGTCGGCCAAGGTCATGGGCGCCTCCGACGAGGTCATGGGTCGACTGATCGACATCACCGCTTGACGACTGCCGGTAGACAGATGGCTTGCGGCCGGGGCCGCGCGCGGAGGCGAGCGGTGGTTGACCGGCGTTTGGCGACCCGGATTCCCCTCCCCGGTCGGCCCTCGCCAGCCGGTGGAGGCTTCCCGTAGAGCGGGTCCGGAAGGGGCGAGCCACAGTATCCCCGCAAGGAGCCGCACTTCTCGGCTTTTGATTGCTGGATCGCGTCTCACCCTCCGCTCTTTGCCCCGGCCCTCTCCTCAGATCAGAGTGGGAGAGCCCGCCGTCTGCAGCGGCGCTCGTTGCATCCTCCGGGGTGGCGTCGACCGCCATGATTGCTTAGGTTGGGTCGTCCGCTTCGATGGCTGCACAGGGGGGCTCGGCGTCCGCGCGCAGAGGCTGCGTCCGCTGCTTGACCACATCCTCGTAGAACAGCAGCATGCGTTCGGCAAGCGCCGGCGCCGACCATGCGTGTGCGTGGCGCACGGCCCCTTTGGAAAGGCGCTCGCGCAAGGTCGGGTCGGCGAGCAGCCTGATCGCCTTGTCGGCGAAGTCCTGCTCATCGTCTTGGGCGATCAGCGCCCCCTGGCCACCGCCCAGTACCTCCTTGGTTCCCATGATGGCCGTGGAGACGACCGGAACACCGAGCGCCATGGCCTCCAGCAGGACCAGTCCCTGGGTCTCGGTGCGGGAAGCGAACACGAAGGCCGCGCCCGCACAGTAACAGTCCTCCAGTGTCCCGTCCCGGTTGAGATAGCCGGTGAAGAGCGTATTGTCCGCAAGACCCAATGTCTGTACCTCGTTCGTGAGCTGACGCTTCGCGGGACCCTCGCCGACGATCACCAAGAGGACGTCCGGGATGCGGAGCTTGATCCGAGCCAGCGCCCGGAGCACGAAATCGATGTTCTTCTCGAAGGCGAGTCGGCTCACGTGCACCAGTACCGGTCTCTCGGGCGGGATCCCGTAGCGGGCGCGGAAGCGGTTGCCGTCGCCCTGGCTGAATTGCACCAACTCGATGCCAGTGGGGATCACCCGAGCCGGTGTCTTGACGCCATAGTGCTCAAGGACGTCGAGCATCGCCTGGGAGGGGACCGCCAGGGCGTCGACATCGTTGCATTGAGCCGCCGAGAAGTAGCGTGCGGCCCGCTGCATCCAGGCTGACGGGAGGAAGGGGACGTAATGGTGCAGATACTCTTCGAAGAAGGTGTGGTAGCTTTCGACCACCGGCACACCGAGCCGGCGCGCCAGACCGAGGCCCGTATAGTGCGCGAAGAAGGGCGTCTGGATGTGCACTAGATCGAAGCCGCGGCTCGCCAGATCTGCGTCGTGGCGCCGGATCTGGCGTGGTCGCAGCATGCGGTCCTCGGGGTCGATCGGCAAATAGCGCGAGCGGATGCGCAGGATCTCGAAAGGCTCTGGTGCGCTCTGTCCATAGTCGGGCGCGATGAGCGTGACCTGGTGCCCCTTCCCGACGAACTCGCGAGCGAAGGTCTGGATCGACGTCGAGACGCCGGTGACGCGTGGGAAGTAGACGTCCGAGATCATCAAAACGCGCATGAGTAGATCCGCGGCCAACCGAAAAATCCTGTGATGATACCCCCAAGCCAATCCCGAGTTCGCCTCCTGATGAAGGTTAAAGATGAAATGGGCAATCCTTAACGCCCCGATCGGGGCCCTCGCGTCAGCGAGCCTCGCACTCGTCATGCACCTGGCTCCGGCAACGGGGTCCGCCGAGACCCTGCCGGCGCTTTGGGGCTATGGCGTGAGACCCTGTTCCGCCTTCCTCGCGGCCTCGCCTGGTGAGGGGACGCCCACGCCGATCGCCGACGAGGACTATCTGCGTTACCGCGAATGGCTGGCGGGTCTGGTGACCGGACTGAACCTGGCGACGGGGCGCGATGTGCTTCGCGGGGCAGAGATCGATGCCGCCCTCGCTCGCATCCAGGTCGGGTGTCGGGATCATCCTGCAGACGATTTCTTCAATGCCAGTCTGCGTCTCCTGCGATCGCTGGGGCAAGTGAGCGCCAAGTGACCGGTCGATCTCTCGGGTAAATTCTTTCCAGGCAATCGCCTTAGGCGACCCCCGAGACGCTGGGGGAGCAGGCCGACGCGCCGACTCGGTTCCTTGAGTCCCGGCGCGCATCGCGAATCCTGTCGGGCAAATCCTGGGCCGGTACCGGTTGGCGGCTTGGTCGTGCGAGCCCGGGTCGTCACGGAATGGTCATGGAGTCTTCATACAATGGGCATGGGCAGCGATGAAAATACGGCCTCGCCTAATCAACGCCCTGCAGGAGACTCACATGAAGAAGACACTGATCGCTGCCGCCGTCACGCTGGCCGCGGCCTCTCTTTCGACCCAGGCCATGGCGCGCGAGACCATCTATATCGTCGGTTCCTCGACGGTGTTTCCCTTCTCCACCGCAGTCGCCGAGAACTTCGGTCGGACCATGGGTTTCAACACGCCCAAGGTCGAGTCCACCGGCTCGGGTGGCGGCATGAAGCTCTTCTGCGCCGGTGTGGGTGTCGATCATCCCGACATCACCAATGCCTCGCGGCGCATGAAGGCGTCCGAGTTCGACAAGTGCCAGGACGCCGGCGTCGAAGAAATCACCGAGGTCAAGGTCGGTTTCGACGGCATCTCCATTGCCAACGCCAAGTCGGCGCCTCAGCTCGATCTGACCCTGAAAGACGTCTATCTGGCCCTGGCGAAAGACGTCCCGGACGGCAAGGGCGGCTTCATGCCCAATCCGCACGAGACCTGGAAGGATGTCAACGCCGACCTTCCGGATTCCAAGATCGAGGTCCTGGGTCCCCCGCCCACCTCGGGTACCCGTGATGCCTTCGTCGAGCTGGCGATGGAAGGCGGCTGCAAGAGCATCCCCGAGATCAAGGACCTGAAGAAGAGCGACAAGAGCAAATTCAAGGCCGTCTGCCACGGTGTCCGCGAGGATGGCGCCTACGTCGAGGCCGGCGAGAACGACAATCTCATCGTCCAGAAGCTTGCCGCCAACCCCAATGCGCTGGGTATCTTCGGCTTCAGCTTCCTCGATCAGAACACCGACAAGGTCCAGGGCTCCAAGGTGAGCGGTGTTGCGCCGACCTACGACAGCATCGCGGATGGCTCCTATCCGATCTCGCGGTCGCTCTTCTTCTATGTCAAGAATGCGCACGTCGGCAAGATCCCCGGCATGAAGCAGTACGTCGCCGAGTTCACCAGCGACAAGGCCTGGGGCCCCGAGGGTTATCTCGCCGATAAGGGCCTCATCTCCCTGCCGGATGCCGACCGGGCCAGCATTGCCGCGGCCGTGAATGATCTGGTGCCCATGTCTAAGCCCGAATAATTAGACTCGGGCCAATCGACCGCGCGGGGCCGGAGTGCCCCGCCAGACGCCGATGGCCGCTCGCGGCCATCGGCTACTGTTTTTTTCAACCCAGCGGGATCTCGATGTACGCCTGGACCCTCATCCTTCTGTTGCTCGCGCTGATGGCCTTGGCCTACCACTTTGGCCGCAGACGGGCCGTGGCCGGTGCCGGCGGCGTGGCCCAGATCAAGACGTTGCACTCGCTGCCCGCCTATTACGGGCTCTACGCCGCGCTCTGGGCCGGAATCCCGGCGGTCCTCCTGATGGGGCTGTGGATCGGTGCTCAGGACCAGATCATCACCAGTCTGGTCACAGCCAGCCTGCCGACCGAGCTGGTGGAAGGTCAATCCGCGGGTCGCGTTGGCCTGCTGGTCAACGACATCAAGAATCTGGCCACGGGGAACATCGTCTCGACCTCCGTGACACCCGAGATCCAGGCGGCCGCCGACCAGTATCTGAGGTTGGAGCGCCTGTCCGATCGGGCCATGTGGCTGGCGGTTCTGGCCCTGGCGGTCGGCGGCATGGCCTTTGCGTGGCGCCGGACCGAGCCGAGGATGCGCGCCCGCAATCGGGTCGAATCCATCGTGATGGTGATCATGATCGTCTTCTCGTCGATCGCCATCATGACCACCTTGGGCATCGTGCTCTCGGTTCTCTTCGAGTCCCTGCTGTTCTTTCAGAGGGTCTCGCCGCTCGAGTTCTTCTTCGGGGTCGACTGGAGCCCGCAGATTGCGTTGCGTGCCGATCAGGTCGGTGCCTCGGGCGCCTTCGGTGCGGTGCCGCTCTTCAGCGGGACCCTGATGGTCTCCGTGATCGCGATGCTGGTGGCCGTGCCCATCGGGCTGATGTCGGCCATCTATCTGTCCGAATACGCCCCGCGCAACGTGCGTGCCGTCGCCAAGCCGGTCATCGAGGTCCTGGCCGGGATCCCGACCGTGGTGTATGGCTTCTTCGCGGCCCTGACGGTGGCACCCTTGGTCCGCGATCTGGGCGCCGCGATCGGGTTGGAGGTCGCCTCGGAGAGCGCCCTGGCGGCCGGGATGGTCATGGGAATCATGATCATCCCCTTCGTGTCCTCTCTGTCTGACGACGTGATCAACGCCGTTCCCCAATCCATGCGGGACGGCTCCTACGCCCTGGGCGCCACTCAGTCCGAGACCATCCGGCGGGTCATCGTGCCGGCCGCCCTGCCGGGGATCGTCGGCGGCATCCTGCTCGCGGTCTCGCGGGCGATCGGCGAGACCATGATCGTGGTCATGGCGGCCGGGTTGGCCGCGAATCTGACCGCCAACCCGCTGGACAGTGTCACCACGGTGACGGTTCAGATCGTGACCCTGCTGACGGGCGACCAGGAGTTCGACAGCGCCAAGACCCTCGCGGCCTTCGCCCTAGGTCTGACGCTCTTCCTGGTGACCCTGACCCTGAACGTCATCGCACTGTCGATCGTGCGCAAGTATCGAGAGCAATATGAGTAATGAAGCCGTTTCCGGGCCGGGTGCCCCGCCCCGCCGCGCGATCGATGTCGTCAACGCCTCGCTCAAGCGTCGCTACGCCAAGGAGCGGCGGTTCCGATTCATGGGTGCGACCGCGGTCGGTCTCGGGCTCGCCTTCGTGGTGCTGCTCTTCGCCGATATCATCGGCAAGGGCTACACGGCCTTTCAGCAGACCTATGTCCGCCTGCCCGTGACGCTGACGGAGGACATCCTCGATCCCGCCGGGACGCGAGATCCGCAGACGCTCGCCATGGCGAACTATATGGCGCCGATTCGCAAGACGTTGCGCGAGATGTATCCGGAGGTCACGGCGCGGCGCGATCTGCGTCGGCTCTATTCCATGATCAGCGTCGGAGCGCCCCAGCTGGTGCGTGAGCGCGTCATGGCCGACCCCGGCCTCATCGGCACCACCCAAGAGCTCTGGCTCTTGGCCGACGACGACATCGACATGCTCATGAAGGGGCACATCGATCGTGATGCCCCGGAGGGCGACCGTCGGGTCAAGGACGACATGCTCCTGTGGGTCGATCGGCTGCTGGGACAAGACCGGATCGAGAAGCGCTTCAATACCATCTTCTTCACCCACGGCACCTCCCGGGAGCCCGAGCTGGCTGGGATCGCCGGCGCGCTCATGGGTTCCTTCTACACCCTGGCGTTGGCTCTGGTGCTCTCCTTCCCGATCGGGGTGGGGGCTGCCATCTATTTGGAGGAGTTCGCGCCCAAGAATCGCTGGACCGATCTCATCGAGGTCAACATCAACAACCTGGCCGCGGTGCCCTCCATCGTCTTCGGTTTGCTGGGTCTGGCGGTCTTCATCGGGTTTTTCGGCGTGCCTCGCTCGACGCCGCTGGTGGCGGCCCTGGTGCTGACCCTCATGACGCTGCCGACCATCATCATCGCCAGTCGCGCTGCCCTGAAGTCGGTCCCACCCTCCATCCGCGAGGCCGCGCTCGGTGTCGGCGCCTCACCCCTGCAGACTCAGTTCCACCATGTGCTGCCCCTGGCGATGCCCGGGATGCTGACGGGCACCATCATCGGCATGGCCCAGGCGTTGGGCGAGACGGCCCCGCTGCTGATGATCGGCATGATCGCCTTCATCGTCGACGTGCCCGGCGGCTTTACGGATCCCTCGACGGTCCTGCCGGTGCAGATCTTCCTGTGGGCGGATAGCCCGGAACGCGGCTTCGTGGAGCGAACCTCGGCGGCCATCATGGTCCTGCTGGGCTTCCTCTTCCTGATGAATCTGGCTGCGGTCCTGCTGCGCCGTCGTTTCGAGCGGCGCTGGTAGGGCAGGCACCGGAGCCATCGAAATCAAGGCAACAAGTCATGAGCACCACGATTGATGTGATGGGAAAGACGACCGGCGCGACCAGCTCGGCCGAGCTGGCGGAGCAACGCCATTCCAGGGCCACGGTCGGGGATTTCACGAGCCCCGATGCCCGGATGGTCTGCCGCGACGTGGACGTCTGGTACGGCAGCAAGCAGGCGATCAAGGGTGTCAGCCTGGATATCGGCAAGCACGAGGTGGTCTCCATGATCGGCCCCTCGGGTTGCGGCAAGTCCACCTTCCTGCGCTGTCTGAACCGCATGAACGACACCATCGAAGGCTGCCGGGTCGCGGGCTCGATTCGGCTCGATGGTCAGGAGATCTACGACAAGGGGCTCGACCCCGTCCCCTTGCGGGCCCGGGTCGGGATGGTCTTCCAGAAACCGAATCCTTTCCCCAAGTCCATCTATGAGAACGTCGCCTACGGGCCGCGCATCCACGGCCTGACGAACAACAAGGCGGAGCTCGACGAACTGGTCGAGACCAGCCTGACCAGGGCTGGCCTTTGGAATGAGGTCAAGGATCGACTCGATCAGCCGGGCACGGGTCTCTCCGGCGGCCAGCAACAGCGGCTTTGTATCGCGCGCACCATCGCCGTGTCGCCCGAGGTCATCCTGATGGACGAGCCCTGCTCGGCCTTGGACCCCATTGCGACCGCCATCGTCGAGGAGCTGATCGACGAGCTGCGTGCCAACTACAGTATCGCCATCGTGACCCACTCGATGCAGCAGGCCGCGCGCGTCTCTCAGCGCACGGCCTATTTCCATCTGGGTGACCTCATCGAGGTCGGGGAGACCAATCGGATCTTCACCAGCCCCCAGCACAAGCTGACCGAGGATTACATCACCGGGCGTTTCGGCTAGTGTTGGTCCGGTGGTTCGAGAATCGCCCGGAGCGAGTATGAGCGACCCCAGGCCCGATCCGCCGACCGTCGATCCCGTCACCGGGCATACGGTGCGCCGCTATGACCAAGAGCTCGCCAAGCTGCGCGGAATCGTCCTGGAGATGGGTGAGCGAGTCGTCGAACAGACGCAGGCAGCGATCGCCGCCCTGCTCGAGCGCGAGGAGACCCAGGCCTTTCGGGTGCTCGATCGTGAGCCTCAGATCGACTTTCTGTCCCTCGATGCCGACGAGGAGGTGTTTCAGCTGATCGCGCGTCGCCAGCCCGCGGCGGTCGACCTGCGCATCGTGTTGGCCCTGTCGAAGGTCGCTGGCGAGGTCGAGCGTGCCGGGGACAAGGCGGTGCGGATCGCCCATCAGGCACTCGAGCTGCAAGGGCTGAGGGCCGATTCCGACCCCTTGCCGGACGACTTGCAGCAGGCGGTGCGCCGGCTCGACGAACACGTCTGTTGTCTGTTCGAGCGTGGCATTCAGGCGCTGACCACCTTCGATGTCGCACTCGCGCTCGGTATCATGGAAGG
Source organism: Chromatiaceae bacterium (assembly GCA_028277465.1). Lineage (GTDB taxonomy): Bacteria > Pseudomonadota > Gammaproteobacteria > Chromatiales > Chromatiaceae > JANQGF01. Next base: position 7,967 of record JANQGF010000158.1, read on the forward strand.
CGAGTCGGAGCGCGACCGCTACGCGGCCGAGGTCCGGGCGCTCCTGAATGCACCAGATCGAGAGGATCTGCCCACACGCCAGCGATTCTGTCTGCTCCATGGTGCCCATGCACTGGACCGGATCGGCAATCACGGGTCCAACATCGCCGAGCAGGTGATCTATGTGGCGCTGGGCCAGGACGTCCGCTATCGCAACCGCGAGATCCTGATCGAGACGCTGCGGCGTCAGGGTTATTGAGGCGAGGGTCGTTCTTCTCCCCCGATCGTTGCGGTTGTGTTTTGGGGGTGGGCTTCGGACAATGGCCCGAGCCGTGCGGCCTTGGCCGGTTGCGCGCGATCATTGTGTGAGTCAGGAGATTCGACCATGGCGAATGAAGGCTATCACGAGCCGATCCAGGAGCTATCCGACGAGACCCGCGACATGCATCGGGCCATCGTCTCACTGATGGAGGAGCTGGAGGCGGCCGATTGGTACAATCAGCGTGTCGACGCTTGTCAGGACGAGGATCTCAAGGCGATCCTCGCCCACAATCGCGATGAGGAGAAGGAGCACGCCGCCATGTTGCTGGAGTGGATCCGCCGCAAGGATCCGAGCTTCGACAAGGAACTCAGGGATTATCTCTTCACCGACAAGGAGATCGCCCACCCCTGAGACCTGAGACCTGAGATCTAGGAGCCGAGACAGCCGGGCTCGGCGGGCCGCGGCGCCGAGCAGACTGCTGGGCACCGGGCGCTATTGCAGATGCCTCTCGCGCAGGCGCCATTGGAAATGGCTCAGCAGCTTGGAGCGGACCTTCTTCTCCTTGTGCTTGGCCGCCGCGGCAAGACGTTTCTCCGCCACACCGATCAGGGTCTCCTGCGCCCCTTTGGTCGTCTCGTCTTCCGGCCTGCGCTGGGTATAGTTGGCATCGGCGTCCATGTCCCAGGCGGAGCGGGTGTCGGCGAACTGGACGTCCAGGATCAGCCGCAGCTCTTGGCGCAGCTCCGGGTTCTCGACCGGGGCGTGGACCTCGACGCGGCTGTCGAGGTTGCGGCCCATCATGTCCGCCGACCCGATGTAATACTCCTCCTCGCCTCCGTTACGGAAATAGATGATCCGGGCGTGCTCCAGGAAGCGCCCGACGATGCTGACGACGCGGGCCTGTTCGCTGATGCCGGGTAGTCCTGGTCGGAAGCGGCAGGTATCGCGAATGATGAGGTCGACCTTCACCCCGGCGCGGCTGGCCTTGTAGAGGGCAAGTGTGATGTCGGCGTCTTCGAGCGCGTTCATCTTCATCTGGATCAATCCGCTGCCGTCGCGCTGCTGATGCTCGATCTCGCGGTTGATCTTCTCCACCAGCCCGCGCTTGAGGGTGTAGGGCGCGGCCAGGATCTTGCGATAGCTCGGCGGTGGCGAATAGCCCGTGAGATAGTTGAAGAGCTCGGTCAGGTCTTGGCCGATCTCCTCGTCGCATCCGAGAATGCCGAGGTCGGTGTAGAGCTTGGCGGTGCCCGGGTGATAGTTGCCGGTGCCGACATGATAGTAGCGACGCAGTTGCGAATAGTCGCGACGGACCACGAAGATGAGCTTGCTATGGGTCTTGAGCCCCATGACGCCATAGTTGACGTGGATCCCCTCGGCCTCCAGCCGGCGCGCCCAGACGATGTTGGCCGCCTCGTCGAAGCGTGCCTTGAGCTCTACCAGGACCGCGACCTGCTTGCCGTTGCGGGCGGCCTGAATCAGAGAGTCCAGGATGGCCCCGCCGGAGGTGCGGTAGAGGGTCATCTTGATCGCCAATACCTTGGGGTCATCGGCGGCAGTGCGCAGGAAGCGCTCGACCGTGGTGCTGAAGGGCTGATAGGGGTGCTGCAGCAGGAGCGGGCCGTTCTCCCGGATGATGTGGAAGATGTTGCGCCGGTCGTTGGCGAGCAAGGGATGATCCACAGGGCGATGGGGCTCGTCGTGCAGCTCCGGCACGTCGAGCGAGGCCAGCTCGAAGAGGTCGCGTGTGGCTATCATCCCCTCGACCTCGAAGACGTCCTCCTCTTCGTTCAGACCGAGCTCGGCCGCCAGCATGCCCCGGTGCGTGGCCTCCATCTTGGGCTGCACCTCCAGGCGTACGATCGGCGCGAAGTGACGCTCGCGCAGCTCGCTCTCGATCATCTCCAGGAGGTCGTTGGCGGCCTCCACGTCTGGCTCCACGATGGCATTGCGCGTCACCCGAAAGAGGGCGCAGGAGACGAACTCCATGCCCGGAAACAGCATGTCGAGGTTGTTGACCATGAGGTCTTCCAGGGTCACGAAGGTGAAGCCGCCGTCCACCGCGATGAGGCGCTTGGAGACATCCTTGCTGACTGGGACCTTGACCCGGGCCATGTAGACCTCGCTCCCGCCGGGGAAGCGCAGCGTAACCAGAAGGTTCAGCGTCAGGTTGGAGACGAAGGGAAAGGGATGGGCCGGGTCCATCGCGAGCGGAGTGAGCATGGGAAAGATGTTGGCGCGAAAGTGCTCGCGCAGCCGCTCCCGCTGCTCGACCGTTAGCTGATCGTACTGGGTGATCCGGATGTCGTATGCGGCCAGCTCCTGCATCAGCTCGTCGTAGATGCGTCGCCGCTCGCTCTGAAAGGCGCGCACGACCGCATGACATTCCCGGAGTTGCTGGACGGGGCTGCGACCGTCCAGGCTGGCCCGGTGCACCCCGGCGGCGATCTGCTGCTTGAGCCCGCCGATCCGCTTCATGAAGAATTCGTCCAGATTGTTGCTGACGATCGCCAGGAATTTGACCCGTTCCAGGAGGGGTGTCCGCGGGTCCTCTGCCTCATGGAGCACGCGGCGGTTGAAGGCGAGCCAGGTCAGCTCACGATTGAGATAGAGCGAGGGATCGCTCAGGTCGACATCTTCCGGGACAGCCGCCGCCGTGTCGTCGTAAGAATCCAGAGGGGTCTCATCCTCGATGAGTTGGTGGATGTTGCTCATGCTCATGATCGGTTTCCCTGTTTGTCGGTCTTGGCGCGGATGGTGGACACTATCATTTTAGCAAGCGGCTCTCGTGCGTCGAACGGGCCATTGGACCGGGTGGTCCCGTTTCGGTGACACTCTGCCCCTGGGAATGCGATCATCGCCAAGGCACGAGATGCGTCCGATTCTCGGCCATCGAGGGCCTGCCCGCACCCGTGCGAGCGATCCTGATCGCACAACGACCTGATCGAGAGCCATGACTGGTACCCCATTTCACCTTGTTTTGCGTTCTCAGCACGGCGAGAAGCGGCCGAATGCAAGGCGCGCGGGCGCAGGAATAGCGGCCGCTGTTGCAAAGGCGAAACGGGGTACTGGTCGAGAATGGGAGGACCGGCGGCAGCCCACATTGGTTTCGGCCGTCGCGCCTGGACGGGGGCCGCGTCGCTCCCGGTGTCACCCCCAAGGGAGCCGATCGCGGTGAGGCTCAGGGTGATCTCGGGCGGGCAGACGGGGGTCGATCGGGCGGCCCTGGATGCCGCACTCAGACTGGGACTCGAGATCGGTGGCTGGTGTCCACGGGGGCGGCGTGCCGAAGACGGCGTCATCCCCGACGGCTATCGGCTCCGGGAGACCCCCAGCCGCGATTACGCCGAGCGGACCGAACGGAATGTCCTCGAGAGCGACGGGACCCTGATCCTCTATCGCCGTGTCATGACCGGCGGAACCCACCTCACTGCCCGGATCGCCCGTCGTGTCGGACGACCCTTGTTGGCCTGTGACCCGGAGAGGGGCCTCGACCAGGATTCCATGCTGGCCTGGCTGCTGGA
>JANQGF010000179.1 GCA_028277465.1 Chromatiaceae bacterium
GCATCACGTGGGAGCGGCGCCCCGCCGCGAAGAGCGCGCGATCGCGGCGGGGCGCCGCTCCCACCAACTAGGTGCTTGGACCAACCGATGATCGAGGCCGTACGGGCGCATCAAGCTCGACGAGAACGACCGACGCCTCTTCGTCCCCACCCCGCACGTCCGAGTAGTGGGGCGCTCGCCCTCCCTTTGCATATCGATAAGAATCATTCTTATCTATCTCCGTCAGGCTGCGCTCTCGCGGACTCTGACCTCCGTTGGGCCGTTCTGCCGGCCGCCGTCGCGCCCGGCTGGGATTCTCTGGTGCTCGCGAAACGCGACAACGCAAATGTCTCTCCTGAAGCTTCAATTGAGTTTGGGCCTGGCCCCGACTACTCTTATGGATTCTGTTCTTGCACCGAGGCAGGGCCGTGGGCGCTAAGACCCTCTACGATAAACTCTGGGACGACCACCTGGTGCGTGTCGACGAAGACGGCACGGCATTGCTCTATATCGACCGTCAGCTGATCCATGAGGTGACCTCCCCGCAGGCCTTCGAGGGTTTGAGGCTCGCTGGCCGATCACCCAGGCGGGAGAGAGCCAACTTGGCGGTCCCGGACCATAATGTCCCGACCACTGACCGCGGCGCCGGAATCGCCGATCCGGTCTCGAGGCTGCAAGTGGAGACCCTGGACGCCAACTGTGACCGGTTCGGGATCACCGAGTTTCGCATGTCGGATCCGCGCCAGGGCATTGTCCATATCGTCGGACCCGAGCAGGGCTTCACCCTTCCCGGTAGCACCATCGTTTGCGGTGATTCACATACCTCCACCCACGGTGCCTTCGGTGCCCTCGCCTTCGGGATCGGGACCTCCGAGGTCGAGCACGTTCTCGCCACCCAATGTTTGATTCAGCGCAAGTCCAAGAGGATGCTGATCAAACTCGATGGCCAGCCAGCGCCGGGTGTCACGGCGAAGGACTTGGTGCTTGCCGTCATCGGCGAGATCGGGACCGCCGGCGGCACTGGCTATGTCATCGAGTTTGCGGGTGACGCCATTCGCACCCTGTCGATGGAAGGTCGGATGACCGTCTGCAACATGACGATCGAGGCAGGTGCACGGGCCGGTCTGATTGCCGTGGACGAGACGACGATCGACTATCTGCGCGGGCGCCCTTACGCGCCGGCCGGCGAGCTCTTCGAGCGGGCCGCCGCACATTGGCGAACCCTGGTCAGCGATGATGGCGCCGACTTCGACCGGGTCGTCAGCCTGGACGCCTCCAGCATCAAGCCGCAGGTCACCTGGGGGACCTCACCGGAGATGGTCGCGTCGATCGATGGCCGGTTGCCGGATCCAGATCAGGAGGAGGATCCGGTCAAAGCGAGCGGCGTTCGTCGCGCCCTGGCCTACATGGGTCTGACGCCGGGCACGCCGATCACCGCGATCCGACCGGACAAGATCTTCATCGGCTCCTGCACCAACGGGCGGATCGAGGACCTGCGCGCCGCCGCCGAGGTCGTGAAGGGGCGCACAGTGGCCGATGGCATCAAGCTGGCGTTGGTCGTGCCCGGATCGGGCCCGGTCAAACGACAGGCCGAGGCCGAGGGCCTCGACCGGGTCTTCACCTCAGCCGGCTTCGAATGGCGCGAGCCCGGTTGCTCCATGTGTCTGGCCATGAACGCGGACCGGCTCGAGCCGGGCGAGCGTTGCGCTTCGACCTCCAACCGCAACTTCGAGGGTCGGCAGGGTCAAGGCGGACGCACCCATCTGGTCAGCCCCGCCATGGCGGCCGCGGCCGCCGTGGCGGGTCATTTCGTCGATGTGAGGGGACTCTAGATGGAGGCCTTCGAGAATTTCACTGGGATCGTGGCGCCCTTGGACCGTGCGAATGTGGACACCGACGCCATCATCCCCAAGCAATTCCTCAAGAGCGTCAAGCGGACCGGCTTCGGTCCCTATCTGTTCGACGAGTGGCGCTACCTGGACCATGGCGAGCCGGAGATGGACTGCGACGATCGGCCACTCAATCCGGATTTCGTGCTCAATGACCCGCGTTACGCCGGGGCCCGGATCCTCTTGACCCGCGAGAACTTCGGCTGCGGGTCATCGCGCGAGCATGCGCCCTGGGCCTTGCTGGACTTCGGTTTCCGAGTCCTCCTCGCGCCGAGCTTCGCGGACATCTTCTTCAATAACTGTTTCAAGAACGGCATCCTTCCCCTGGTGCTCGACGCCAAGGTGGTGGAGGATCTCTTCGCCCGGGCGACTGGCGAGACGCCGCTCCAGATCAGGGTCGACCTCGCCGCCCAGACCCTGACCCCGACCCTGGGAGCGGGCACGCCGATCCCATTCGAGGTCGACGCGGGTAGCAAACAGCGTCTGCTCGCGGGGCTCGACGATATCGGGGTGACCCTCGAGGAAGTCGAGACGATCGGCGCCTATGAAGAGCGGCGGCGGCGCGAGGTGCCTTGGCTGTTCCTCGAGGTTTAGGACCCTGTCCGACGTAGCGGGATCGAAGCAAGTGAACGGGAGAGCGAGGCCATTGCGCTTCGGGCTCGAGGCGCATCCTGGGTTTTCGACTGACTGTGGACCCGGGCCACGCTGGGTCGGCAGTCCATCGGTGAGTGGGAGAATCGGGTTTGAGTAAAGAGATTTTGGTCCTGGCAGGCGACGGCATCGGCCCAGAGATCTTGGCCGAGGCGGTCAAGGTGCTGGAGGCACTCCAGGCCGAGGGTGCGGTGACACTGACGCTGCGCGAGGGCCTGGTGGGTGGCGCCGCCTACGATGCGCTGGGCGACCCGCTCCCCGAAGAGACGCTGACCGCGGCCAAGGCGGCCGACGCCGTCCTGCTCGGGGCGGTCGGCGGTCCGAAATGGGAGCCGCTGCATATCTCCAAGCGCCCGGAGAAGGGGTTGCTGGGATTGCGCGCTGGCCTGGGCCTGTTCGCGAATCTGCGCCCAGCCATCCTCTATCCTCAGCTCGCGGATGCCTCGACCCTGAAGCCAGAGGTGGTCTCCGGTCTGGATATCATGATCGTCCGGGAGTTGACCGGCGGGATCTATTTCGGCCAGCCTCGTGGTGTGGAAACCCTGCCGTCCGGCGAACGGCGAGGGGTCAATACACTGGTCTACACCGAGTCCGAGGTCGAGCGGATCTGTCGGGTCGCCTGCGACATCGCCATGAAGCGCGGCAAGCGGGTCTGTTCGGTGGACAAGGCGAACGTGCTGGAATGCACCGAGATGTGGCGTGAGGTCGCCACCCGAGTCGCCACCCAATACCCTGAGATCACCCTGAGTCACATGTATGTCGATAACGCGGCCATGCAGCTGGTTCGGGCCCCCAAGCAGTTCGACGTCCTGGTCACGACCAACATGTTCGGGGACATCCTCTCCGACTGTGCGGCCATGCTGACCGGCTCCATCGGGATGCTGCCCTCGGCGTCGCTCAATGCCGCGGGACAGGGCATGTACGAGCCCATCCATGGTTCGGCACCGGACATCGCCGGCAAGGGGGCCGCCAATCCGCTGGCAACCATCCTCTCGGTGGCCATGATGCTGCGCTACTCGCTCGATGCACCGGCGGTCGCGGAGCGGGTTGAAGCAGCCGTGTCCAGGGTCCTCGAGCAAGGACTGCGGACCGCCGATATCATGTCGCCCGGTATGCGACAAGTGGGGACCGCCGAGATGGGCGATGCGGTGGTCGCGGCGCTCGCACCGGTCCAGGGGCGAGCATGAATCAGCGTTTGGAGTCCGTCACATGAAGCGGGTCGGTTTTGTCGGTTGGCGCGGCATGGTTGGTTCGGTCCTGATGGAACGCATGCGTGCCGAGAATGACTTCGCATGGATCGAAGAGCCGGTGTTCTTCACGACCTCCCAGGTCGGGCAGCCCGGCCCGGACGTCGGGCGGGGCGCCCAGCCCTTGCTCGATGCCACCGCGCTGGATGCCCTGTCGGCGATGGACGTCATCCTCACCTCCCAGGGCAGCGACTACACCAAGGCCATCCATCCGCGCTTGCGAGCCGCCGGCTGGTCCGGTCACTGGGTGGACGCCGCCTCGGCCCTGCGGATGGAACCCGACGCCACCATCATCCTGGATCCCGTCAACCGATCGCTGATCGAGTCGGCGTTGGACGCCGGCAAACGCGACTTCATCGGCGGAAACTGTACCCTGAGCCTGATGCTCATGGCGATCGGGGGGCTCTTCCGCGCCGACTTGGTGGAGTGGGTCAGCGCCATGACCTACCAGGCGGCCTCGGGCGCCGGGGCCAAGAACATGCGCGAGCTTCTGGAGCAGATGGCGGTGCTCGGTGGAGCGGTTCGCCCATTGCTTGAGGATCCGGCGTCCGCGATCCTGGACATCGACAAGGGGGTGAGCCAGGCGATGTCGGACAACGACTTTCCCACCACTCACTTCGGCGTCCCATTGGCCGGGAGCCTCATCCCATGGATCGACCGACAAATGGACAATGGTCAGAGCCGGGAGGAATGGAAGGGCCAAGCGGAGACGAACCGGATCCTCGGATTGGAGTCACAGCCCGTCCCAGTCGACGGCATCTGCGTGCGCGTCGGCGCCATGCGCTGCCATTGTCAGGGCCTGACCATCAAGTTGAAGCGCGACCTTGCCATCGCGGAGATCGAACAGCTGATCGCTCACGCCAACGAGTGGACACGAGTGATTCCGAACGATCGCGACCAGAGCATTCGCGAGCTCTCGCCAGCCAGGGTGACCGGCACCCTCTCGATCCCTGTTGGTCGCTTGCGCAAGATGAACCTGGGCCGGGGTTATCTCTCCGCTTTCACGGTTGGTGACCAGCTGCTCTGGGGCGCCGCCGAGCCTTTGCGGCGGATGCTGACCATTCTGCGCGGCCGCTGATCCGCCCGACCGAGCTGCCGAGGTGGGTCTTGGTGAATCATCGCCAATCGGATATAGTTCGGGCAAATGCGGGGTTATTCGGCATTCTGTGATGGGTCATCCAGTTTGGGTCGCGAGGTTTCCTTAGAGTCATGGCCTTGCAACCTTATATGGTGCACGCCGTTCGATCGTGGCCCCGTCCCGTCGACGGCAACGGCCATCGGGTCATCACTGACGCCATCCTTGAGACGACAGGGACGAACAGGCTCGGGGTCTTTGAATCCATCGATGTACGTCGTTGCTTGGTTCAAGAGGGAAGAGGATGTCTCGCAAGCTCATTCTAGCGTCGACCATGACGATGGTCCTGGCCGGCACCGATGCCTCCGCCCTCGGATTGGGGGGGCTTGATACACAATCCGCTCTTAACCAACCCTTCGCCGGTGAGATCGAGCTCCTCGACATCGACCCCGACGAGCTCGATGCGGTCAAGGCCAAGATCGCTTCCGAGGAGGCCTTTGCCAAGGCCGGCCTGGATCGTTACTACTATTTGACGAGGCTTCGTTTCGAACCCGAGATCTCGCCTCGGGGTCGGCCGGTGATTCGGGTCTCGAGTCGTGATCCGATCCGCGAGCCCTATCTGGACCTGCTCATCGAGGTCGTCTGGCCGACTGGCCAGTTGATCAAGGAGTACACCGTGCTCCTGGATCCGCCGGTGCTGGCCAGTCGCCGGGCGCCGGCTGTGAGGACGCCCGTCGCCGCCGGTGCGGCGCGGCCAGATGCGGGCACGGGGGGCGTGGCCGCCTCTCGATCCGCTCATGGACCCTCCCCAGGCGAGGGCTTCCCCCTCTCTATCGGCCCAGTGCGACAGGGTGCAAACCTGTGGGCCCTCGCGCGCGCCCACAGACCGGCTGGTGCCAGCATCAACCAGACCGCGATGGCACTGTACCGCAACAATCAGGGCGCCTTCGTGCGGGGCAACATCAATCGGCTACGCGTCGGCGAGACCCTCATCATCCCCACTCGCGATGAGCTCTTCGCCCTCGACACCTCGGCTGCCGATCGCGAGTTCCAGACCGCCCTTCGGGGCGGTGCCGTTCATCGTGCTCCAATCACCCGGATTCCCCCGGAAACGCATTCATCGCGGCTGCGCATCGCAGGTACGACACCAACCACCAGCGTCGTGTCCAGCCGAGAAGGAGTACCGACTGGCCCTGCACCCGCCCCCGCGCAGGCGGCGACGCGCACGCCATCGGCGGCCGACTCGCCGGCGATGCAGCGTGAGTTGATGCTCGCTCTGGAAACCAGCGAGAGTGCCCGCCAGGAGACGGAGGAACTCAGAGGGCGTATCAGGGAGCTGGAGGGACAACTGGCGGATATCCAGGGATTGTTGCAACTGCGCAACGCCGAGCTGGCGCGCATCCAGGAGGCCCAGGGGGTGCCTGGCGTCTTGGCTGAAGGGCCAACCGAGACGCCCCTCGTGACACCAGTTTCACCGGATACGGTCGCAGACCCTACCCTTGACACCGAGCCCGTCGAAGTCGCGATGGAGGAGCCGCAGACCGAGTCATTCCCCCCGACCGAGAGCCCAGGCGCCGAGGCATTGGAGACCGACTCACCCGCGGCCGGCGCCGCGGCGGAAGTGGCCGAGTCACCGGGAGCCGAAGCGCCATTGGATGAGGCTGCCCCGTCCGAGACGCCGAGGGAGCTGGTGCCAGTTCCCACCCCAGCCCCGAGCGAGCCGGCCCAGGTGGTGGTCGAGCCGTCTGAGCTCGGATCCGCAGACCCCCAGCCCGAAGAGCCGACGGGCGCCGCAGGCCCGACGGAAGGGCTGGAGAAGGCCCCAGAGGGGAGCGCTACGACTTGGGAGTCATTGGCCCTTCCGCTCGCGGGACTCGGGGGCGCGGGTCTCTTGGGTCTCGTTCTGGCGTTCTGGGCAACGGGTCGGCGTCGGCGACGCGAGCAGGAGAAGGACCTAGAGCTCGACCAGGCCGATTTCGCCCCGGCCGCTGCAGCGACCGAGGAGCCGCGCGATTCGATTCAGCGACTCGGAGAGACGCGCCCTTCCAGCGTGGCGACGAAGGGCGAATCAGAGTCCTTGTCCGGCGCGGAGTCGACGCAGGAGAAGTCTGAAGAAGGGGGGTTCGATACGCCCCTCTCCATGTCCTCACTGAGCCACTTCGACGCCGAGACGGACGAAGCCGATGTGGTGTCCGAGGCGGACATCTATATCGCCTATGGCCGCCACAGCGAGGCGCAGGAGCTGCTCCTGAAGGAAATGAAGCGCTCCCCGGATCGCTTGGACATCAAGTTCAAGTTGGCCGAGGCCTATGCCGGCACGCAGGACGTTGCCGCGCTCGAGCAGTCGATGGAGACCATCCGTTCCGCCGGCGGGGACACCGAGGAACCCGTCCAATGGAAGCGGCTGCAGGAGCTTCTGGACCGGATCCGTGCGGCTGGCGGGGGCAAATCGGGAGCGGGTCTCTTACCCCTCGATGAACTGATGGACTCGGCGGGAGAAGGTGGCTCGGGTGGCGTCTTGTCCGACTCGGCCGAGGTGGATGCAGGCGATTCCTTCTCCCTGGACATCAGCGACATTCAGCGCCCCTCCTCCGACTTCGCACCCGAACCCAAGCCGGCGCAGCCGCAGGGGCCGGCCATCGCCGGACTGGACGCGACCCTTGCGCCGGATCTACCCAAGCTGCATAGCCAAGAGGTTGACTTGGAAGAGGAGTTGGCGTTACCGCCGACCGCCGGTGCAGACGATACCTTGGGCGATTCCTTCGGCGAGGCGCTCACGGTGCCTTGCGATGATATGGCCGGGCGCGGCAAAAAGGATGAGGATGCAGTGGCGAACCTCGCCGCGAACACCCCGGCGGGGGATTCGGAGCTGGTACTGACTCTGGAGGAACCCCAAGCCGAGGATGCCATGGATGACCTGGACTCCATGTTCGATTCCACCTTGGTCGACGAGCCCACCTTGGCCCGCAACGAGGTCACCGGCGCCCGTCCGTCCGGATCGGATGCACATCCGATCGAGGGCGGGGCGCGAGAACAGGCCGGCGATACCCGTCTACCGCCCGAACAGGAAAGTGTCCCCACTGATCTACTCTCCTCCCAATGGCAGATGGATTCTGGGATCTGGGACGAGACTGCGACCAAGCTCGACCTGGCCCGGGCCTACATCGAAATGGACGACTCCGCTGCGGCCCGCGAGATCCTCGAAGAGGTCATTGCCGAGGGACGTGATGAGCAGCGCGACGAGGCAAGGTCGCTCCTGGAAAAGCTTGCCTGACCGACTGGCCCGATGAGGTCTTGGTATCAGGCGATTGGCGGAGATTCTCATGCCAGATGGCGCCGGATTGGCGTCTGCCTTCAAGAAGCGCCGGCAGGCGCATCGCCGCGCGATGTGACGGCTGGCGCGACGCCGAAGGCGGGCGTCAAGACAAGCCAGGTGGTAGGAGAATTGACAGAAATCGACTTACAATCTCGGCCGTCGCCCGTCCCCGCTGCAGGTCCGAGACCCATGACACTCGAAACGCCCTCGACCGAGTCAACGGCGCAATCACGCATCACCACGATCGGCAAGCTCAACTATCTGGATTTCTTCGGCTTCAGCAGACCGCCCTTCCGTAATGCCTCGGACGTCTCCGAACCCTTCTTGAACGCGACGCTCGGGGCAGCAAAGACCCGGCTCGAGGCCATATTCGAGGAGCCGGAGAGCGGTGTCGTCGTCGTCGACGGCGCCCCCGGTTCGGGTAAGACGACCCTGACCAACTATGTGGTCGACCGCCGGGTGGGTGCCTGCATGGTTGCCAAGATCAACCACACCCTCTTGCCCGAGAAGGAGTTTCTACAAGTCCTCTTGCACGGCTTCGGGCTCCAGGCAGACCGCCTCGACCCGATGCGATCGATCGGCCGTTTCAGGGGCTGGCTCAGCCAGCGGAACAAGGCGGGAAAGCGCGCCATTCTCGTGATCGACGAGGCGCACAATCTCCAGCCAGAGGTCTTCCGACAGCTCCCGCTGCTCATCGAACCGGATGCGAGCACGCAGACTCGGCTCTATGTCGTGCTGCTGGGTCGCGAGTCGTTGGGCGAGGACTTGGCTCGACCCTACTGCAAACGCTTGGCGGCACTGATCCGCTATCAGACCAGGCTGACGCCTCTGAGTCCGGCCGATACGAGCTCCTATATCCGACACCAATTGGCGATCGCGGGTGGTTCGCGAACGAATCCACTGACCGACCGCGCGATGCTGCTGATCCACCAGTACACGGGTGGCAGCATGCGGCTGATAAACACCCTATGTGATTTCGTGCTCTTCAACGCCTACATGGGCCAGATCCATCGGATCAGCCCCGAACTGGTCAAGACGACCTTCAACGCACTGCAATGGGATCCCGCGGGAGACAGGGACCGCCAGCGGGCCCAAACGACCGGCACCGCCAACGACCGGGTATCCAGGCTGATTCTCGAGTATGACCGCAACACCGAGTATCCGCTCGCGAAGCAAACCGTCACCATTGGTCGTGCCACGAGCAACGACATCTGCATTCGCGATCTTCGGATCAGCCGGTGTCACGCCCGGCTGGTCACGGATCAGGATGGGACCTCTATCGAGGATCTCGACAGCAAGAACGGGGTCTACGTGAATGGCACGCGAGTGGCCGGCCGAAGACTCGAGGACGGCGACCTCATCGCCATCGACGCCTTCGCCATGCGCTTCTCTTCGCGCCGCGCACCCTGAAGCACCATCATGCTGGTCCCTCACCTGCAGAGGATGAGAGTGGCGTGTTGCTGCGCCTTGACGTCGCCCCCATCACCCTCTCCCCGGGGAGAGGACGAGTGGGAGCGCCCGCGGCGCGCTTTTCGCGGTAATCTATAGCCGGCACGCCCAGGTGGCATGGACGTCGAAGGACCACGGCCCCACCAGGTGCGTCTTTCTCCCCACCGGCCTCCTGGAGAAACGAGGGGATTCACAGCGCCTCAGGCGCCCCTTTCACGGTACCCGATACCACTAAATGACAGGATGAGATCGAGACAGATCTATGGCAAACGACACCAATGTTACCTGGCATGAGCATCAGGTTTCCCGTTCCCGACGCGAGGCGTTGAATCGTCACAAAGGATGCGTCATCTGGTTTACCGGCCTGAGCGGTTCCGGCAAGAGCACGGTCGCCAACACACTCGACCATAGACTGCATCATTACCGCATCCGCAGCGCCGTCCTCGACGGCGATAACGTTCGGCACGGTCTCAACGCGGGGCCTGGGATGCTGAAGGAGAAGCATGGTGAGGAGTTTGCTCAACGCTTCGGTCTCGGCTTCTCGGCCATTGACCGGGAAGAGAACATCCGGCGCATCGGCGCGGTCGCGCAGCTCTTCTCGGAGGCTGGGATCATCGCTCTGACGGCCTTCATCAGTCCCTATCGGCGAGACCGAGATCTGGTGCGCCAAACCATGGTGCCGGGCGAGTTCATCGAGGTCTTCGTGGACACCCCGATCGAGATCTGTGAGAAGAGGGACCCGAAAGGTCTCTACAAAAAGGCACGAGCCGGAGAAATCAAACATTTCACCGGGATCGACGACCCTTACGAGGCACCCCGATCACCCGAGCTGACACTGCTTGCCGGCGAGAAGAGCCCAGAGGTCCTTGCCGACGAGGTCATCGCCTATCTCCAAGCGCAGGACATCATCGACCCCGCCTTACTGAACCCCAGCAGCCAACCTGCTTAGGCGATTTCTGTCAATGTTCATACCATCTGACTTGTCTTGACGCCCGCCTTCGGTGTCGCGCCACCAGTCACATCGCCCGGCGATGCTCCTGGT